>NZ_JAACYW010000237.1 GCF_015356825.1 Catenulispora rubra | reverse complement strand
GGCCATCGACGCGGCCCCGACCCCGCCACCCGTTCAGCCCACCCGAACACAACGAGCCCTGACACCCATCAGCACCCCCTGACCAGGAGCTCAACCCCTCCGGACAACAGGGGGAAACTCATTCCTGGATTTCGACTCGAAGGCCAAGCAGGCCCACGGATCGGCGAAACACGGTGCGTCGTCCGGATACGCGCACGTGCGGGGCCTGCCCTTCCAGATCGTCACCGTATCCACGCCGAGTTCACACTCGGTGATTGTCGCCATGAGGCTGCGCAAGGGCTCCGCACTCTGGGAACTGACGAACGTGCACGACTGGCTCGCCGAAATCCTGCGGTGTTATGGCGAGGGGGAGTTCACCTACGTCACGATCACCGAGGCGAGGCCTCAGCCGACCGAGGCCGTGGGTCGCGTCTCGGCGTTCATGGTCGTCCTTCGACAGCAGCCGGCCGGCCTTCCTTGAGCGCTCCTTCTTCGCGTGCCGCGCGCTCCATCTCGACCTTGGAGCTGCGGTTCGCCGATTCCGCGTACTCCTCCCAATACGGCCGGGCCGCGTCCTCCTCGTAGTTGTCGGCCAGGTAGTACTGCACGCCCCACGTGCCCAGCGCCTTGAGCACTGGCCCGAGTTCCACGCCCCGCGGCGTGAGCGCGTAGAGCGTCGTGGCGATCGGCGGCGGCGCCTCGTTCCGGCTGATCAGACCGTTTTCCTCGAGCTCCTTGAGCCTGCCGGAAAGCAGGTTGGAGGCGATACCGGGCAGCCCGTTGCGCAGGTCGGTGAATCGGCACGGGCCCTGCAGCAGCAGTTCGCGGACGA
The DNA here is from genome assembly GCF_015356825.1 of Catenulispora rubra. Lineage (GTDB taxonomy): Bacteria > Actinomycetota > Actinomycetes > Streptomycetales > Catenulisporaceae > Catenulispora > Catenulispora rubra. The sequence goes on along the minus strand of NZ_JAACYW010000237.1, from coordinate 17,745 downwards.
TCAGGAGCGTCCATCGTTCGCCCACGAGGTCCAGGGCCTTGGCAATCGAGCAGTGTTGGCCGTAGCTGCGCATGGGTACAGCTTAGCAAGCGCGAGGTAGAGGAACTGGACTAGCTAGTGGATTGAATAAAGCGCTGGATCAACGCTGCGCTGCCAGTGACCTCGGCGCCACCGACACTCGGCTGCAATGGGTGGTAGACGCCTACAACCTCGTCTTCGGCGCCGCGAGTCTCATCGGCGGCTTCGCGATTACCCCCGCGGAACTGATCTCCGCTCGGGCCGTGATGGGCCCGGGCGCGGCCATGACGTTCCCCGCGACGCTCTTGTTGCTCACGAACACCTTCACCAGCCGTGAGGAACATGCCTTGTCAATCGGCGTGTGGGGTGCGACGGCGGGCGCCGCGATCGTGCTCGGACCGGTCGTCGGCCGCTTTCTGCTGCGCACTACTTGTAGTCGATCGTCTTCTTCACGCTCGGACCGGTTTCCTTGAGCGTCATCGCAGTGGCCGTGCAGTTCTTTCCGTAATCCAATGACCCCCGGCCACACGGCCCGGCCTTGACAGGACTGGGCATCGCCCGGGTCGATCGCAGGCAGCGCGCTCCAGCCGGCCGTCTTCATCCTGTGCGAGCGCCGGGTCGCCGAGCCGATGCCCGACGTGCGGCTGCTCCAGAACATGCGCTTCAGCGCCGCCGGACTCGCGGTGATAATGTCCTTCTTCACGCTGTTCGGCTTCATCTTCATGGTCACGCAGTCATTGCAGGTCGTGCGTACCTACAACCTGCTGTCTGCGGGCGTGCACCTGCTGCCGGATGGAAAGGGTTGCCCATGCCATGGCCAGCCTCCGCGCGTTATGAGACAACCTCCGCGCCGTTGGGATTGGGTCTCGTGACCGACCTGCTTAACACCTTCTCCGCAGGAAAGCCGCGTGCGGCCGATCTCCTCGATGATGTCGCCCACGCCCAGCCCTGGCTCGACGAGGCACTCGCCTGCTGGTCGGAGGAGACTGGCAGAACCGCCGCGGCGGTCGAGTTGCCAGAGCGAGATCTGGAGGAACTGCGCGGTCTTCGGACCGAGCTGCACCGCTCGTTGTCCAACGTGGATCGCGATGGACTGGAGACCGCCTCTGAAGAGGTGCCGTCGATCCATGTCGCGACAGTCGGGCTGCGTTTGGACCGCAACGGTCGGGTGTCTCTAGAACCGCGCGGGCGGGGGTGGAGGTATGTTGCCGCGCTCGTCATGGCAGAGATCTTTGAGGCGCAGCAGCTGGACTTGTGGCGTCGTGTCAAAGTTTGTCACTACTCGCGTTGCGGAACGACCTTCTACGACCGATCCCGCAACAACAGCGGCGTGTGGCACTCCACCAGGATCTGCGGCAAAGCGGAGAACCTGCGCGCCCACCGGGCTCGTCAGCGCGGCCGGGCGCAGTGAGGCTTTGAGCCGGTCGTGCTGTTATGACTGCCGCGGCCCCCTGTTGGCGGCGCTGCGGACCCGGTGATCCCAGCCGACCTGGTTGCGGCTTACGTTCACACTCGTTTTCCCGCTGACGCACACCAGCGTCATCGACGTCGCCGGACACCCGCCCCACCTGGAGCAGCCAGCCGCTGTCGCGACCCCTCGCGAAGGACATGGTCACCGGGATCGCCGCCGCCGTCCATCCGGGACGCAGCACGGTCGCTTACGAAATCAACATCAATGACGACACGGGGGCAACGAATCTGCGCGGCCCGCCTCACGGTCGCCAGCTGACCTGCCGCACGACGCACCAAAGTCCGATCGTGACGCCGATCAGGCTGAAGACCCGGCTCGACTTCTTGGGCGGCAACAATATCTGAACCAGCTGGACGACGCGAGAGACGACGAGTTCGGCGCCGGTCTGGGACAGGCCGCACGCGACGCTGGGCAGGGTGAAGATCAGCCCGGAGACGAAGATCCGCTTGTGGCCGAACTGGTCGGGGCCCGGCCTGGCGGGATGAGGGCGATGCCGAAGGCCGGCGCGTGCCCCGAGACGGTCCAGGCCACCGTCGCCGTGCTCGCGTTCAGGCGCTTCGAGGCGGAGCCGGGCGCACCCTGGCTTGACAGATTCTGGGCCAGGGCTCTGTTTGCTAACTACTATTTGATAAAGCCAGCTGGAATGTTTCCTATGCCCGAATATGCGCTGACCATGTCCGAGGCTGCCGCGCCGAGAGCGGAGTGGTGCCCCATCTCCCGCAGCCTGGATGCCGTCTCGCAGCGCTCGGCGTTCCTCGTCCTGCGCGAGGCCTTCTACGGCACGACCCGGTTCGACGACTTTGCCACCCGCGTTGGCGTCAGCGAGCAGATCGTCGCCGCCCGACTCAAGTCCCTCGTGGCCGAAGGCCTTCTCGGGCGCCGCCCGTACAAGGAACCCGGGCGGCGCACCCGTCACGAGTACCACCTGACCGAGTCGGGGAGGGAGTTCTATCCTGTCATCGCCCCGATGTTCCTGTGGGGCTCACGCTGGCGAGGGCCCGCCGTGGCACAGCTCCAGCACCGCGACTGCGGGACACCGGTGCGAATAGTCCTGGAATGCGAGCGCGACCACGGCGACCTGACCGTCGGCGACGTCGAAGTCAGCCCGGCCAAGCAGGGGAGCAGCACGGCGCCGCGGAGCTGACCGTCCGCTACGGGTCCTGGTCACCAACCGCCGCGCGGCGTCGCCGATCTAGTGCAGGACCGTTTCGAGCAGGGTGTCGAGGACAACCCATTGAGATCCTGCACCACGACAAACTCCGTTGAAGCGTGGCCGAAAGGGCCGGTCGTCGCCGGCCAGGCAAAGGCAACAGGACCTCCGGTACACCGACCTCCGCGCTCAGCACCAGAGATCTACCAGAGGTCCCGCGCTCCCGTCCCGGCACCTGACACAACCTCAGAGCGCTGAACGCAACGATGTTGCACCGGGGACGCTGTCGTGTTACATCAGGCGGGCTCGATGTTGTGGTTGACCCGGAACATGTTCGTCGGATCGTATTCTCGCTTGATTCGAGCGAGACGATCGTAGAGTTCCGCGCCATAGAGTTCCCGCATGCCGCGCTGGTCGACCGCCTCGTCCGGCGAAAGGAAACTCACGCAGCGGCGGACGTCCGCCCAGGGCCGCAGCTGGTCGACCACCGCGGCGAGCTGTGTGCGCAATTCGGGCATCTGCTCTTCGGGTCCCACACCGAAGGCGAAGAGCTGGTACGGCAGGCCGCGTGCTGGAATGGCATCCGGTGTGGCTGGCTCTCGGTCGAGCGCGCCGCCCAGACGGCGCAATTCGATGCTCACCAACTTACAGTCCGATTGCGGACCGGCGACCCGGACCAGCGCGTCAACGGACTGCGCGGTCAGTTCGGCCAGCCCGCAGGAGCGATCGGCGTAAGGCAGCGGCATCGGTGGATCCAGGTGGATCGTTGCTGCTTGCGCGTAGGTCAGGTCACCGATCGTGTCGAGGATCGCGGGCGCCGCACTGCGCAAGCGAACGAGTAGCTTCTCAGCCGCCTCAGCGGGGCCGTTGTACGCGATGCGCACATGCACCACGAACGCTCCGCGCAGCGGAGCCGGCAGGGCCGGATCCGGCGGCAGCCGCTGGATGGCAACTGATGAAGACATCTCATCGGGGATGTTGGCAGCCCAATCCCGCCAGGCGTGGAGTGCCTCGGCGACGTCCTCGCCGGCGAACCACAGGCCACCGCCATAGATGTGAGTGACCGGAAAGAGCTCCAACTCCACCGCGGTGACGATGCCGAAGTTGCCCTTGGTTCCCCGAAGGGCGAAGAAGAGCTCCGGCTCGGCTTCGGCCGTGACCCTGCGAGACACACCGTCGGCCGTGACCACTTCCAGGGCGTTGATGTGCTCGGCGGCCCAGCCGAACGATCGGCCCAGGCACGGGCTCTGGCCGCCGGCCAGTAGGTATCCCGTGGCGCCCACCGTCGGCGATGACCCGTTCATGGGGGCCAGACCCAATGGTGTGGCCGCGTCCAACACGTCCTGCCACAGGGCTCCACCACCGAACCGCACCCGCCGCGCATCCGCATCGACGCTGACAGCGCGCATACGGCTCATGTTGACGAGAACGACGTCCTGTCGTTGCTTGGCAACTATGTGTCCGCCGCCGCGGATCGCGATTCCGAGGTCGTGCACTGCGGCGAATCGAACCGCGGCCTGAACATCGCCCACGGTTTCCGCGCCGACCGCGATCCTTGGCCGTAGCGGGGTCGTCAGGTTGAAAGTGCTGCACTCCTCGGAATAGCCAGGCTCTCCCGGCAAGAACACCGGACCGCTCAACCGATGACGGAGTTCGGCGATGGAGGATTCGCGCAAATCGATGGTGGAAGGCACTTCTCTCCTCATGCTGACCCCCTCGCCTTGCGATGGGGCGCGTTTTGCTTGGGTAAATGACCGGCGACGCTACCCAGTGCCAGGTCACGCCCCTACTTCGTGGCAAGCGTCGCATCGCGATATCGACGGCGCGTATGGGAAAGATAGATGACTAGTAAGACATTGACATACCGAATCGTCCGGGATGCCGACTCGCGGTCGAATTTGCTGTCCGCAGCGCTGCGGGAGGCCGGCCGGGTTGCAGCGTCTGCCGGCACTGTTTTGCTCTGCCGCAGGACCTCACGGCGGCGCAGGGCGAACCGACAGGTCTAGACGACTGATCAAGCGCTGTAGACAGGTGAGGCACCAGGCTCATCAGACTCGTGACTTGCGCGGACCGCCTCGATGGCGGACTCGTTCCCGATCCAGTACGGGCTGTCACTTACCACGCCGGGATGGATGGCGTTCACCCGGATTGGCGCCAACTCCCTGGACAAGGTGGTCACCATGCCCACGATCGCGGCATTGACCGCGGTGACCGTTGTGGAACCGGGGTACGGCGCGTGCTTGGCGATGCCGCCGAACAGCAGCGCGGAACCGGACGGCGAGAACCGGGTTCGAAGGGCGTGCAGGACCATGGTGTAGCCGACGACCTTGACGACGGCAAGCTCCTTCGCGCCGGCCGGGTTGTACTCTGCCAGGGTGTTGCGGTCACGCTGCATCCCCGTGAGGACCACCGAGTCCACCTGCTCGATGTCGTGCAGCGCGTCCACGACGCCTTCCGGCTCGGACAGGTCGACCGCGATGCCGCGGACCGCACCACCGTCTTTGCTGACAGCGTTCATCTCGGCGGCGACCTTCCGGGCGCGCTCCGCTTGGCGTCCCGCGATCACCACCGAGGCGCCGCGCTCGGCATAGGTGGCCGCCAGTTCGCGGCCGATGCCCGAGGTGCCCCCGACGATCAGAATCTGCTGTGGCATGACGCTCCTTGCACATGGGTTGAGAGGACGAACATGGTGCGTCACCATGCTGGAGCCCTGTTTCGGGATCGAGTTCGACGAAAAGATCTGGCAGATCACATCGGGAAAGCCGATAGCAGCCCGGTGTAAGTGGACGCCTTCTTCGGCGCCGAGATAGCGCGACGTGTGTCCGTTGACGCGACCGCTCCGGGCCGCGACGTGCTCGATGCACTCGCGTGACCCAGTGGTAGCAGATCACCTCGAGAGCGCAGCCGCACGGCTTCCCGCTCTGAGGCAGCTCACCTACCGTGCAACGATGCGAATGTTCGAACAAAGTGCACGTGGTTCACCAGCGGCGAACCGTGTCACTCCGCGGAGCGTCCGACCGTGTCCGCGAAGAATCCCAATAGTGCCGAGTTCACCTCGGCCGGCCGCTCCTGCTGCGTCCAGTGCCCGCAGCCTTTGAGCTTCACTACGCCGTGGAGGCGCGGAAGAGTTTCGGGAAGCTTCGTCATCAGGCCCGGCGCACCGCCGCTCAACGAGGTGACCGTGTCCCGGTCGCCGAAAATGTACAGCGCGGGCCGGTCGATCACCCGGCCACGGAAGGGCGCCAGCAGTTCGTGATTTCGCTCGATGTTGCGGTACCAGTTGAAGCCGCCGGTGAAGGCGCGCTCGCCGTGCAGAGCGAAATCATCACTGACCGCGTGGCCGGTGTTGTGAGGGGTTGGCGGTCGCGCCATCGCCTTCGGCGGACGGCTTTCCTCCGGACGCCGGCAGACCCCTTCACAACCTCTTCATACCGATCACTGGACGACCCCGCCATATGTACCGGCACGCCGCAGTTTCGTCTCGAGTTCTCCAGGATCGGCCTCGTCCAACGACTTCAGGATGGTGAAGGCGTTCGACCAGGCGGCGATTGCCGCGGCGTTGTCACCATGAGCCGCGCACGCGTCGCCCAGGCGGGAGAGCGAGTTGGCTTGGTTGCCCTTGTCGCCGAGGTCCTGGAAGGTGTCGATAGCGTATTGGAGATATTTGAAGGCCTGTTCGTGTTCGCCGAGGTGGAAAACTGAGTGGCCTAGGGTGTCGTAACAGTTGGCCAGGGCGTGCTGGTCATCGAGCTCTGTCCACAAGTCGAGAGCCTCCCGACACAGTTTCACCGCTGTGTCGTGTTCGCCGATATCTCCGTACTGCTCGCCCATATTGTTGAGCGCAGTAGCCACGAGGAGTTGGTCACCGTGGTGCTGACCGATTTCCGCGGCACGCTTGAGGTGGGCGATGCTCTCCCTGCCGTCTCCTTGCCGGCGGGCCACCCGGGCCAGGGTCAAGTAGCAGTCGGCTCGGCGCTTCACGTCGTGGTGCGTGTCGAAAATGGCCAGGGCTGCTTCGATGTGCATCACCGACTCGGTGAAGCTCCCAAGGTCGGCATGGACGTCGCCCAGGAATCGATGGGATATGCCTTGCCAAAGCGATCGGTCGAGGTACTCGGCAGCTTCCAGGGCCCAGGTGTGCATGACTGCGGCGTTACGGCCGCGGCCGGAGCGGTAGTGATAAGTGTCCGTTGCCCACGCGAGATGCCAAACATGCTCCAAATGGTCCTGCATGCGGGCCTGGTGCGCGACGGCCATAAGCACTGGCGATTCGGTTTCGTACCAGCGCAGCGCAGCATCTCGGTCGCAGAATGCTTCGACGGCGACAGCCGGTCGAAGAACAGGAGCCTCGGATATGGGTTCGAGGTCATTGTATTGACGCAAAGCTGCGATAGTGCTGTGCACGTAGTGGTCGAGCATTCGGAGCTGCGCTTGCTGCTGCTCCTCCGGAGGATCAAGCCGCTGCTTGAGTTCGTCGGCGTACGCGCGGAGGAGGTCGTGGAATTCGTAGCGGCCCGGGGCTGATTCGATGAGGAGGTGGGCGTTGCTCAACTCTGCCAGGTGGCTGAGCGTCGGCTGGCGGGAAAGTCCGGTCAAGCTTGCGAGCGCCGCGATCGACATGTCGGGCCCGGGGTGCAGGGCAGCTAGGCGAAATAGTCGCGCGGCCGGTGGGCTCAGTGTTCGGTACGACCAGGAGAACACGTGACGCGGGTCAACGTCGCAGTCATATGCTTCGTACAGGCTAAGTGCGTCGAGGCTGGTGGCTATCCGTGCGAGGCCGAGGTCCCCGCGTAGCGCGGTGGTGGCGGCGTCCAGGGTGAACTGGGCGTGCGTTGCGCAGCGGGCGGCCACGATGGAGAGAGCCAGGGGGAGCCTGCCGCAGCGGTCGATGATTTCCTGGACGACTTCGGGCTCGTCTGCGACCCGTTGCCCGCCGATGCGTCGGACCAGCAGCTCTCGGGCTTGAGCCGCGGGAAGGGGTTCGAGGAGGATCGAGCGCGCTCCGTCCAATATTTGGAGTCCTGCCAACCGGTTGCGACTGGTCACGACGGCTAGGCTGCCCGAGCTGTCGGGCAGCAGGGGTCGTACCTGGGCCGCGAGCCGGGCGTTGTCCAGCAGGAGCAGCACGCGGCGCTCGGCCAGGACACCCCGGTACAGCGCTACGGCTGCGTCCAGGTCGTCGGGTACGGACCCGGGGCGCAGGCCGAGGATCTCAAGAACGGTCCGGACAGCCTTGAGCGCGTCGACGGGATCGTCGTCTGGAGCGAAGCCGCGCAGGTTGAGGTAGAACTGCCCGTCGGGGAAGTGCTGGGCGATCTGCCGGGCCCAGTGCACTGCGAAGGTCGTCTTCCCGACGCCGGCCATGCCGCTGACTACGACGGTGCCCGGTCGCGTGTCCGGATCTGCGAGCATCTCGCGCGCCGCTGCAAGCTCTCGGCTGCGCCCGGCGAACACGGTTAGACGCGGCGGCAGCCTCGTCGGTGCCGTCGGGTGTTGCCCCATGATGTCGGGTGCGCGGTCGACGACGGTGACTGTGTGCGCGGGCTCCGGTTCGTGATCTTCCTCAGCGTTGTCCAGTGTGCCTGCCTCCGCGGTAGTTGCGAGGAGGTCGGGGTCGGCTTGGAGGATGCGTCCGTACATCCGCTGGAGGTCCGGTCCGGGATCGACGCCGAGCTCCTCGGCGAGCACCTCTTGGACGTTTCGGTAGATGGCCAGTGCCTGTGCCTGGCGGCCCGAACGGTAGAGCGCGAGCATCAGCAGTTCGTGAAGGTGCTCGTCCAGCGGGTGCTGCCCGACGAGCTGGGTGAGCTCGGGGATGATCGCCGTGTGCGAGCCGAGCTCAAGTTCGAGCTCGAACCATCTCGACAAAGCACCCAGGCGCAGCAGCTCGAGCCGAGCGCGTTCCGCAGAGGCGTGCTCTCCTAGGAGGCCGGCGAGCGGCTCGTCGTGCCATAGCGCGAGAGCTGTTCGTAGATGCTCGGCGGCTCGGCGTGGATCTCGCGCTTTGCTCGCCTCCTCGGCAGTTGACACTTCGCGCCGGAACATCGCCAAGTCGAAGCTGTCTGGCCTGTTTACGAGCCTGTACCCACCTTGAACCGTGGCGATCACCGAATCCTGTCGTCGGATAGGGCTTCCATCGAGTTCTCGGCGTAGCCGGGCGACGTAGGTGCGGATGACGGCTGTTGCGGTGTCGGGTGTGGCGCTGCCCCACAGCATGTTCGACAACTCGCGCACCGAAATCTGTGAGCCCTCGCGAAGCAGAAGCGAGGCCAGCAGCTTGCGTTGTTGAGGAGTCCCAAGATCGAGCTCGCTGCCGCCACGCCACGCTCTGATCGGCCCCAGCACGGTGAACCACAGGTCAGCGTCCACTTTGAACTCTCGTTTGACGTACAGCTGTTAGGACGGTCGCGCAGTTTCAGAGCGCGTAGGACGCGGTCCGTTCGGCGGGATGCGGGATGCGGATTGGGTGCGATCCATCACGCATCGCGCGCCGGCCAAGCGCGGCTCACTCAACGCGCAGAGGTGCCATCGCTTGGCCGACAACGGACCTTCCACCTCATGAAACGGCCTCTCGACTGAGCACGGGACGCGAGTGGACAGGAAGCTCGGTGATTACCGTGCAGCCCAGATGAGGCACCGGCGATTACACCGCTGCTCGCACGCTGGTGAGGATACTCTCGACGCGCCGCGCGGTGTTGAGGAGCCGGGGGTCGCTTCCGCGTTCGCCGTCCAGTTCGATGCCGAAGGGCAGGCCGCTTTCCGAGGTGCCGAGGGGCAGGGTGATGCCGGGCAAGCCTGCTCCGCTGGCTGGGATGGTGTTTCTGGCCAGGAAGAGGTCGTCGACTTCCTGGCCTGCGACCGTGAACTTTCCTTGTGCGGTGATCAGCGGCGCGAGTGCCGGGGTGGTGGGCAGCAGGAGCGCGTCGACACCGGTGGTGGTGAAAATCGTCTGGAAACGGCTCTGCAAGGCGGGCCGGTCGACCCAGAGGGCCTCGTCGAAGGCGGCGTCGGGCAGGTAGCCGTCACCGGAGGGCACCACCAGGAAGCTCCATGCTTCCCTCAGTTGGGGCTTGAGATCGTGGTAGATCTCGTCGAAGGTGACGGGAAAGCCGGTTTGGTTGAGGAAGTCGATGATCGCCTGGCGCGTCTCGCGGAAGAAGATGTTCCATGTCAGTCGGCCTGCGAGCTCGGAGAAGTCCGGCCCCAGGTCGACTTCGCGCACCTCGGCGCCGGCGTCGCTGAGGTGTCGGATCGCGTCGGCGAAGTGTGCGTTGATATCGGGATCTATCAGTCCCAGATAGTGATCGGGCGCGTAGGCGAACGTGATCCCTTCCAAGTCCGCGCGTACGGGCTGGGATTCGATCGGGCCGCTTGTGATGACTTGGTCGATCAGGATGCAATCCTCAACGCTGCGTGCGAGCAGGCCTGTGGTGTCGAGGACATGCGAGACCGGGGCGACTCCACCGCGTGGCCAGCGACCAGTAGTGGGCTTGAAGCCGACCACGCCGTTCAGGGAAGCGGGCACTCTGACCGAGCCGACCGTGTCACCGCCGAAGGACGCCGGCACGATTCCGGCGGCGACGGAGACCGCCGAGCCGCTCGAGGATCCGCCCGAGACGCGCTGGCGGTCGGCGGCGTTTTTCACCTGCCCGTATCCGCTGTTGTCGCCGGTCAGTCCCCATGACATCTCGACGAGGTTGTTCTTGCCGAAGACGATGCCGCCGGCCGACTTGACGACTGCGACGATCTCAGCGTCATGGCGGGGAACGAAGGTGTCGAGAGTCTTCACGCCGAGAGTCGTGCGCAGGCCGCGTGTTGCGTAGCTGTCCTTGATCCCGAAGGGGACGCCGAGGAGCGGGGCGTTCGACCCCGCGGCGCGGGCCCGGTCCGCTTCCCGGGCGGCGTCGAGTACCGCTGAATCGTCGATCGTGATGAAGGAGTTCAAGTCCGCGTGCTCCCGGGCGCTTGCCAAGAGCGCCGTCGAGTACTCCGTAGCGGTGATCTCGCCTTGGCGGATCGCGGCCGCAGCGGCTGCCACACCAAGGTCGGCGATGGATGGGCTCTCTGTCGACGCGGCTCCGTCGGTGGATGTGGTGGTCATGGTTCTGGGTAGTCCTTTTCCTGCGTCTTCCTGCATCGGATGTACAAACACCTCACCAGGCGTGGAGAGGCGGAGCGGGACGCGTCCCAGCGAACTGGGGCGCGTCTGAACACACGGGCTCAGCTGGTGAAGCTCGCGTAGAGCACCTCGACGGGGGCGGCCAGGCCGGCCTTGACCTTCCGGCTGGTCTCATCGGCCAGGATCTCCTGGGCGTCGGCTGCGAGGCCGTCGTATGCTGCGGCGACGACGTCGGCGGGGTCGTTCTTCTCGGTCTCGACGTCGGCCGCCATGGGGGTGTCGGTGTAGCCGAGGTGCAGCCCGGTGACCTGGGTGCCCTGCTTGGCCAGCGCGAGCCGCTGACTGTTGGTCGCAGACCAGAACGCTGCCTTGGTAGCGCTGTAGGCGTCAGCGACGCCGAGCCAGGACAGAACCGACAGGACGTTGAGGATGGCACCGCCACCGTTGGCCGCGAGGACCGGAGCGAAGGCGTTGGTCACCTCCAACTGTCCCCAGAAATTGGTGTCGAACAGACCGCGCGCCGCGGCCAGGTCGCCCGAATGCAGCGAGGCGCCGGTGGACGCGCCCGCGTTGTTGATCAGCACGGTTACGTCGTCGGCCTCGTCTGCCACGGCCGCGATGGACTTGGGGTCGGTGACGTCGAGCGTGACCGGCACGATCCGCTCGTCGCCCCACTCCTCGGCCGTGCGTGGCACACGAGCGGTGGCGTACACCTTGGTGGCGCCGCGAGCGAGCGCCTGGGCGACGAATTCGCGGCCGAGACCGCCATTGGCGCCGGTCACGAGGACGACGGCGTTCTTGAGTTCAGTCATGGAAGTTCCTCTCGAGAATGATGTGGCTGGTGGTGCCGTGCGACCCGGGGGCGCTCAGATGACGAGGTCACTCGACAGGGCGTGAGCGGTGGACGCACCGGTGGGCCCGAGCGCGGCCCGGCACCTTGCGGAGGTTGTGCGTGGTGCGCTCGACGCGCCGAGGCTTGCGATGAACACAGCGAAGCGCAGGACTGCGAGGATCGCGCTCGGATGGTTCGCCCCCTGGCTTCCACTGGCCATAGTCAGCACCCTAGGCTCCTGGCTTCCAGGAATGCAACCCAGGTGCTGAGGCCGAGCCCCGGGGGACCGGTGACTACTGAACGTGACGGAGCATGTCGACACGCGGCCGCGGCGACAGTCGTGCGCCGCAGTTCGCCGTGGCGCACGGAAACGGCCTAGGGCAGGCTGATGGCGATGATGCTGCCCTCGCGGGCGGCCTTGCGCGGCTGCTCGTGGAAGTCGGGCGCGACGCACGCGAAGAGTGTGCCGTCGCCGATGGCGCAGGCGAACACCGGAGTTCCCGGACTGATCTCGTCGCCGATCTCGCCGGCCGCTGTCAGTTGAAGCAGTCGTTCGCCTCCGGCGTCGGCGATCCAGATGTTGCCGTCGCCGTCGAGGCAGGAGCCGTCGGGTGCGACCACCACCTGCTCGAGCACCTTGGCGAAATCGTGACCCGACGGCACCGGCCCGAAGGATGCCCACGTGCGTCGATTGACAAGGTCCCCCGACGGCGTGAGGTCGAAGGCGGTCACGCGGTTGCCGAACGTCTCGTTCACGAGTAGCACGCCCGCCGCGGTGATCACGCTGCCGTTGGGAAACCAGAGCTCGGAGGCAACTTCGACGACGCTCCCGTCGGGGTCGACCCGGTGCACGGAGGCCGGTGCGAAGTCGTCGCCGGCGGCCATGTCGAACCCGAAGTTGCCCACGTAGGCCCGTCCGGCGGCGTCGACCACCATGTCGTTGAGATGGCCGGTGGCGTGCTTTGACAAGTCTGCGTGGACGGCCAACGTGCCGTCCGACTCTCGGCGCAGGATCTTACGGTCACGCATGGAGACAATCAGGAGACGGCCGTCCGGCAGCCATCCCAGGCCGGACGGCTGCGTCGGCACTGTCGCCTCGATCCGCAGGTCCGAACCGGACGGCAGGATCGACGCAACCTGGCCGCCGAAGAAGTCGGAGAACCACAGGCGGCCGTCGTGCCATCTGGGCGACTCGGCGAAGTGCAGGCCTGTGATGACGGTGTTGGATGTCTTGTTCAACGGGGACCTCGAAGGGAACGCGGGTCACTCAGCGCGCAAAGGTGCGACATCTGACTTTCATAAATGGAAGTTAGCCTACTTCGGCCCGTCTGGCTATAAGCTCGACAGAAGGAGGGGTCGAGGAGGTGCGATGGGTGAATCTTTTGAGCTGACGGGGCCGCTGGCCGACCGGGACAGCTGGACGGCGGCCGAGTGGTGCTCGATAGAGGGCGCGCTCGACCTGATCGGCACCCGCTCGGCGATGACGCTGCTGCGCGAAGCGTTCTACGGCGCCACGCGCTTCGACGACCTGGTCCGCCGAGCCGGAGTCACGCCGGCGGTCGGCTCCCAGCGCCTTCGCCAGATGGTCGACAACGGGCTGCTGGACCGCGAGCCGTACCAAGAACCGGGGCAACGGACCCGTCACGCGTACACAATCACCCAGCTAGGACTGGAAATCTTCCCGATCATCACGGCGCTGGCGCACCTTGGGGACAGGCTGCCCAGCGAGCGGGACAAGAGAGTCCTGCTCACCCACGCAGGCTGCGGGCAGCCCATCACGACCGAGGTACGTTGCACCCACGGCCATGCCGTGAAGCCGTCTGAAACGGTGGTATCAGTCGTAGACTCCTCGACCTTTGCTACGGATCCCCCGGCCGATCAGAAGCCCCCAAGCACCTGAGGTGCGCTGGGCTCGTCAGGCCGAGGGCGTGTCTGGGGTTGTGTTCATGTGGTGGGGTGGAGGCTGTGGATCCAATTGAGTGATCCTCGTAGCCGAAGCCCCGCCAGGAAGCTGTTCGGGTCTTGTCGTAGCGGGTGGGTGCGCCACGAGGCGCCGTGGAGTCGAGTGAGGTGAGAGACCATCACCGCCGGGTCGTCGCAGCAACCTGGTTGAAGCTGGGGGCAGTTCGTCTCGGGGGAATGCCGAGGCGGGCGGTAAGCAGCTCTGACAACGCCGGGACAGCGTGGCACTGTGCGCCTGCCGATAATGTCGTCCAGGCAGGTCAGGCTGCGTGTTGGTACTCATGGATGATGCCGCCGAGTCGGTCGTGTCGGCGGATGTTGAGGTCGGCGATGCGCTGTGGGTCGGTGATCGGTGTGGGCACTGCGCGTAGTGGCGCGGCCTGCTGCATCGCTTGGTGAGCGCGAGTGTAGTTGTAGTGCGTTTCGTACTCGCGTAGGGCGTGCAGCAGGTGACGCTGGTTCCATATCATGGTGCGATCCAGTACTGCGTGGCGGCAGGTCCGCACCCACCGCTCCATGACCGAGTTCATCCGCGGCATGCGGATCCCACTGAGCACGACCTGGATCCCCGCTTGTGCGAGGATCTCGTCGAACAGCGGCGGGAACTTCGCGTCCCGGTCCCGGATCAGATCCTTGACTGTGGCTCCGGCATCTTCCAGGTCCATTACCAAGTTCCGCGCCGCCTGGGCGACCCAGGCAGCGGTGGGATGGGCTGTGGTTCCCAGCACGCGGACCCGTCGGGTGGCGTGCTCGATGACGGCGAGGATGTACTGGCGCTGCCCGGACAGCGTGACGGTCTCGACGAAGTCGCACGCCGGCAGCGCTTCGGCCTGGCTGCGCAGGAACGCAGCCCAGGTGGTGGCGGCGCGTCCTCGTGCCGGGTCGATGCCCTCGTTTGCGGAGGTGGAGCGACCACGACAGCCCCTGCGACGGCTGGTGCGGATGCTCTTCTAACTCAATGGCCATGGGTTCGAATCACCGGGACCGCAGCTACATGCCCCTCGACGACCAGCGTCGTCAGCGCCTCCAGCAGCAGGTCGATCGGGTGTCCGCGGGTACCGGCGGGAGCATGGTCGCGGTAGGCGCGCGCGACGTCGGCCATCGGATCGCCGGATCCGAAGCGCCCGGCCCACCGCGCGGCCATGAAGGCCTCCAGGTAAGTCTCGCGGGCCCGGTCCGGGTCAAGGTCCTGGGCGGCGGTGAGCAGCATTTCCAGCGCTCCTTCGCCGTGCGTGGTGTAGAGCGTCAGCTGTCCGCGCAGCAGCCGGGCCTGCGCCGCGTGGCTGGCGTCGAGCCGCCCGGCCTCGGCCCGGTCGAGCAGATCCAGGGCACGGTCGGGGGCGCCGGTCTGCTGCAGGGTCCGTGCTGCCGCCAGGGCGCGCGCCGCTCGGCGTGCGGGATCCGGGGTGAGTGCGGCGGCCCGCTCCAGGAACGCCGCCGCGGCGGCCATGCCTCCCCGGGCCTGGGCACGGTCCGCGCAGCGTTCGAGCTCGGCCGCGATGTCCTCGTCCAAGCCGTGGGTGCCCTGGGCCTGGTGCCAGGCGCGGCGTTCCGGATCGGCCTCGGCGTCGACGACGTCGCCCAGGATCCGGTGCACCTGGCGACGGTCCGGCAACGTCGCCTTCCGGTGCACGGCCGAGCGCACCAGCGGGTGGCGGAAACGGACGCGCGCGCCGATCTCGAGGAGCCCGGCGGCTTCGGCGGGGACCGCGGCGTCCGGTGCGATACCGAGGCGCTCGGCGGCGGCCCACAGAAGAAGGGGATCGCCGACGGGCTCGGCGGCGGCGATCAGCAGCAGGGTCCGTGTCGCGTCGGGGAGACCGTCGAGGCGCTGGGCGAAGCTTTCCTGGAGCTGCCAGGCCATGGGTCGTGCCTCCGGCAGTGCGAAACCGCCGGCGAATCCGGTGGGACCGTGGCTCCGCGGCAGTTCGATGAGCGCGAGCGGGTTGCCACGGGCCTCGGCGATGACGCGGTCGCGAACGAGCGGGTCGAGCGGCCCGTGCAGTTCGGCGTTCAGCAGCGCTTCGGCGTCCCTCTTCCCCAGCCCCGCGATGGCCAGCTGGGGAAGCCCGGCGAACAGCGGCGCGGCGGCCGGATCCCGCAGACAGAACAGGAACGCGGCGCGCTCGGCCTCCAGGCGCCGCGCCGCGAACGCCAGCTCCATCTCGAACTCCGCACCGGCCGCACTGAGTTTGCGGACGTCGGGATGGCCGGCGACGACCTCCGTGACCAGCGAGGTCTTGCCGATACCGGCTTCGCCGTGGACGACCAGGGCTCCGCCGCGACCCCGGATCGCGTTCGCCACCACAGCCCCGATCGCCGCAGTCTCCCGGGTGCGTCCGTGGAGCGTCGGCAGGGGGCGGTTGTGGATCTCGCTCATCACCAGAACTATCGCAGACAAGGCGTGGACCTGCGTTCTCGCCAAGGAGCGGGGAATCACGGCGTTCTACTGATCCCCGCCTTCTTCACCATGTCCCGTCATCGCGGCATGCAACTCGGCCGCCGCCGCGACATCCAGGCCGCCGGCGTCTACCGCGGCCAGCCAGGCCGCACCTGCTTGTCCTGCGCCGGCGAATCGCACTTCGCCCGACGTCGCCGCCAGCGCGGCCACCGCCTCCGCCACCGGATTGCCGGTCGTCAGACATGACCCGGCGAGCACCGTCGGACCCGGCCCCCGGACCTTCGCCAATGTGGCGATGAGCTCGGAGGCCGCGGCTGCGACAAGACCTTCGGCGGCCGGGTCGCCCTGCCGTGCCGCAGCGGTAACCAGCGGTGCCAACGTCGCCAGTTCCAGGGGCGGCCGACCGTAGGCTGCGGTGATCACCGTGGTCGGATCCGAGTCCTCGACGCCGAGGCTCCGGCACACCTGCGGGGCCAGGACGGGGGACTGGACACGTCCCGACAGCGCCTCGACGCACGCTCGCACGGCACCGCGACCCAGCCAGAATCCAGCCCCTTCGTCACCCAGCAGCCAGCCCAGGCCGCCCGCCGTGTCCTGGATCGACCGGCCGGTGATCCGGACGGCGCTGGCTCCGGTCCCCGCGATCAGCACGCTGCCCTCGGCTTCGCAGGCGGCGGAGGCGAACGCGACGACGGCGTCGCCCACGATCTGCACCGGGCATTCCAGCCCGATGACCGACCACTGCGCGGCGAAGGCGGCGGCCGTGGCCGGATCCGTCAACGCGCCATCGCCGGCCAGACCGACGACGACCCGTGCCACCGCCTTCGTGGCGTACGTCCCCAACGCCGATCGGACGGCCGTACCGATCGCGGCGGCGGCCTGCTGCGCGCCGTGCGCGAGCGGATTGCCCGCACCGGCTCGGCCCCTGCCGCAGAGAGTTCCGCTCGTCGTGGCCAGCACCGCTCGGGTGCTGGTACCGCCGGCATCGACGCCGATGACGAGGTTCGGGGTAGGCATCGTGGCCTCCGTTGGGCGATGGAGTGACGGCCGAGTGGACGGAGAAGAAAATAATTCTTGCCGTGGTCTTGCGCTAGACCCCCACTAGATAATAATTTCAACCACCACAGCTCGACGGGTCGCCGCCGGGAGAGGGAGCCCATGATGACGCAGGAACCGACCGCCGCGGTCGAGACCAGAACCGACCGGGTGTCGACCCGGCTGTACGCCATGCGCGGTGAGCTGTCCGACGCGCTCGGCCAGGTCGCCGACTACGTTCTGGCCGACCCCGCAGCCGCGGCCCGCTGCACCATCACGGACCTGGCTGAGCGCGTCGGCAAGTCGCCGGGCACGATCACGCGCTTCTGCCGGGCACTGGGGTTCACGGGATACGCCGAGCTTCGGGTGGCGCTGGCGGAGGAAGCAGGGCGCGCGGCGGGCAACGCCGAGGGCACTCGCTGGGCCAGCGACATCGGCGGCGAGGTGCGGCCGGGGGATCCCGCCGAGCGGCTCGTCGGCGTCGTGTTGGGCACCGTGACCCGGGCCCTGCGCGAGACCGCGGAGCAGATCGACCCGGCCGGCGTCGACGCGTTCGTCGAACTGCTGCTCAAGGCCCGGCGGGTGGACTTCTTCGGCGTCGGCAACAGCGCCGTCGCGGCGCAGGAGCTGCAGTTCCGGCTGCACCGCATCGGCATCGCCTGCTGGGCTTGGCCCGACGTGCACAACGCGCTGACCAGCGCCGCGCAGTTCGGGCCGGACGACCTCGCGGTCGGGATCTCGCACTCCGGCAGGGTGC
>NZ_JAACYW010000236.1 GCF_015356825.1 Catenulispora rubra | reverse complement strand
GCAGTCCCCGGACCCCACCGACCGTACCCGACCCGCCGGACGTCACGACGCTCACCAAGCTCAACCCGCCCAAGCCCGACCCGACCGCCTCGACCGCTCCCAGCAAAGCAGCTGACGGAACAAGCACCTCCGCCGGCCCTGCGCAACAGGCCGCGGCCGCAGCCGTGGCCAAAGCCAAGGCCACCGGGACGACGACGCCGATTCCCGCTTTGACCACAGACAGCTCCACCACCGCAGCCAACCCCAACGGCACCCTCACACTCACCGAAACCCTGGCCCCGCAGCGGGTCAGCAGAAACGGCACCTGGATACCGATCGATACCAGCCTGTCCGTCGGCACCGACGGCAGACTGCACACCGCCGCCACCACCGCGGACATCAGCATCTCCAACGGCGGTACCGGATCGCTGTTGACTATCGGCACCGGACCGTCCCGGGTCCTCATCACCTGGCCGCTGGGGCCTCTACCCACCCCGGCGGTCTCAACCGACAAGGCCGTGTTCCACGACGTGGTCCCCGGCACCGACCTTCAAATCACCGCCGAGAACGAGACCGTACGCGACGTCCTCATCGTCCACAACGCCGCCGCGGCAGCCAACCCCGCGCTGAAAACCATCCACTTCGGCATCACCGCCCCCGGACTGACCATCAAATCCGACCCGTCCGGAACGCTGTTCGTCACCGACACGAAGAACAAAATGCTCTTCGTCAGCGGCACCCCACTCATGTGGGATTCCACAACCATGCCGACGTCGATGGCTGCGAAAGCCACCGTCTCCACACCGACGACCGTCACCGATCCCGCCGTCTCAGCGCCGGACGGCGCCAAAACAGCCGCGATGCACATGACCCTCACCAGATCCGATATCGCCATCACACCGGACCCCAAAGCGCTTTCCGATGCACACACCGTCTACCCCGTATACTACGATCCGCCAATCAGCATGAGTTTGACTAACAAATTCGCTGAAATCAGGTCCGGGGAGCCGACTTCGTCCTTCTACTCCAACGGCTCCAACAGCAATGGCGACTGGGTCCGCGCCGGCTGGGATTCCGGAACCGACAACGGGACGGTCATCGGAGCCGTCCGCGGCATGATGTCCTTCGACGTGTACGGGCCGATCTCCACTTTGAACAACAGTCAAAGCGGTCAGACGTTGGGCAACTACATCGACGAGGCCGGCACGAACATCACATCAGCCATGCTCACACTCACCGCACAAGGCGCAATGAACTGCCCCTCAGTGCCACCATTCGACCTCTACCGAACCGGCCCCATCGATGTCCACGCCGTGACCTGGGCCACCGACGGAAAAGGATCAACCGGAGCATTCGGAACCCAGGCACAGTTCCTGGGCACTCGAACCCCCAGCGGCTGCGGATTCGGCGCCACGGTCCAAATCGACGACACACAGCAGGTGAAGGACGGGCTGCAAAACGGCTACAACGGCGGCGAGGGAACAGCAACCATCGGCATCCGGGTGGCAGACCCCTACGAGTCGGCCTCCTACCCGTACTACTGGTCCTGGTTCCATACCGAAACCGTCAGCCCCGGCGTCGGAACTGCATCACTGAAGGTGACCTACACCGCTGCGCCATACATCAACGGAATTTCAACAAACCCTGCACCGACCAAGACCGATTGCGGCACACGGGCAAACCCGGCCAACCCTGCGAATGCCGGCTACATCCGAAAGAACATAGGCAACCAGGTCACCCTCAGTAGCTCCGTCTTCGACCTCTCGGGAAGCGAGGCGCTGCAAAGCCGCTACGAATTCGAAGACGCAACCCTGGGCCAGGCTGGAGACTACTTCCTCCCGGCCAGCGGATACTACGGCGACTCCCAGAACACCACTACAGGCACCACATCAGTCGGCGGTGGCACCGCACCTTTGTATTCACCAACGCTCTACCAGCACGGCGGCCCAACCGGCCAACCAAACCTGCAAGACGGACACACTTACCTGTACGCGCCCTACGCCCAAGACACCACCGACACCACGTACCTCACCACCTCAGTCGCCGGCTCCACCCAGCAGTGCTACTTCACCGTGGCGTTCACCAGCCCAGACCCACCCCAGATCACCGCACCGGATCTCCCCCGGCTAGGCAGCCCCTCAGCACCGAACATGTACGCAGGCATGGCCGACAGCGGCTTCCAGATCACCGGAACCACCGGCGGCGTCAACATCGACCACTTCGACTACGTCATCGACCAAGACTCCGCCAAAGTCGGCGACGCCAACGGCGGGAGCCATGTCCAGGTCTCCAGCACCGACAGCAACAACCCCAGCGGGAACACTGCCCACGCGACCATCCCAGTCCCAGCCGGCGTCACCACCTTGGGCAACAACACCATCTACGTCCGGGCGGTGGACGTAGCCGGAAACGAGTCGCCGGTCGCCCAATACGACTTCTACCTCCCCGGCAACCCCAACAAGGTCGCGACGCCGGGCGATGTCACCGGAGACGGTGTCCCCGACATCCTTGCCGTGGTCCCCGACCCGAACAGCACCACCGGCGCCAAGCACCTCGTAGTATTCCCCGGTAACAAAGACCCCAACATTCTGGGCTCCGTCAACAACTCGCTGGAAGCAGCTCCCTCATCGGCCGCGCCGGACGGCACGTCGTGGGCCAACACCCTTATCACGCACCGCGGCGCACTTCGCGGCATCGCCGTGGACGACCTGTTCGCCTTCAACACGGTCACCCACACCATGTCCTACTACCTCAACAAATCGGTGTTCGGACAAACGGCGAACGCTGAGATGTTCGCGCGGTCCCAGCGCGTCAATGTCACCCGCCCTGTCTGTGTTCCGACGGCAGCCACCAGGAACTGCGTCGGCTACGCACCGGACTGGAGTCACGTCGTCGGCATCGTCGCGCTCGGCAACGCCGCGGGCGGCAAACCGGGGACCTTCGCAGGACGCACCAACCTGATCACCATCGAGTCCGACGACGACCACGGCGCCAACGTCTGGATGTTCTCGGCAGCCGGCGGCGACCAGCTGACCAGTCCCGTCCTGGTAGCCGCGGACGCCGACGCCAAGGTCTTCAACTGGCTGAACGCCGACCTGGTAGCACCGGGCCCGACGACCGCCTCCGGGCTGCCGGATCTGTGGGCAAGGGATGGCAACTCCGGCACTCTTTACCAGTTCACGAACAAGAGGAACAGCGACGGCAGCGAAGCCCCCACCAGCCTCGGCAACCAAGCGACAGCCACCATCATCGGCAACAAGGGCCAGGTGCTGCCGAGCGTGTATCCCACGTTGGTCTCCCCTGGCAGCCCGACGCCACCGGATTCACAGGGAAACTTCTCCGAGGCCGGCCCACCGGCTCTCGGGTACCTCACCTCGGACGGTCAGCTCGCGCTCGTTCCCGGCGTATCCAGCAGTACTCTCAACACCGGATCGAACTGGAACGAATCCCACACCGGCTGGGCCGCGAACAACAACATCCTGTCGCTGAACGGAGCATCCACGGGTACCCCGGCATCCGGCAGCGCTCCGGCATCCAGCACCACGGGCCAGATCCTGCTCGGCATCGATCAGGCGTCCAACGACATGTGCCTCGATCTCCCGAACGCCAACACCAACCCCGGCAATCCGATCCAGTCGTTCATCTGCAATGGCACCCCCGCACAGTTGTGGAACGTGGAGACCGACGGAACCATCCGGTGGGCCGGCGATCCGACCAAGTGCATCGAGATCCAGTCCACATACACGAACAGCAACGGCACCATGGCCGGCTCTCCGGTGCAGATCAACAACTGCGCGCCGATGGCCAATGGGGATATCGCACCCAACCAGCGCTGGATCATGAGGTCCTCGCCCGGCGCCGCCGCCAACAACCAGACCGGGTGGGCGAACGTGTACAACCCGGCGTCTGGCAAATGTCTGGACAACCCCTACCAGCGCACGACTTCACAGCAGATGTGGATCGCTGACTGCACCGACGGCGGCACTACGGCAACAGCCAATCAGGCCCAGGAATGGCAACCGCCCACGGCCCAGAGCCAGTCGCAGTCCGTTGAAGGCAGCGGGCTCGCCCAGTTTACCCATGAGCCGGCAAGCGCGCCGACCTCAGTCGTCAGCAACCCTGCGTACTTCTCCAACGGCGCGTACACCCTAGCCGCCACGCAAACCGGCGACCACTTCGGCGTCGACTGGTACGTCCCTTACACCGCTACCTTCGCCATCTGGGCGTACATGACAACGGGTCCAGGCAACGGCCAAGTAGAACTCACCGTCGACCAGTCCGCAGGCAGTGCTCCCCTGCCCAGGACCTACGAGACCTACTCCGCGACCACCAATTCTGGACCGGCGACGTTCGGCGACATAGCGCTAACCGCTGGAATGCACTCGTTCACCTTCACTGTCATAGGCAAAAACGCCGCTTCCTCCGGCTACAGCATCGGCTTGGACACCCTGTTCGCAGGACCCGACCATGGCACTGGACCACACGCCAAGCTCACCGTGCCGTCCACCGGCGTCGCCAACGTCCCGCTCACTGCCAACGCGTTGGCATTTCCCGGAGGTGCAGCCATCACCGGCTACAGCTTCGACTTCGGCGACGGCACCCCCCCGGTCACCGGAACGCCCCCCGGGATTGCAATCAGCGTCCCGCACACCTACACCGCACCGGGCACATACACGGTGACCACCACTGCCACTGACGCCAGCAACGTCAGCGCGACGACCACCGCTCAAGTCACCATCCTCAGCGGCCCGCCCATCCCCAACGGCGATTTCGAGGCCGGATCCCTGGCCGGCTGGACCGCCTCCGACAACGCCGGGGTCACCACCACCAACCCACACGGCGGCACTTACGCCGGGCAGATCAACGCACCGGCCGGCGGAACCGGATCCATCGAACAAGTAGTCAATGGACTGACACCCAACACCACATACACCCTCACCGGCTGGATCCGCACCGACGGCGGAACCACCCACCTGGGCACCAAGCAGTTCAATACCACCGGCGACGACACCGGCGCCACCACCACCAATACCAGCTGGACCCAGCTCACCAACCAATTCACCACCGGACCGAGCAACACCAGCGTCGACATCTACTGCTACCGATCCACAGCAGGCACCTCCGCCTGCGACGACTTCAGTCTTGCTGCCGTCCTGGCAACAGGAAAAGTGACCAATGGCGATTTCGAAGCAGGGAACCTGTCTCTTGGTTGGAGTGACTCCTCTAACGCCGGGACCACCACCGCCAACCCCCACAGCGGCACCTACGCCGGACAGATCAACGCCCCCACCGGCGGCACCGGATCCATCGAACAGGTAGTAAACGGACTGACGCCCAACACCACCTACACCCTCACCGGCTGGGTCCGCACCGACGGCGGCGCCACCATCCTGGGCGCCAAACAGTACGACCCCGCAGGAGACAACCAGGACGCCACCACGACGGCGACCGGCTGGACCCAACTCAGCGACCTATTCACCACCGGCGCAAGCAACACCAGCGTCGACATCTACTGCTACCGATCCACAGCAGGCACCTCCGCCTGCGACGACATCACCCTCACACCGATCCCTCCCGCAACCGTTGCCAACCCGGACTTCGAGACCGGGAACCTGGTCGGCTGGACCGCTTCGTACAACGCCGGGATCACCACGACCAACCCCCACGGCGGCACCTACGCCGGACAGATCAACGCCCCCACCGGCGGCACCGGATCCATCGAACAGGTAGTAAACGGACTCACACCCAACACCACCTACACCCTCACCGGCTGGATCCTCACCGACGGCGGCGCCACCATCTTGGGCACCAAGCAATTCAACGCCGCAGGCGACGACACCGGCGCCACCACGACGGCCACCGGCTGGACCCAACTCAGCAAAGAGTTCACCACCGGGGCCACCAATACCAGCGTCGACATCTACTGCTACCGCCCCACAGCGGGAACGTCCGCCTGCGACGACTTCAACCTGGTGGCCGTCCCCGCAACAGGACAAGTGACCAATGGCGATTTCGAGACCGGGAACCTGGCTCAAGGGTGGAGCGATTCCTCTAACGCCGGGACCACCACCAGCAACCCACACGGCGGCACCTACGCCGGACAGATCAACGCCCCCACCGGCGGCACCGGATCCATCGAACAGGTAGTGAGCGGATTGACACCCAACACCTCCTACACCCTCACCGGATGGGTCAGCACCGACGGCAGCACCACCATCTTGGGCGCCAAAAACTACGACGCTGCCGGCGACAAACAAGAAGCCACCACCACTGCCACCGCCTGGACCCAACTCACCGACCAATTCACCACCGGAGCAACCAACACCAGCGTCGACATCTACTGCTACCGCCCCACAGCAGGCACCTCCGCCGACGACGACATCACCCTGACCAAGAACTGACCGAAGGCTGAGCAGGCAACCGCAAAAGGCTGGCGGAACAATCGATGGGCGCTGCCGATCCAGGCAGCGCCCTTCACAGATTCACACGGTTGACTCGCTTACCTCGCAACCTCCAGAACATGGTGACCGTTCGACGTCACCGCCAGTCAGTCGGCGTGTTCCAGAAGGGGCAGCCGTGCCGACTCGCCGATCTCGAATAGCCGGGCCGGGCATCACCGCGGCCGTCGTCACGGCCGGTTTACCCCGGCCACAGCCGGCCAAGGCCGACGACGTCACCGTGTCCGTCGACAGCACTCGCACCGGCTGGGACCAGTATGAGCCGGGCCTGAGCCCGGCCGACGTCTCCGACCCCACGTTCGGCCAGATCTTCCCCGACCACGGTCGACGGCCAGGTCTTCACCCAGCCGCTGGTGGCCGGCGGGATGCTCATCGTCACCACCGAGAACAACAAGGCTGTACGGCCTGGACCCGCAGTCCGAGGCGATCCTGTGGACCCGGTCCGATCTGGGCCCGGCCTGGCCGACGTCGTCGATCGACCCGCCGAACGGCTGCGGCGACGTGGGCCCCACGATCGGCATCACCGCCGCCCCGGTCTACGACCCGGCCAGCAACACGGTCTACTTCGCCTCGAAGACCTACGCCAACGGCGACCCGACGCAACCAATTCAACGCCGGTACCGCTGTAACAGGCGCAGAGCAAGTCGCGGCAGCGCCAGAAGAAACAGGGACCTGATGCCGCCTCATGTCACATGCTGACGGCCACTGTCAGGAACTCCCCCTGGACCAACCCTGGACCAACATCGCGAGCAGACCGTCGACAAAAGTCCACGTGATCTCGATGGTCCAGGGTGGTCCAGAGAGATGGACCAGGACGGTCCAGGTCCCGACCCAGAATCTAGTCCGGCAATACCCTCTTGACCTGCGTAAACCCCGGCAGACCGCCGACTTCCTCAACTGGCTTCATCGCCTCGGTTGCCTCACTGGGCCGCGACCCCACCTAACACCACGACGCGGAATTTCGCCTATCTACCCCATTGAAGATCAAGCCATGTAGCTCAAATAGCGGGGTTGCAGCTCTTAATCCGCGGGTTCGGGGTTCAAGTCCCTGGCGGCGCACCCGTAGTAGGCCCCATCCCAAAACCATGAGCTGGGGTTTTGAACCGCTCCGGGTTTGTGATCCCGGAGCGGTTCACATCTCCTTCGCGAGCGGCTCGAGGAGTGACGCCCAACCAGGCGGTCGCCGGCGGCCGCGGTGCTGTGCCCCGCGTACATAAAAGACCGCTTCACGCCCAGGCACTGGTAGGTAGTCGGCCATAGTCAAGTAAAGAATATTTTGGGAGCAACTCAGAGACCGCACTCATCCGTAACGGCCAAGAAATCCTGTTGTAACGGTTTGGCATCGGAGCCATGCGGGCCTCTTTACCTGTCCGCAACCCCTATGCCATAGTCCGGATCGTTCCACAGATTGAAGCGCTTAAGCAAGGCACATGACGGCCTCATCTGAGGGCCGCGCGGACGTCTCGGAAACGGAGTTGGTGCAACATGCGTAGCGCATGGCTGGCTGTCGGTTCGTTGGCGGGGATCGTCGCCCTCGCCGGGGTCGCCGGGTGCGGGACGGGGAAGAAGGCGGACACGCCCGCCTCCTCGTCTGAGTTCGCCGCTGCGGCGGCCGACCACAACATCTCGGCGAACCTCACGGTCCTGACCAACCGGACTGACCTGGTGGCCGACGGGACGATGAACAAGTACTCCGCCGCGTTCAACAAGGTCTACCCGAACATCAAGATCACGTGGCAGAGCGCGAAGGACTACGAGGGCGACGTCAAGACCCGGATGTCGACCAAGGACTACGGCGACGTGCTGCTCATCCCGAACAACGTTCCGCAGGCCGACTACCCGAACTACTTCGCGCCGCTGGGGTCGGCCGCCGACCTGTCGAAGACCTACCGGTTCGTCGACCGCGGCACGGTCGGGGACAAGGTCTACGGCCTCACCGGGTTCTCCTTCTCCAACGGGTTCGTTTACAACAAGAAGGTCTGGGCCGACGCCGGCATCACGACGTGGCCGACGACGCCGGACCAGTTCCTGTCCGACCTGCAGACGATCAAGGACAAGACCAAGGCGATCCCGTACTACACCAACTACAAGGACCAGTGGCCGTTGTCCTCGTGGCACTCGGTGATCGGCTCGCCGTCGTGCGACACCCACGCCAACGACGCGCTGGCTACCACGCCGGTCCTGCTGACGCCGACCAACGACCTGGGCGTCGGGTACTCGCTGCTGTACAACATCGTCAATAAGAAGCTCTCCGAGCCCGACCCGACCACCACCAACTGGGAGAACTCCAAGGGCCTGCTCGCCAACGGGCAGATCGGGACCATGTGGCTGGGCTCGTGGGCGATCGTGCAGATGCAGGCCGCGGCCACCAAGGCCGGGCAGGACCCGTCGGACATCGGCTACATGCCGTTCCCGGCGCAGACCGGCGGCAAGTTCTGCGCGGTGATCGCCGGTGACTACCAGTACGGGATCAACGTGCACTCCAAGAACATCCCGGCGGCCCGGGCGTTCCTGGACTGGGAGATCAACGACTCGACGATCGCCGCGGACAACCAGGCCGTCGCCGCGAAGATCGACACGCCGTTGCCGGCCGCGCTCAAGCCGTTCACCGACAACGGCGTCCAGTTGATCAGCCTGACCGAGGACAAGACCAACCTGGTCAGCAAGATCGACAACGATTCGCAGGTGGGCTTGTCCAACCCGGAGAACTGGCAGAAGCTCGTCGACATCGCGCGCGGCGCGCAGTCCGGCGGCCTGAACTCGTTCTTCAGCGATCTCAACGGCAGGTGGGCCACGGCCGAGAAGGCCGACGCGGGCTCCTGAACCCCGCCGCGCACGGGACCCCGATCCGGGGGCAGCGAGCGTTTGAGGGGACGCCGCTGCCGCCGGGCCGGACGCGGATTTCCACCCGCCGGTCCGGCAGTCCTCTCGGTATCAGTGTTCTGATGATCTCGGAAGGGAACGAGTCCATGGTCCATACCCGCGGAGAAGCGCTGGGACTTCGCACCCGGCACCGGCCCCGGGGCTCGGGGGGCGCTACCCGACCGGTGGCCGGGCCGTCGCGCCGGCGGACGCCGGCCTGGTGGCGGCGCCAGGCGACGCCCTGGCTGTATCTGCTGGTCCCGCTGGCCCTGCTGGTGGCCTTCACCTACATCCCGGTGGGCGACATGCTGCAATGGTCTTTCACCGACTGGGATGGCATCAGCCCCACATACAAGGGCGTAGGGCTGCGCAACTACCAGACCATCTTCAGCGACCCGGACTACTACCACACGTTCTTCGTCAGTCTCTACTACCTGGCGGCG
The DNA here is from genome assembly GCF_015356825.1 of Catenulispora rubra. Taxonomy (GTDB): domain Bacteria; phylum Actinomycetota; class Actinomycetes; order Streptomycetales; family Catenulisporaceae; genus Catenulispora; species Catenulispora rubra. Next base: position 8,882 of record NZ_JAACYW010000236.1, on the reverse strand, counting down.
TCGGTCGTGCAGTTGGCACTGGCGCTGTACTTCGCGACGATCCTGAGCTTCAACACCCGGTTCCGGAACGTGTTCAAAGGCATCTTGTTCTTCCCCTACCTGCTCAACGGGGTCGCGGTCGGCTACGTGTTCCTGTACGTGTTCCAACCACACGGGATCTTGGACTCGACGCTGAAGGTGTTCGGGTACCACAACACGCACCTGTGGCTGGGCAGCTCTACCTGGGTCAACCCTTCGCTGGCCGGGGTGTCGGTGTGGCGCTTCATGGGGCTAAACATGGTGCTGTTTCTGGGCGCGATCCAGTCGATCAACCCTGAGCTGTACGAGGCCACCGAGATCGACGGCGCCAACCGCTGGCACCAGTTCCGCTACATCATCGCCCCGTCGATCCGGCCGCTGCTGAGCCTGTCGATGATCCTGGCCATCTCGGGCTCGCTGGCCGTATTCGAGATCCCGTTCATCATGACCGGCGGCGCTGGCGCGAGCCGCACTTTCGTGATCCAGAGCCAGGCCGAGGCCTTCCACTACAACAAACTTGGGCTCGCCTCGGCGTTCGGCATCACCCTGCTTCTCATCGTCCTGTTGATCACTTGGGTTCAGCGGCTGCTGCTCCCGGATGAGAAAGTTGACCTGATATGACCGCGCCATCGCTCGGCGACGGGACCCGCGCCGATAGCCCCGGTCAGTCCGCGGCCCGTCGCACCCTGCGCGGCGGCCTGGTCGCTGGCAAGTACGCCTCGCTTCTGATCGCCAGCGCGTTCGTGCTGGTACCGCTTATCGTCGTCTTGGTCACCTCGCTGAAGTCCGACCGCGAGGTGTTGAACAGCGGCGGCGTGCTTTCTCCGCCAAGAAACTGGGCCAACGGCGCCAACTACGCGACGGCCTGGCGCACCGGCAACATGCTCAACGCGTTCAAGAACACCGCGATCATCCTTGTGATTTCGGTCGCCGGGTCGGTGGTGATCGGGGCGATGACCGCCTTTGCTATCGACCGGTTCGAGTTCCGCTTCAAGCGCGTCGTGGTCGGCGCGTTCCTGCTGGCTTCGCTGGTGCCGGGCATCACCACGCAGGTGGCGACCTTCCAGGTGGTCGACCGGCTTGGCCTGTACGACTCCCGTCTGGCACCGATCGCGCTCTACACCGGCACCGACATCGTGTCGATCTACATCTTCCTGCAGTTCATCCGCTCGATCCCGCGGTCGTTGGACGAGGTGGCGCGCCTGGACGGGGCCTCGTCGTGGCGCATCTTCTGGCGCATCATCTTCCCGCTGCTCAAGCCGGCGATCGCCACCGTCGTGATCATCAAGGGCATCGCCATCTACAACGACTTCTACATCCCGTTCCTGTACATGCCAGACCAGAACCTGGGGACCATCTCGACGTCGTTCTTCCGCTGGGTGGGACCCTACGGCTCGCAGTGGAACGTCATCTCCGCAGCGTTGGTCATCATCATTCTTCCGACGCTGGTGGCGTTCTTGTTCCTCCAGCGGTTCATCTACAACGGCCTCGCTCGCGGTTCAACCAAGTGAGTGGCCCGGTACCGGCTGACCCGGGCACTAAGGTGAGCCACACATCAGGGTTTGGAGGGCACGCCGTATGAAACGTCCGACCATCAGCGACATCGCCGAGCGGGCCGGCGTGTCGACCGGGTTGGTGTCCTACGCTCTCAACGGCAGCGGGCGGGTGGCCGAATCGACCCGGGCGAAGATCCTGGCGGTAGCCGACGAGATGGGCTGGAGGCCCAGCGCGGCCGCGCGCGGGCTGGCGGTCGCCAAGGCGCAGGCGATCGGTCTGGTTCTGGCCCGTTCGGCTTCGACGTTGGGCGTCGAGCCGTTCTTCATGAAGTTCATCGCCGGCCTGGAAGGGGAGCTGTCGACCCGGCGGGTCGCCTTGCTGCTGCAGGTGGTCGAGGACCACGAGGCAGCGCTGGAGGCGGTGCGGGCCTGGTGGGCCGAGCAGCGCATCGACGGGGTGATCGTGACCGATCTGTGGACCACCGACGCGCGGGTGTCGGCGTTGGAGACGCTGCGGGTCCCTGCGGTGCTGGTCGGGCCGCCGCGCCCGGACTCGGGACTGCCTGCGGTGTGGAGCGACGACGCCGCGGCGATCACCGAGACCATCGAGTACCTGGTGGGCCTGGGGCACCGCAGGATCGCGCGCGTCGCCGGGCACTCGGTGTTCGAACACACCCGGGTCCGCACGGCGGCGTTCCAGGCCGCGGCGCGGCGCCACGGCCTGCCGTACGCGCCGGTGCTGGACACCGACTACACCGTCGAAGCCGGCGCAAAGGCGACCGAGGAGTTGCTGTCAGTGTCCCAAGCACTGCGGCCGACGGCCATCGTCTACGACAACGACGTGATGGCGCTGTCCGGGATCGCTACCGCGCGCAGGCTGGAGGTGCCGGTGCCGCAGCAGCTGTCGATCGTGGCCGGCGACGACTCCCAGCTGTGCGAGATGGTGTTCCCGCCGCTGACGGCGCTGTCGCGGGACATCCAGGACTACGGCGCGGCCTCGGCCCGGACGCTGCTGGCCCTGATCGAGGGCACCGGCCCGGGATCGGTGCAGAGCGCCACCGCGCACCTGGTGGTGCGGGGCAGCACAGCGGCCGCGGCGTAGTCAGCGCGCCGGCGGAGCGGTCGTGCCGCGCGGCACCAGGACCGGGGTGGCGACCGGGTGCGAGGCGGCGGGCTGTTTGTCGAGCACGGCCAGCAGCGTGCGGGCGGCCTCGGCACCGAAGCTGCACACATCGTGGCTCATCGCCGACAGCATCGGCCGGGTCAGCTGGCACAGTTGGGAGTCGTCCCAGGCCAGCAGGGACACGTCGTGCGGCACCGACAGCCCCATCTCCGCGGCCACCGACACTGCGGCCACGGCCATGACGTCGTTGTCGAAGATGATCGCGGTGGGCCGCGACGGGGAGGTCAGCAGGGTGCGCGTGGCCCTGGCTCCGTCCTCGCCGGAGTAGTCGGTGGCCACCACCCGCACCTCGTCCAGCTCCAACTCGGCGCCGGCCTGCTGCATGGCGCGGGTGCGGATGACGCTGTGACCGAGGGTTTCGGGCCCGCTGACCCGGGCGATGCGGCGGTGCCCGAGGACGGCCAGGTACCGCACCGCTTCGCGGACGGCCGCGGTGTCGTCAGTCCACACCGCGGTGAACGGGCCGGCCAGCGCCGGATCGCCCACGACCACGGCCGGCAGGCCCATGCCCGCCAGCGCCGGGATCCGCGGATCGTCGATCTTCAAGTCGACCATGATGGAGCCGTTGACCCGTCCGCTGCGCCACCATTCGCGTTGGATGGCGATCTCTCCGTCATCGGTGTCGACCAGCTGCAGCAGCAGCCCGCAGTTCCGGGTGACCAGCACGCTCTCGATCCCGGAGATGAACTCCATGTAGAACGGCTCCAGGCCCAGCATGCGAGCCGGACGGGCGATGACCAGCCCGACGGTGTGCAGCTGCCGTCCCGACAGGGACGCCGCGGCCTGGTTGGGCCGCCAGCCCAGCTCGTCGGCGACGGCCAGGATCCGCTCGCGGGTCGCCGCCGACACACCCGGCCGGTTGTGCACGGCCAGCGACACAGCGCTCGCTGAAACCCCGGCCTGGGCGGCCACGTCCCTGATGGTCGCCGGCGTCGGCGGGGCGCTGCGGGTCTTCCTGGTCACCGAGACGGTCCTTGCCGAGTCACCGCGCCGCCGTTGACGCACCACAGGGCCCGGGCGGCGAAGACGTCTTCATCGTCACCGGCGAAGCCCGCCACCCGAATCAACAACGTCTCACCGGGCAGCAGCGTGGTCGGGCCGCGATCGGCGGCGGCGGCGGGATGCAGGCGGTCGGCCTGCAGGTACAGATCTCGAACCAGGGTGTGGGCGGCCACAGTGATCTCGGTCCCTTCGCCGGATGCGGCGGGCGTCGTGGTGATAGTCAACTGGGCCTCAGGGTAGGCGAAGTCGCGGTCGGGGCTGCCGAACCGCCAGGCACGCAGCATATCGGCGTCGGCCACCATCAGCTCTTTGCGGTCTTCGCCCCATTCGGCCACCTCCCCGGGCACCTCAACAAGCTGGACACCGGCCGGCGCGACGCGCAGTGGGAGCTGCACCAGGGCCTGCACGACGCCGTCGGTGCGCAGCCGGCGCAGCGTCAGCGTCGTGGACCACGGGCTGCGCCCCTGGTTGACCGCGGCCAGGTACAGCTGGCCGTCGCGTTCGGTGAAGGTCAGCAGCCGGTCAGCGTACAGTCGGCGAAGTTCGTGGAACAGTGGTTTGGCGCGGCCGTCGCCGTCGATGGCCGACCAGGAGACCGCCGGCCAGCAGTCGTTGAGCTGCCACAGGATCGTTCCGGCGCAGCGCGGCCAGTGTGAGCGCCAGTGCTCTATGCCGACGGAGATCGCGCGGACCTGGTTGATCTGCGTGAGGTAGTGCCACTCATCGAAGCCGTCGGGTTCGCCGAAGTGTGGGGCCAGGCCACGGGTCAGTTTGCCCTGGCCGTCCTCGGCCTTCTGGTGGTGCAGCAGCCCGGGCGAGCCGGGCGTCAGCGGCTCGTCATGCACCGCCCGGCGCAGCGTGGCGAACGTCGGCGGGGCCTGCCAGCCGAACTCGGCCACGAAGCGGGGTACGTCGGCCAGGTAGTCGGCGTAGTCCCGGCGGTTCCACACCTCCCAGCTGTGCGTGGTGCCGTGCCCCGGGTCGTTGGGGTGCCGGCTCCAGCTGCCCGACCACGGACTTCCGGCCCAGTACGGCCGGGTGGGGTCCACTTCGGCCACGATCCGCGGGAGCAGGCCCAGGTAGTAGCCCTCACCCCAGGCCGCCGTGCCCAGCTCGGGCTCCCAGTTCCAGTCACGGAACCCCCACAGGTTCTCGTTGTTGCCGTTCCACAGCGCCAGCGACGGGTGCGGGGTCAGCCGGGCCACGTTCTGCCGGGCCTCGGCCTCCACCTCACCGCGCAGCGGCTCGTCCTCGGGGTAGGCGGCGCACGCAAACGGGAAGTCCTGCCACACCAGCAGTCCCAGCTCGTCGCACGCCCGGTAGAAGGCCTCGTCCTCGTAGATCCCGCCGCCCCAGACCCGGATCAGGTCGACACCGACGTCAGCGGCCTGGGCCAGGCGTGCCCGGTAGCGCGCCGCGTCCACACGCGAGGGAAACACATCCTCGGGGATCCAGTTGGCGCCGCGGGCAAACACCGGAATGCCGTTGACCACCAGCCTGAACGCCGTCCCGGCGCTGTCCGGGGTGGTGTCCAGCACGATGGTGCGGAAGCCGACGCGACTACCCCAGGTGTCCAGCACCTCGCCGGTCGCGGCGTCGGACAGCACCACCTCGCAGCCGTACAGTGGCTGAGCCCCCAGGGTGTGCGGCCACCACAGCTGCGGGTCGGCGACCTCGATGGTCGCCGACAGCTCCCGCGCCCCGGGCTCGATACAGACCTCCGTGCTGTGGTCGGCGACGGCGACCTGAACGCGTAGCGCCTTGCCTGCGCCGCCGGCCGAACGTCGCAGGCCGGCCCGGACCTCGACGCGGCCCACGCCGTCGGTGACGGTGACCAGCGCCCGCACGTCGGTAAACCGGGCGGTGTTCCACAGCTCCAGACGCGCCTGACGCCAGATGCCCGCGGTCACCAGGGTCGGGCCCCAGTCCCAACCGAAGCTGCAGGCCATCTTGCGCACATAGTTGAACGGCTCGGGATAGGCGGCCGGCCGCGGCCCAAGCCGGTCGCGCAGCGCCTCGGCCTCCTGGTAAGCCGATGTGAACTCGACCGCGAGCTCCCCCGGACCGCCCGGCGGCAGGTGGCTGACGTCGAACCGGTAGCCGCGGTGCATGTTGCGCGTGTGCCCGAGCACCACCCCGTCGACCTCGACGCGGGCGACGGTGTCCAGGCCGTCGAACACCACCTCGGCGCATTCGTATCCCGGATCCCGGGCGGGCAGCTGCGTCTGGTACCGCCAATCGACGCGACCCACCCAGGCGGTCGCGGTCTCGTTGTCATCGAGAAAGGGATCCGGGATGAGACCGGCGGCCAGTAGATCAGTGTGCACACACCCGGGCACCGCCGCCGGTATCGGGGCCTGCGGCCAGGTGGCGACCGGACCGTCGCCCTGCGGGTCCGCTGATGCCAAGCGCAGCGTCCAGCCCGAAGCCAGCACAGTATGAGCCGTCATGACACTCCCCACCTCAGAAACGCCGAGTCCCGATCAACCTAGACGGCGCCAGGCCTCTTGTCTATAAAACGTTCCACCATCATTATCGTCGACAGATGTTCGAAATCGAGCCATGAAACTCAACACAAGGGGCGATCATGAGTGTTGCAGCAACCGCAGGGGCCGTATTCGCCGCGCTCGACATCGGCGGCACGAAGATCGCCGCCGGTCTCGTCACCGAGGACGGCGTCCTACTAGCCCGCACAGCACTGCCCACGCCCCGGGGTGGCTCTGGCGCCGACGTGCTCGGCGTGGTCGGGCAGGTGCTCTCGGAGCTGACCACCGACCGGCACTGGCCGCAGGTCACACGTCTGGGTATCGGCTGCGCCGGACCGGTCGACACCGCGGCCGGCACCGTGAGCCCGGTCAACATCCCCGCCTGGCGCGACTACCGGCTGGTGTCGGCCGTCAAACAGCTGAGCCAGTGCCGCGATCTGCAGGTCGCACTGTGCGGCGACGCCATTGCGATGGCCGCCGGCGAGCACTGGCGTGGAGCGGCCCGAGGCCGACGCAACGCTCTGTGCATGGTGGTGTCCACCGGCGTCGGCGGAGGGCTGGTCTTGGACGGGCGGCTGTTCCCCGGCACCACTGGCAACGCCGGACACATCGGCCATATCAGCGTCGAGCTGGACGGTAAGCGGTGCCCGTGCGGAGCGCGCGGCTGTGTCGAGCTCATCGCCGCCGGCCCGGCCATCGCACGCGCGGCCGGCTGCCCCGATGCGGCCGCCGCCGCCCGCGCCGCCCGGGCCGGCGATGCCAGGGCCCGGGCCGCCTTCGACCGTGCCGGCCAGGCGCTGGCTACCGCCTGCGCGACGGCCGCGGCCCTGGTCGAAGTCGACCTGGTGGTGATCGGCGGCGGCGTCGCGCAGGCCGGAGACCTGCTGTTCGGGCCCCTCCGGCGGCACCTGGCCACTTGCGCCACGCTGAGCTTCACCAGCGGCCTGACAGTGATCCCGGCCGCACTGGGCGCGGACGCCGGATTGGTCGGGGCCGCTGCGTGCGTCCGTTGATTTGAGTCAAGTTTTAGTTAATTATCATTGTTGATCTCTAGTTCATCATGTAGAAACCCTCAAACGGTATAGACACCGGCTTCACCCGGTCCTACGTTGAGCGTCGCTCCCCCTCCCGTCACGCACCACCAGCGATGAAGGAGTTGCGATGCACACCCCCGCACCACCCGGCCCGGCGCAGGCGCCAGGCGACTCGACGCTTGGACAGCGCACGGTGAACCGTCGCACCATCCGTCGGCCGGTGCCCCCGGAGCTGCGCCACCGACCTGCCCGGATCCTCGCCCGGCTGGCAGCCTTGAGCCTGGGGATCGCCACGGCGACGGGGCTGCTGACGGGCATGGCGCACAGCGCCTCCGCCGCCGCCTCGGGCCCGGGCTTCCCGGCCCGATACGCCGCACCGTACATCGAGACCTGGAACCCGCCGTCGGCCATGGCCGATGCAGAGCAGGCCACCGGCCTGAAGTACTACACGCTCGCCTTCGTCATCGCCGGCAGCGGCTGTACCGCCACCTTCAACGGCGACACCTCGATCGCCGACGGCGGCTGGACTGCAGCTATCAACAGCCTGCGCACCTCCGGCGGGGACGTCATCGCCTCCTTCGGCGGCGCCTCCGGCACCGAACTCGCCCAAGCCTGCGGCACCGTCTCCTCCCTGGAAGCCCAGTACCGCTACGTCATCGACACCCTCAACCTGACCCGGATCGACCTGGACGTCGAAGGGGCCCCGCTGGACGACACCGCCGCCAACGACCGGCGCAACCAGGCCCTGGCCGACCTGCAACGACAATATGCCGCGGCCGGCAAGACGCTCGCAGTGGACTACACGCTCCCGGTCGACGTGTCCGGCCTGCTGGGCGACTCGCTGAGCCTGCTGAACAACGCGGCCGGCCACGGGCTGAACGTCAACCTCGTCAACATCATGACGATGGACTACGGGCCCAGCTACGACATGGGCCAGGCCGCCATCCAGGCCGCCCAGAACCTGCACAGCCAGCTCGGTGCCATCTGGACCGGCAAGTCCTCGGCCCAGTTGTGGGCGATGGAGGGCAACACGCCGATGATCGGCGTCAACGACTCCACCAACGAGGTGTTCACCACCAGCAACGCCCAGGCCCTCGAGAACTTCGCCGCCGCCAACGGCATCCAGGAACTGGCCTACTGGGCCCTGGGCCGGGACAAAGCCTGCTCCTCCAACGGCACCCTGTCCGACACCTGCAGCGGCACCAGTCAGTCCCCGTACCAGTTCGCACGCACCTTCAACCAGCTCACCACGGGTGGCACCCCGCCGCCCCCACCCCACACCGGTGCGATCACCGGTCCTGTGGGCAAGTGCATGGACGTGCGCGCGGCCAGCAGCGCCAACGGCACGCCAGTGCAGCTGTACACCTGCAACAGCACCAACGCCCAGTCATGGACCGTCCAGACCGACGGCACCATCAGAGCCCTCGGCAAATGCCTGGACGTCACCGGCGGCCCCAACGCCACCGCCAACGGCACCCTCATCCAGATCTGGGACTGCAACGGCCAAACCAACCAGCAGTGGACCGCCAACAACGGCGAACTCATCTCCAGCTCCTCCGGACGCTGCCTCGACGACCCCGCCGGCAACACCACCGACAGCACCCAACTCCAAATCTGGGACTGCCACGCCAACACCAACCAAACCTGGCACCTCCCCACCTGA
>NZ_JAACYW010000235.1 GCF_015356825.1 Catenulispora rubra | reverse complement strand
CGGTACCCCTGTTGCTTTCGGGACGAGGCCGCAGGGGACTCCAGGGCCAGGCCGACGCGCTGGCGGCCTTCCTGAACCAGCACCCTGAGACACCGCTGGGAGCGGTCGCCTCCGCCCTGGTGCGGGACGGACGGTGATGATCGGGATGCCGCGGATGACGGTCGACTCGACGAGGTGGGAGTCGGCTAGGCAGCGCTGGGTGGCGACTGGGCCGCCGTCGGGGGCGGGGCGGATGTCGATGGCATCGGTGATGATGCCGGAGTCGAGCCGGATCGCCAGGCGGGCGGCGGTTTCTTGGCCTCGGTAGGTGGAGGCTATGAGGATGGCCGCCGGGTTGAGGCGCCGCGCGACCGCTGCCAGGAGGTCGGTCTCGGTGCTTTGTGTGGGAGAACTGTCCGGGTACCAGATCTCCGTCGCACCGTAGTGCCCCAGGACGCTGATCGTCGCCTCGTCGGGCATCGTCGGGCACACCGCCACCGGGTCGCCGAGGCGCCGTGCCAAGGTCAGGAGGGCGCACGCTGAGCGGCGCACCGTGCCGTCGCGCGCGTCGTGGTCGGCGAGCGCCATCACTTTCGCCATCCGGCCTCCTTGCCGTGATGTCGGTTGTGCCTGGGTCGTGGCTTCAGAGGAACTGGCGTCGGGTCAGGAAGTCGGCGATGCGGGTCGCGGCGGCGGTTGGGTCTTCGTGGACGGTCGTGGTGTGGGCTTCGGTGCGGGTGGCGCGGGTGACCTTGGTTGCGGCGGCGGGGAGGCCGACGTCGGTCGGGTCGATGCCCAGGTCTGGGAGGGACCAGGTGCGGACCAGCTTCTGGCGGGCGTCGGCTATGGCCTCGAAGCGGGGGTAGCGGGGTTCGCCGCTGCGGTCGGTCACCGAGACCACGGCGGGCATCGCGGCGGTGAGGTGCTCGATCGTTTCGCCGTCGTCGCGGGTGGCGTGGAGCATGTCCTCGTCGGTGTGCAGGGTGTCGCAGTAGCACAGGGCCGGGATGCCGAGGCGTTCGGCGAGCATCGCTGGGACGACGGACATGGCCGAGTCGGTGGAGGCGGTGCCGCAGAGCACCAGGTCGAAGCCGAGGCGGCGGCAGGCGGCGGCCAGGACCAGGGAGGTGGCCGGGGCGTCGCTGCCGTGCAGGGCGTCGTCCAGGACGTGCACGCCTTCGTCGGCGCCGCGCGCCAGGGCCGTGCGCAGCGCCCCGGAGGCGCCGGGCGGGCCCATGGTCAGGGCGGTCACCTGCACGTCGAGACGACGGCAGGCGATGCGCGCGGCCTGCTCGACCGCGTACTCGTCGGCGTCCTGCAGGCGGCAGCGCACCGCCGCGCGGTCCACCGTCAGGTCCTGGGCGAACGACACCTCCCCGATGGCCTGCGGGACATGCTTGGTCAAAACGACGATCTTCATCCCACACCTCGCAACCTGCTGCGGGAGTGTAGAGGGCTGATGACCAATGGAGAAGACCTGAGAACCTGAGAAGGCCCCTGACACGCGCGGTGCGCGTCAGGGGCCTGGCGAATCCTTGGCGGCGGGGGTGCCCCCGACGGTCAGTGGACCAGCGTATAGCCGGCCTCGTCGACGGCGGCCTGGACGGCCTCGACCGTCAGCGGCGCCGCGCTGGTGACGGTCACCTGGCCGGTCTCCAGCACCACGTCCACGTTCCGCACGCCGTCGATCGCGCCGACCTCCTCCGTCACGGAGTTGACGCAGTGGCCGCAGGTCATGCCGGAGACGGTGTAGACGGCGGTGGTCACGTTCTCGGACACGGTGGACACGGTGGTCTCCTTCGGCTCGGCGGCGACGGCTTCAGCGGCAGGGGTGGCACAACAAGAACAGCCCGAGGCGGTGCCCGCCTCGTCCTGGATCACGGCCAGCTCGGTCATGACGACGACTATACCCCCCTAGGGTATTGCGCCCCGAGGGCCCCGCTGTGATCTCACTCACAGCAGAGCCCCGGGGCTGTCCGTCAGCGGACGTCCAGCGTCACCGCCGCCGTGTGCAGCACCCCGCCGGTCTGGAACTGCAGGTACATCCGCCACAGCCCGGCCTTCGGCAGCGTCGCCTCGAAGGTCAGGTCCGGACCGCCGGTCGGGGTGGTCGCGACCCCGCCCTGCGGATGCAGGTGCGCCATCGCCAGGTCCCCGGCGTGGAAACCGGAAAGGTGCGCGTAGGTCTCCAGGTACGGCTCCAGGTCGGTCACCGGCTTGCCGTCCTGGGACACCGAGACCTTCAGCGGCATCGCCATCCCGGCCATCAGCTGCGAGGAGTCGACGGTCAGGGTGTAGCCGTCGACCGTGGTCGTGGCGGACGCGGCGGGCAGCGGCCGGTCCGGAGCCGACCCGGCGGACGCCACCTGCTTGGAGAGCACCAGCGCCACCGCCTTGCCGTCGGCGCCCTTGGCGATGAACTGCGCGTAGACCCGGTACGTGCCAGGCCCGGCGGCCGCGGTCGGCGCGGTCCACGTGCCGTCGGCGGCCATGGTCGGGTGCACGTGCTGGAAGCCCGACAGGTCCGAGCGGATCAGGTAGAAGTGCATGAGCTTGGTCTGCTCGGGCTCGAAGGCGGTGACCGGCTTGCCGTCCGGGCCGAGGACGCGGAAGCCGAAGCCGGCGGTCGCGACCGAGTCGGCGGTCGGGGCGAAAGTGTAACCCTGGTCGGTGGTGGCCAGGCCGTCGCCCATGTACATGGGGTCGTCGGGGTCGCCGTCGCTGTGGGCCATGCCGGCCATCGAGGAGTGGTGGCCGGCGGAACCGGAACCACAGGCCGCTACCAGCAAAAGGCCTGCCAGCGCCGGGACGAGCACCAGGAAACGGACACGATTGGGTGAACGCATGAGAATGGGAACCTTCCGGTGAATACGTGAACTGACGGCGGAGGAAGCCGTCTGTCACGTCCGGGAGATGCTCAGCATGCGGAGGATCTGGGCGCCGGGGCGCGGTGGGCCGTGCGGCCAACGGGGGCCGATGAGGCGCGCGGGAAAGGCGAGCCGGGGTCGCCACGGCATTATGACAATGAGGAACAGCGCCAAGAACAGTCCCGCCAAGCCTTCGGGACGCAGCGGGACGCAGGTCTCATCAGCTTGCATATGATCCGTCGTCGGCATCGCGCCGCTGGCCGCGTCAGCCGTGTGGGAAGCCATCTGCATCGACATCGACATCGGCATCCCGTGCATCGACGGAGCGCTGAATCCGTGCATCAGGAAAAGCCCGGCGAGCACCGTGAACAGCAGCATCGCGTGCCGCCGTCCGGCCCGTCCGGCCATCGTTCCTCCCGCGCTCGATACCAGCTACCGGTATAGGGTAACCGTCGCGAGGCGAAGATTGGGAGGTGCAGCCCATGGGTGCGATCATGCACGCGTTGAAGATCACGGGCTCGATGACGTGGGAGATCACCTGGGCGTTGGTCCTGGGGTTCACGCTCTCGGCGGTCATCCAGGCGGTGGTGCGCAAGTCGACGATCGTCCGGCTGCTGGGCGACGACCGGCCGCGGACGCTGGCCGTGGCGTCGCTGCTGGGGGCGGCCTCGTCGTCGTGTTCGTACGCGGCGGTGGCGCTGGCGCGCTCGCTGTTCCGCAAGGGTGCGGACTTCACCGCGGCGATGGCGTTCGAGATCGGCTCCACGAACCTGGTGCTGGAGCTCGGCGTGATCCTGTGGCTGCTGCTGGGCTGGCAGTTCACGCTGGCCGAGTTCATCGGCGGGCCGATCATGATCGTGGTGCTGGCCGTGCTGTTCCGCCGGTTCCTGACGCCGCGGCTGGTGCGGGAGGCGCGGGAGCAGGCGGACCGCGGGATCGCGGGCTCCATGGAGGGGCACGCGGCGATGGACATGTCGGTCGCCGGGGACGGCCCGTTCCTGCGGCGGCTGCTGTCGCGCGCCGGGTTCACGTCGGTGTCGCACGTGTTCGTGATGGAGTGGGCCGCGATCCTGCGGGACCTGGTGGTCGGGCTGTTCATCGCCGGGGCGATCGCGGCGTGGGTGCCGGACTCGTTCTGGCGGCACTTCTTCCTGGCCGGGCACCCGGTGCTGGCCGGGGTGTGGGGGCCGCTGGTCGGGCCGCTGGTGGCGGTGGTGAGCTTCGTGTGCTCGATCGGGAACGTGCCGCTGGCGCTGGTGCTGTGGAAGGGCGGGATCAGCTTCGGCGGAGTGACCGCGTTCATCTTCGCGGACCTGCTGATCCTGCCGATCCTGAACATCTACAAGAAGTACTACGGCCGGCGGACGGCGTGGTTCCTGCTGTGGACGTTCTTCATCGCGATGGCCGGCGCCGGCTATGTGGTGGAGCTGCTGTTCGACGCGTTCGGGTGGGTGCCGGGGCGCGGCGGGATGGCGGTGATGAGCGAGGGCGTGAAGTGGAACTACACGTCGTGGCTCAACATCGCATTCCTGGTGCTGGCACTCGTGCTGGTGGTGCGGTTCGTGCGGACTGGGGGGATGGCGATGATGCGGATGATGGGCGGCGGGCCGGACGACATGGCCGGGCATGAGCACGGGGACGAGCACGAGCACGGCGCGACGCACTACGGCGAACACGGCGAACACGGCGAACACTAGAAGCACGTCACCGACGTTTGGGCGAGAATACCGACCATGGTCGACTCTGCGAACTCCCATCTTCTGGTCGGCGGCTACGGCGTGGGCGTGCACTGCCTGCGCTACGACGCCGACGGCACGCTCTCCCCGGTGTCGTCGGTCGACATCGCCGATCCCTCCTATGTCGTCTACGACGACGCGCGCGGCGTCCTGACGGCGGTCGTGGAGCAGGAGCCCGAGGGCCGGGTCGCCTCGGCCCGCTTCACCGTCGCCGAGGGCGGCACCGACGTGCGCGACCAGATCGCCAGCGGCGGGGCGGCACCGTGCCACCTGGCGCTGCACCCGGACCGGAGCACGCTGTTCGTCGCCAACTACGTCTCCGGCACCGTCGGCGTCTTCCCGCTCGACGCCGAGGGCCGCGTCACCGGCTCCGAGCCCGCGCAGGTGATCCAGCACAGCGGTTCCGGGCCGCGCGCCGACCGGCAGGAGGGCCCGCACGCGCACCAGGTGGTGGTGTCGCAGTCGGGGCGCTGGCTGCTAGCCGTGGACCTGGGCACCGACACGGTCTACGTGTACGCCTACGAACACGGCCGCCTCTCGGCGCACAGCCACGTCACGCTGCCCGGCGGCTCGGGCCCGCGCCACCTGGCGTTCCACGGCTCCGGCAACCACTTCTACGTGCTGAACGAACTCTCGTGGACGGTCGCGGTGTGCTCCTGGGACGAGGCGACCGGCGTCGGCCAGGCCGGCGTGCAGGTGCAGAGCCGGGCCGAGGTCGACCGTGTGAAGTCCGACGAAGCCTGGTGCGCGGCGATCCGGGTGTCGGCCGACGACCGCTTCCTGTACGCCTCCAACCGCATCGACGACACGATCGCGGTGTTCGCGATCGTCGAGGACGGCGCCGGCCTGGTCCCGGTCGAGGTGGTGCCCGCCGGCGGAGCCTGGCCCCGCGACATCGTGCTGTCCCCGGACGGGACGCTGCTGTTCAGCGCGAACCAGCACTCGGACTCGATCACGGTGTTCCGGGTGGACGGCGAGACCGGGCGGCTGACGCCGGTCGGGACGCCGTACACCGTCAAGACGCCCGCGTCGCTGCTGCCGATCTCGGCCTGACCGCGGAGAACATCGCGGAAAAACATAAGGGGAACCGCGGCGGCGTTGACGGCACCACCACCGCGGTTCTCCCCTCCGGGGACTTCAACTCGATCGAGCGGGTGTTCTCTTCCGGAGATCGGATCCTAAAAAGAACCGATCCAAAAGAACCGCCCCGAAGAGAACCGCCCTCAATCCGAATCAGTCGCGGCGAGCACGGCCATTCTGCGGCCGTCGGGCCGGACCGCGACCAGACCGATGTCGCAGACGATCCCGGAGTACCAGGGCGCGTCCGCGTCGAAGCGGTACCAGGCGCAGCGCTGGGCCGACCGCATCACGTCCAGAGCGCCGGCGTCCTCCGGCGCTCCGGTGAACGCGGCCAACGAGCGCCAGGCGAACAGCCGGCTGTAGGCGCCGAAGCGGCCCCGGCCGTAGGCGCCCCCGTCCAGGGCCGCGTGGAACAGGGCCCACCAGGCTTGGTCCACGGAGATGGCGGAGACCGACAGCCGGACCGGCATGTCGCCGGGTTCGACGCACCGCAGGCCGAGCATGGCCAGGGTCTCGGGGACGTTCGGCGGCGGGACCGGCCCGCCGAGGTCGAAGACCCGCGCCTCGATCCGGCCGTTGGAGTCCTCGACCCAGTTCATGACGGCGGCCGACAGCCTGATCGAGGCCATCGGGGTGGTCACGTCGGCGGCCGAGCGCCTGCGGTGCGAGCGCGGATGGAGGGTGATCTCGCGGCCGACGGTGCCGGTGACGACACCGCTGACGACGCCGCCGACGGTGCCCCTGGCGGCGCTGCCAGCCCTGGTACCGCCTGGGCCGCCGACCCAAGGGCCCCGGTCCCAGCCGCGTTCGAAGGCGGCCAGGTCCAGCGGCAGCCAGCCGAGCGGATGGCGGCGCATCGCGGCCGAGGCGGCCCACTCGGTGATCCAGGACCGGCCGCGCGCCGTGCCCTCGCGGAGCACGATCTCGTGGACCAGGCAGGCGCGGAAGGTGTCGCCGACGTCGTCCGCGAGGCCGTGGCCGATGAAGGCGTCGGCGAAGGTCGCGCGCCGCCGGTGCGCGGCCAGGCGCGCGGCGGCGATGCGGTCGATGTCGTGCCCGGCCGCGCGGCTGGCCGCGATCAGCCGGAGCGTCTGCGGGAGGTCGCCCTTGCCGGACACCTCGACGAGGAGCTTGAACAGGTGGTCGAAGATGTACAGGTACTGCCAGGCCTGCGGTTCGGCACGGTGCGCGGCCAGCAGCGCGACGCCGAGGTCGCCGAGGTACCAGCTGTCGCCGTCGGCGCAGCGCCGCTCGGACTCGCCGCGGACCCAGCGGACGACCTTCTCACTCTCCGCGCCGTGGGTGCGGCCGAGCTTGCGCAGCGACCGGATGGTCTCCTCGATCTGATCCGCCACGTCGTGAGCGTACGAACACTGCGATACCCGCGATGACGGTGTTTTTGCCGTGTGTCTGTCACGCTTTCTGTCACGGCTTCGGTCGCGGGTTCTGTCACTGCTTCCGTCACGGATTCGGGCGGGCGTCCCAGGCGGCGAACAGGGCGCGCTCCTTCTCCTCGCCGAGCCCGTGCGGCCGGCGCGGCTGGTACGAGCGCCGGACGGTCCCGCCGTCGGCCGCCATCCAGGCCCAGGTGTCCCGGACCGTCTCGCGCAGCGGACGGCAGCGCAGGCCCGCCGCCTCGGCCCGGGAGGTGTCCGCGTCCCAGGGCACGTCGCCCGGCGGGATCCAGATCGGCAGCTCGCTCCAGAAGCCGACGTCGGGCTGCGTCTCCAGGAACGCGCCGTCGACCCACTCCAGATGTGCCGCGGAGCCGGTGGCGTCGATGCAGGCTTCGAGGAGTTCGCCGTAGGTGGAGGCGTTGGAGGGGGTGCCGGCGACGATGTAGCCGCCGGTCAGGCCCTGGTCGATGGCGCCGAGGGTGAACCTTGCGATGTCGCGGACGTCGATCGGGTTGATGAGGTAGCTGGGCTCGCCGGGAGCCAGGGTTCGCAGGTCGCGCGTGGTGCCGGCGGCGGCCATGCGGAGCAGGAGGGACGGGAGGCGGCCGACGTCCTCGTTCGGGCCGAGCAGCAGGCCCAGGCGCAGGGACAGCGCACGGCCGGGGAAGTCGCGCTCGACGACGCGTTCGCAGCCGGCCTTGAGGGTGCCGTAGTCGCCGTCGTCGGGGCCGGCGTCCGGGGAGCATTCGTGCATCGGGGAGTCGTCGGCGACGGCGTGGGTCGGCCAGGCGGGGAAGACGTTGATGGTCGACATGAACACGTAGGTCGCGGCGCTGTCCGCGAGGGCGCGGACGGAGTCGCCGACGATCTGCGGGACGTAGCCGGAGGTGTCGACGATCGCGTCCCAGGGGCCGTGGCCGACCAAGCGGGCCAGGTCTTCCTTGGACTCGCGGTCGCCGCGCACAGGCTCTACGCCGGGGACGTCGGGGGCGGTGCGGCCACGGTTGAAGACGGTCACCTCGTGGCCGGCCGCCAGCGCCTCGGCCGCGACGGCCCGGCCGAGGAACGCGCTGCCGCCGAGTATGAGAAGTCGCATTGGCCCACCCTCGCAGGATGCGGAGGGTGAGGGCCACCTCTGTCTGCTGACAGCGTAGGGACTGCGCAGAGACGACTCAGGGGCGGCGCAGAGACATCGCAGGGACTGCTCAGGACTGCTCAGAGACTGCTTATAGCGTGAGCTGCGTGATCGTGTAGATCAGCAGCCCGGCCAGCGCGCCGACCACCGTGCCGTTGATGCGGATGAACTGCAGGTCCCGGCCGACCTGGAGCTCGATCTTGCGGGAGGTGACCTCGCCGTCCCAGGCCGCGACGGTGTCGGTGATCAGGGACGTGATCTCCTGGCGGTAGGTGGTCACCAGGTGCACGGCCACCTCGCGGACCCAGCCGTCGGCCTTCTCCTGGATGGTGGTGTCGGTCTCCAGGCGGTGGCCCAGGCTCTGCAGACCCTCGCGCGCCCGGATCTGCAGGTCGCTGCCCGGGTCCTCGGCGGCCTCTATCACCGCCTGGCGCATGGCGGTCCAGCCGGAGCCGACCAGGCCCTGCACCGCGGGGTGGTCCAGCAGCTCGGTCTTGAACTTGTCGACGCGCGCGCGGGTCGCCGGGTCCGTCTTCAGCTCCTCGGCGTAGTCGGCGAGGAAGCGGTCCAGCGCGCCGCGCACCGGGTGGTTCTGGTCGTCGCGGACGCTGCCGGCCAGCTTCACCAGCTCGCGCTGGATGCGGCGGGCGACGGCGTCGTCCAGGAAGCGCGGGGACCACAGCGGGGCCTCGTTCGAGACCGCGTTGTTGATCGCCTCGGGGTGCGCCTCCAGCCAGTCGTGGGCGCGCGTCGCGATCATGTCGACGACCTGGTGGTGGTTCCCGGACTCGGTGACGCGCTGGAGCAGGCCGCCGAGCGGGGTGGCGAGGTCGGCCTTGGCCAGCCGGGTGGTGACGGCCTCGCCGAGGATCTTCTGGATGTCCTCGTCGCGCAGCACGGTCAGCACGCCGCGCACCGCGGTGGCCAGCTCCTTGGTGACGCGCGCGGCGTTCTCCGGCTGCGAGAGCCACTGGCCGGTGCGGCGGGAGATGCCCAGGGCGGACAGGCGGCCGCGGATGACGTCCTCGGACAGGAAGTTCTCGCCGACGAACTCGCCCAGGCCCTCGCCGAACGCGTCCTTGCGCTTGGGGATGATCGCGGTGTGCGGGATCGGCAGGCCCAGCGGGTGCTTGAACAGGGCGGTCACGGCGAACCAGTCGGCCAGGCCGCCGACCATGCCGGCCTCGGCGGCGGCCTGGAGGTAGCCGGTCCAGCCGGTGACGCCGTGGTTCTGGAGGATCTTCATGGTGATGTAGACGGCCGCGGCCGCCAACAGGAACCCCGTGGCCACGCTCTTCATGCGGCGCATCCCGCGGCGCTTCTGCAGTTCGCTGGGGGTCAGCGGTTCACTGGGCCGCGCTTTCGTCACGATCGTTATTGTGGCCCAGCGAGCGGACTTGCGCCGAGCCAACGGCGCGGTAGCGGTCCGGGTCGCAGGTGAAGATGATGATTTGCGTGGGTTCGGACGTGCTTCCGGCGCTGCCGGCGTGGTTGAGCAGTGCGCCGAGCATGCGGCGTCGGCCCGGGTCGGCGGCGCCGAGCGCGTCGTCGATGATCACCGGGACGCCGCCGTCCGGACCGACCAGCGCGGCACACGCCAGGCGCGCACACATCGCCACGGCTTCGCGCGCGCCGGTCGAGAGCTCGGCGTAGGGGTCGGTGCGGCCGTCGAGGGTGCGGGAGGCGATGCGCAGGTCGGCGTCCACGGTGACGCCGAACGAGGCCCCGAACACCAGGCGGCCGAAGCGCTCGACCTGCTCCTTGAACGGGCCCTGATAGGCGCGGGTGGCCTCGTCGCGGCGGCGCAGGAGGGTTTCGTGGAGCAGCTGCGCGGCTTCGGCCCGGGCGGTGACGGAGGCCAGGTCCCGTTCCGCGGCCTCGCGGCGGGCCTCGGCCTCGCGGTGCCGGTCGGCGAGGTCGTCGCCGACGGCGTCCAGGCGCCCGGCGAGGTGCTGGAGGGCTTCGCGGGTGTCCTTGATCTCGGACTCGGTGCGCGCCACGACGTCGCGGGCGTTGCGCAGCAGCAGCTCGACCTGCTCGGGCTCGGCCTCGCGGTAGGCGGCCTCATGCGCGGCGCGGTCCTGCACGGCGGTCGTGAGCGCCTTGGCCGCGTCGGCGTCGCGCTCCTCGACGGCCGGATCGGCGGCGGCGAGCCGGGCCTGGGCCAGCCGGGCCCCGGCGGCCTCGTGCTCGGCGGCCAAGTGCTCGGCGCGGCCGGCGAGCTTCTGGGCGTCGGCGGCGAGCTCGTTGGCCCGCGCCTCGGCCAGCCGCAGGGCGTCGGAGGCGCGGGCCAGGTTGGCGGCGGTCTCCTCGGACTCGGCGCGACGGAGTTCGGCGACGGTGTCGGCCTCGTCGCGATCGACCGGCGGCAGAGCGGAGGGGTCGCGCCGATCGAGGTGGTCGGCGATGCGCGCCTCAAGCCGGGCCTGCTCATCGGCGAGCGCGGCAGGGTCCTTGCTCAGCTTCTTGCGCGCGGACTCGGCGGCGGCCAGGGCAGCGCGCGCCTCGACGTGCCGCTGGAGGCGGACGCGGGCGGAGGCGAGGTCGCGGACGCCGGTCTGGAGGCAGAGCGTGGCCAGGCTCGACTCGGCAGTGTCGAGCTCAGCGCGGAGCTCGCGCTCGCTCGCGCCGGGGGCGAGGGTGACGCGGAGGATGCCTTCGGCCTCGATGACGAGGTGGTCGGTGATGCGGCGGACGAGGGGGTCGGCGCCCGGATCTTCAAGCGCTACAGACGTCGGCGTCGCAGCATGTTGTGTGACAGCGGCGCGCGCCTCGGGGACTTGAGCGAGTGATTCGCCTTCGCCGCTGCGAGCCTCGGGCACGGCCGCCAGCGCGTCCGCCGCCGACACCGTCACCACCGCGCTCCCCAGCCGCTCGACGCGCACTGTGGCGGCGGCGACCTCGATCGCGGTGCGGGCGTCGCGGACGCTGCGGTCGGCCTTGTCGATCGCGTCGACGGCGCGGTCGTCGATCTCGGTGGCGGCGGTCTCGGCGGCGGCGAGTTCGACTTCGCGGTCGGATTCGGCCAGGGATTCGCGGTCGGCGCGGACGCGTTCCAGTTCGTAGGCGTCGCGCATCCAGCGGTAGTCGGCGTCGGCTTCCTGGTAGCGGCGCAGGGCCTGGCGGTGTGTCTCGTCGGCGGTACGGTGCATCGCCAGGGCGCCGTTGCGGCGGGTGTCGGCTTCGGCGCGCAGTTCGGTGTGCGCAGCGATGTGCTTGTCGAGCGCGGTGAGTTCGCCCTGGTAGTCGCTGACGCTCTGCACCAGCGCCTGCCGCGCCTCCCAGGCGCCGGCGGCCAGCTCCGCGTCGCGCGAGGCCCGGTCCACGAGTGCGTCGGCGCCGTCGCGGCGGGCCCGCAGGGTCTCCACGTGCTTGGCGCGCTGGCCGAACTTCTCGACGTCGCCGCGGTCCGTCAGCAGCCGCTGCTGCAGGTCCGTCAGACGCGCGGTCAGGTCGCCGTGGCGCTCGGTGTCGGCCTCGACGCGCGCCAGCGTCGCCGCCAGCTCGGCGGCCTCGGCGGTGGCGGTCGCGGCGGCGTCCTGCTTGGTCCGGTACTCCCCCGTCGGCTGGCGGTTCTTCGCGGTGAAGTAGCGCGCGAACTCCTTCTCGACCCGCTGCACCAGCGTGTCTTCGGAGCCGTCGCCGAGGCCCGACGCGCCGCCGGCGGCCGCGTCCAGGGCCGCGCGCAGCGATGCGCTGCCGGCGATGCGGTCCACGTCGAAGGGCTTGTCCTGCAACACGCGCAGGGCCTTGAACAGGTCGTAGTCCGTGGCCTGATTCAGCATCGCCAGGACCCGCTCGTGCGCCTCGCGCCCGGTCAGCGTCTCCGGGGACGGCGCCAGGACCCGCAGCTCGGTCAGCGGACGCAGCCAGCGCTTGCGGTACACCACGTGGTACCCGCCGACCCGGAACTCGGCCTCGACCTCGGGACTGGCGTCGCTGTGCCGCGGCTTGACGGCCCGCACCGCCTCCTTGCGCGAGGAGTCCAGCTCGTCCAGCAGCAGCCCGAAGGCCTCGATGGTGCTGCTCTTGCCGGACTCGTTCGGGCCCTCGACCACGGTCACGCCGTGCTCGGCGAACGTCAGCTCCCGGTCGGCGACGCCGCGGAAGTCGGTCAGCCGGATCCGCAGCAGCCTCACGAAGCCCTCCCGGAGACAGAACCGGCGATGGAACCAGAGACGGAACCGGCACCTGAGAGCCGCACCAGCAGCCCGAGTGCATCCGAGGCCTGCCGCGCGGCCGCCTCATCGCCGGTGGCGGCCAGCTCCCGCAGGTCCTCCAGCGCCCGCGCCGCGAAGCCGGTCAAGCCGAGCGCATCGAAGTCGTCGTCGGCGGGGCGGATCGCCAGGTCGGTGCGGCTCGACGAGTCGCGGAAGCCGGCGAACACGTCGGCGGCCTCCTCCCGGACCGCGTCGAGCGCATCCTTCTCGGCGACCGACAGGGTGCCGCGGAGCGCGAAGTTCAGAATTGTCCGATCCTTGTCCGGCATCGCCGCCAGCCGGTCGCGGAGCGCTGCGACATCAGCCGCGCCCGAGACCTCGACCGTGATCGGCTCGAACCGCCAGGTCCCGACCGGGTAGCGGGTCACTGTCGGCGGCGCCTGGAGGTCGGCCTCGTCGATCTCCACGATCAGGACATTGCCGGCGTCCACCTCGTCGAAGTCTGTCGGCTCCGGCGCCCCCGAGTACCACACCCGAGGCGTGACCTCAGTGGTCGAATGCCGGTCACCGAGCGCGACGTAGTGCGCCTTGCCCGCCTCCAGCGCGGCGCGCACGCCGGCGATGCGGATCAGCGCCACCGGGTCGGACTGCGGGGCGACCGCGTCCACCGCGCCGTGGCCGACGGCGACGCGCACCACGCCGGGCGGCGCCGGGTCGAGCGCGGTGAGCAGGTCGCCGAGCAGGTCCGAGGTCGGCCGCTTGGAGCGCCACGGCGCCCCCACGACCTCGAAGCCGGGGCGCACCTCGACCGGCTTCTCGTCGCGCAGCACCACCACGTTCTCCGGGCACGCCCGCAGGAAGCGCTCCGAGTCCCAGATCGACGCCGCGTTCAGCGGATCGTGGTTGCCCGGTAGCAGGAAGACCTTCAGCGGCAGGTCCTTCAGCTTCTCCATGGCCTGCCGTACCGTGCGCGCCGACTCGGCGTTCGTCTCGAACACGTCCCCGCCGACCAGCACCGCTTCGCAGCCCTCGGACACCGCCCGGCGGCCGAGCGTGGCGAGCACGTCACGCCGCGCGGCGTCGAACTGGCCCTGGCGCTCGGGGTCCAGGAACCGGCGGCTCATGCCGAGCTGCCAGTCGGCGGTGTGCAGGAATCGCATAGAGGTCCACCGTAGACGGTGGGACCGTCAGCCCGTGGCCGATCGCAGGGGTCAGGACTGGACCCGCCAGCCGGACGCGGCCAGATCCGCCGACAGCCGGTCGGCGACGGCCGGGTCCACCAGCAGTTCCACCAGACCGGCCTCGCGGCCCGGGGAGTGGTCGATGCGGACGTCCTCGATGTTCACCCCGACGCTGCCGGCCGTGGCGAACAGCCGCGCCAGCTCGCCGGGGCGGTCGGAGATCAGCACCGGTACCGCGGTGTAAGAGGCCGAAGCCGCTCCGTGCTTGCCGGGGATGCGGGCGTGGCCGGCGTTGCCGCGACGCAGCAGTTCGGCCAGGTCGGTGGCGCCGCGCTTGGCGGCGTCGGCGTCCGAGCCGGCCACGGCGCGCAGCGCCTCGACGGCCTCGTTCAGGTCCGCGGCGTAGGCGGCCAGGACCTCGGCGATCGCCGGGGCGTTGGCCGAGAGGATGTCCTCCCACAGCTCCGGGGCGCCGCCGGCGATGCGTGTCAGATCCCGGATACCGGTACCGGAGATGCGCACCGACTCCTCGCGGGCGTTCTCCAGCCGTGCCGCCATGAGCGCTGCGACCAGGTGCGGGGCGTGCGAGATCAGCGCGACGGCGTGGTCGTGCTCCTCGGTGTCCATCACCACCGGGACTGCGCCGCAGAGCGAGACCAGCTCCAGCGCCTGGTTCAGGGCGTCACGGGACGTGGTCGGGCCAGGTGTCAGGACCCAGGGACGCCCCTCGAACAGGTCGGCGCGGGCGGCCAGCGGGCCGGAGCGCTCGCGGCCGGCCAGCGGATGGCCGCCGATGAAGCGGCTCAGGTCGGCGCCGGCCTCCTCGGCGGAGCCGTGCACGAGCGCCTTGACCGAGGCCACGTCGGTGTAGACCCGGGCCCAGTCCTCGCGCTGGGCCTCGGCCAGGATGCGCCCGATGCGCGCCGGCGGCACGGCCAGGATGGCGACGTCCACGGGCTGGGTCGGGCGGCCGTTGTGGCCGGCCCCCAGGGAGGCCGCGGTCCGCGTGGCGGCCTCGTCGGTGTCGCTGAGGTACACCTCGATCCCGCGGCGCGTCAGCGCCAGGGCGATGGACGTGCCGATGAGTCCGGTACCGACGACGAGGGCGGAGCGCATAAGGCAACCCTATCGGCCCTGAAGCCGAACTACTGCGCGATGTCCTTGCGCAGTGCCGCTGCGCCACCGAGGTAAACGTGCTGTATTTCGTGCTTGCCGCGCAGCGTGTCCACGTGCGCCAGCAGCCGGACCACGCGCGGCATCGCGCCGGTGACGTCGATCTCCTGCGCGCACATCAGCGGCACGTCGACGATGCCCAGCTCGCGCGCGGCCAGCGCCGGAAACTCGCTGTGCAGGTCCGGAGTCGCCGTGAACAGCATGCTGATCAGGTCGTCGACGGCGAAGCCGTTCTGCTCCATCACCTCCTTGACCAGCTCCGTGGTGCCGGCCAACAGGTGGTCCCGGTCATCGTGGTCCAACTGGATCGCGCCTCTTACCGCCCGTACTGCCATGCGACCACTTTACTGATCTGTACCCTACGAAAAGAAAATCTGTGCCACTACGCCGGAGCGTCGAAGCTGTGGCCGCAGGGATAGGTCATGCCGGTCGGCAGGCTGTCGCTGCGCAGCAGCTCGAAGCGCTCCCTGGTGCCCTCGTCGTTCGGGGTGTAGACGGTCATCCGGGTCTCCGGGGTCGCGGCCACGTCGAACGTGGTGACCACCACGTTGAGCTCGCCGATCGCCGGGTGCCGGAAGACCTTCACCCGGACGCCGCCGTCGGCCACGCCGTGCTCGGCCCACAGCTCGGCGAACTCCGGGCTGGCCGCGCTCAGCCGCTTCACGAACTCCTCCCAGGCCGGCTCGCCGACGTGCCGGCCGTAGCGGGCGCGGAAGTTCGCGACCATCCGCGCCAGGTCCTCGTGGCGGTTCACGAACGGGTGGCAGCACTTGGGGCTGGTGAAGCACGACCACAGCGAGTTCCGCTTGTCCTCGGGCAGGTTCACCAGGAACGGGAACAGCAGCGCGTAGGCGTGGTTCCAGGCCAGGATGTCGTTGCGGCCGTTGATCACCGAGGCCGGCAGCGGGTCCAGGCCGTCCAGGATCTCCTGGACCTCCGGGTCCAGGCGCCGGCACCCGCTCACCGCGGGGACCGCCGGGACGTCCGCCAGCTGGTACAGGTGCTCGGTCTCGGCCGAGTCCAGGCGCAGGGTGCGGGCCACCGCGTCCAGGACCTGGACGCTGGCGTTGATCTGCCGGCCCTGCTCCAGCCAGGTGTACCAGGTCACCCCCACGCCGGCGAGCTGCGCGACCTCCTCGCGGCGCAGGCCCGGGGTGCGGCGCCGGGTGCCGGTGGGCAGGCCCAGGACCTCCGGGTCGAGCCGTTCACGGCGGCTGCGCAGGAACGAGGCCAGCTCCGAGCGGCGCACCGGTCCTGTGTCCTTGGCCGGGGTCCTGCTCGGGGTCCTGCTCATGGTCGCTTGTGGGAGGGAAACGTCTATGCTCACACCACCATGATGCATCTTCGGACATCCTGGTGCCAGGTACTGGTAGTAATAGGATAACTAGACTCCTGGTACCCCCATAAAACCTCGCGCATCCTGGTGTTGTGACCAAGAGCATGAGCGAGTCCGGGACCGGACCGAACCAGATGACGAGCTCCGCCGGCGCGGGCACCGCGACCTTAAGCCCGCCAAGACAGCAGCGTACGCCGGGCGCTGCGGACGCCCCGGCCGGCAACCGCCGGTCGGGGCTGATCCTGGCCACCATCCTGGTCGGCTACTTCATGGCGCTGCTGGACGGCTCGATCGTCAACGTGGCGCTGCCCAGTATCCGCGAGAAGCTGCACGCCACCGGCGCCAGCCTGCAGCTGGTCGCCGCCGGCTACATCATCGCCTACGCGGTGCTGCTGGTGACCGGGGCCCGGCTGGGCCGCATCCTGGGCCACGAGCGGCTGTTCAAGGCCGGGCTGGCCGGCTTCACCATCGCCTCGCTGGCCTGCGGCCTGGCCCAGAACAGCGGTGAGCTGATCGTCTTCCGGGTGATCCAGGGCATAGCCGCGGCGATCATGCTGCCGCAGGTGCTCAGCCTGATCCAGCAGAACTTCCAGGGCGAGGCCCGGGCCAAGGCGATGAGCGCCTGGACCGCGGTGCTGGCCTCCGGGATCGTGGTCGGGCAGGTGCTCGGCGGCGTGCTGGTGACCGCGAACCTGTTCGGGTGGTCGTGGCGGCCGGTGTTCCTGGTGAACGTGCCGATCGGGATCGTGCTGTACATCGCGGCGATGCGCTCGCTGCCCTCGGTGAAGCCGCAGAACACCGCGGCCCAGAACAAGGTGGACCTGGCCGGCGTGCTGACCCTGTCGCCGACCATCCTGGCCCTGGTGGTGCCGCTGGTGCTGGGCCACGACGAGCACTGGCCGATCTGGGGCTGGGTGCTGCTGGCCGCGACCGTGCCGCTGCTGGTGCTGTTCCTGGCCGTCGAGCGCCGGGTGGCGCGCCGCGGCACCCCGCCGCTGCTGCCGGGCCGGATCCTGTCGATGTCCGGGATGAAGCCCTCGCTGGTCGTGATCTTCCTGGTCATGGTGGTCTACGCCGGCAACCTGTTCGCCACCGCGATCCACCTGCAGGGCGCGCTGGGCTTCAGCGCGCTGAAGACCGGCCTGGCCTTCGCCCCGTGCGCGGCCTCGTTCGGCCTGGTGAGCTACTTCTGGCGGAACATCCCGGCGCACCTGATCCGCCGGCTGTCGGTGCTCGGCCTGCTGGTCGGCGCGGCCAGCATGGCGGCGCAGATCTGGATGTTCAAGGACGGCGGCTACGGCGGCCTGTGGTTCTACCTGAACCAGATGGTCTTCGGCCTGGGCATCGGCATCGGCAACGCGCCGACCATGACGATGGCCCTGATGCGGGTGCCGGTCACCGACGCGGCCGACGCCTCCGGCACGCTGGCCACGAACGCGCAGCTGGCGCAGGTCGTGGGCATCGCCTCGCTGGGCACGCTGTACCTGACGGTGGCCGCCGGGCACGCGGTGCACTCCGCGGGCCACGCCATGGCCTACCTGTCGGGCGCCGGCGTGGTGGTGACGCTGGTGGCGGTGGTGTTCTCCTTCCACCTGTACCGGCTGGACAAGCACGAGCGGGCTGCGAAGGCTGTGGCTGCCACGGCGTGAGTGGTTGAACTAGGCCCGCTCAGGCCCGCTCAAGTAGAACGCGGAGCGCCCCCGGATGATCCGGGGGCGCTCCGCGTTTACTGTCTCTGATCGTTTCTAGAGCCCGATCGTTTCTAGAGCCCGACGGACTTGTAGATCGCGCCGACTTCTTCCTTGTTGAGCGGACGCAGCCGCTCCTGCTTCTGGTCGCCGAGCGAGATCGGCCCGAACTTGGTCCGCACCAGGCCGCGCACCGGGAGCCCGACGGCGTCCATGATGCGGCGGATGATGCGGTTGCGGCCCTCGTGGATGGTGATCTCCACCAGCGCGTTGCGGCCCACGGAGTCCAGGAGGCGGAAGTGGTCCACGCGGGCCAGGCCGTCCTCCAGGTCCACGCCCTCGCGCAGGCGGCGGCCCAGGTCCTTCGGGATGCTGCCGTAGACCTGCGCGCGGTAGACCTTGCGGATCTCGTAGGACGGATGCGCCAGGCGGTGCGCGAGCTCGCCGTCGTTGGTGAGCAGGATCAGGCCCTCGGTGTCGATGTCGAGGCGGCCGACGTGGAACAGGCGCTCGTTGCGGCCGCGGACGTAGTCGCCGAGGTTGGGGCGGTCCGGGTCGTCCATCGCGGAGACCACGCCGACCGGCTTGCTGAAGGCGAAGTGGACGATGCCCTCGGCGGTGGAGATGCGCATGCCGTCCACGCGGATCACCGCGGTCTCGGGGTCCACGCGCATGCCCTGGTGGCGCACGATCTCGCCGTTGACCTCGACGCGGCCGGCGGCGATCAGGTCCTCGCTGACCCGGCGGCTGCCGACGCCGGCCTGGGCCAGGACCTTCTGGAGGCGGATGCCTTCTTCGTTGGCGTCCGCGAAGGGGTCGTAGTCGCGCCAGTCGCGGCCGGCGGAGGCTGCTCCGGCTCCTGTTCCGGCACCGGCGCCGGCTCCGGCACCCGCTCCTGCGGGGCGGGCGGTGGACTTGCCGGGGGAACGTCCGCCGGCGGG
>NZ_JAACYW010000234.1 GCF_015356825.1 Catenulispora rubra | reverse complement strand
CCCCCCGCCCCATAGCGTTGCCGCATGATCGAGGCACGCAGCCTGACTAAACGCTACGGCGACAAGACCGCCGTCTCCGACTTGTCCTTCACCGTCCGCCCCGGCGTGGTGACCGGCTTCCTCGGCCCGAACGGGGCTGGGAAGTCCACCACGATGCGCATGATCCTGGGGCTGGACCGGCCTACCTCCGGGGCGGTGACCGTCAACGGCAAGGCCTATGCCGAGCACTCCGCGCCGCTGCATGAGGTCGGTGCGCTGCTGGAGGCCAAGGCCATCCACACCGGGCGTACCGCCTACAACCACCTGCTGGCGCTGGCCGCCACCACCGGCATTGAGCAGTCGCGCGTCGACGAGGTCATCGACCTCGTCGGGCTCCGCGACGTGGCCAAGAAGCGGGCCGGGGGCTTCTCCCTCGGTATGGGGCAGCGGCTCGGTATCGCCAGCGCGCTGCTCGGCGACCCGGACA
Organism: Catenulispora rubra; assembly: GCF_015356825.1. Lineage (GTDB taxonomy): Bacteria > Actinomycetota > Actinomycetes > Streptomycetales > Catenulisporaceae > Catenulispora > Catenulispora rubra. The sequence continues at coordinate 18,397 of NZ_JAACYW010000234.1, read as the reverse complement.
CGCTGATCCTGGACGAGCCGGTCAACGGGCTCGACCCCGAGGGCATCCTGTGGATCCGGAACCTGCTCAAGAACCTGGCCTCCGAGGGCCGGACGGTCTTCGTCTCCAGCCACCTCATGTCCGAGATGGCGCTGACCGCCGAGCACCTCATCGTGATCGGGCAGGGCAAGCTCATCGCCGACACGTCGGTGGCCGAGTTCATCTCGCGCGCGTCCACCGGCAGTGTCAAGGTGCGGACGCCGGATGCCGCCAAGCTGCGGGAGTTGCTGGCCGGTCCGGATGTCACCGTCTCCTCCTCGGTCGAGGGTGAGCTGCAGGTCCAGGGCCTGACCAGCGACCGGATCGGCACCATCGCGGCCGAGAACCGGATCACGCTGTTCGAGCTCGCTCCGCATGAGGCCTCGCTGGAAGAGGCGTTCATGGAGCTCACCGGGGACGCCGTGGAGTACCGCGCCCCGGCGCAGAAGTCCGCTGGCGAGGCGGCCACCACTGAGGTCGAGGTGAACGCGTGACCGCCGTCGCACAGAGCCCCACGGGCCCCACGGGCGCCACGCCGGCCCGGCGCGTCCACACCGGCAAGGTGACGCAGGGCCGGATCATCAAGAGCGAGTGGATCAAGTTCCGCACGCTGCGCTCCTCGCGCTGGTCGCTGATCGCCGGCGTCGGGGCGATGATCGCCATCGCGCTGCTGTTCAGCCTGGCGATGAAGAGCCACTACCCGCACATGAGCGCGGCCCGGCAGAAGGAGGTCGACCCGGTCGCCGACCCGATGCGCGGGGTGTTCCTCGGGCAGCTCGCGGTGGGGGTGCTCGGGGTCATGATGATCACCGGTGAGTACACCACCGGCATGATCCGGGCCTCGCTGGCCGCCGCGCCCAAGCGCCTGCCGGTGCTGTGGGCCAAGGCGCTGGTGTTCACGGTCGTGGCCTGGGTCGTCATGACGATCACCGCGTTCGTCTGCTTCTTCCTCTCGCAGTCGATCTTCAGCTCGATCCACATCAACAAGAGCATCTCCGACCCCGGCGTGCTGCGCGCGGTGTTCGGCGAGGGCCTCTACCTGACAGTCGTCGGGCTGCTCGGGGTGGCCCTGGGCGCGATCATCCGGAGCACGGCCGGCGCCATCGCGTCGCTGTTCGGCATCCTGCTGGTCCTGCCGGTCCTCGGCGAGGTCCTGAACCTCACCTCTTGGGGCGACCACATCAACCCCTACCTGCCGAGCAACGCCGGGCAGCGGGTGATGGCGCTGACCACGACGTCGCCGGACATGAAGCCGTGGGCCGGGTTCGCCCTGTTCGTTGGCTACGCTGTGGTGGCGATGGCCGCGGCGGCCGTCCTGCTGAAGAAACGAGACGCGTGAGCTCTGCGACCGTCCCCGAAGACCCCGGCAGCCGTCGGGGTCTTCGGGCCGTCGTGGACGCGCCGACCACGGTGTCGGCGTGGCTGAGCTCGCCGGGGATGAAGCGCTTCCTGCAGGCCGCGGGCATGGAGAACGCCCTGCGGAGGGCCCAGCAGTGGGCCGCCGCGCATCCCACGACGGTGGATTCCCTGTCGGTGGCGGCGGTGCTGGTGCCGTTCAGCGGCCACCTGTACCTGCGTCCGGCGCACCAACCCGTCCTGGGCTGGATCCTGATGTTCGGCTTCTTCCTGCCGCTGGCGCTGCGGCGGCGCTACCCGACCGGGGTGTTCGCGGTCGTGGCGGCGTTCGCGTTCGGGCAATGGGCCTTCGACATGCTGATGCCCCAGGTGGACTTCGCGCCGCTGATCGCGCTCTACTCGATCGCCGCGCACGCCCCGATCCGCCGCACGCTGGCCGCCATCGGAGTCATGGAGATAGGCGCGGTGATGGTCGCGGCGTCCTGGTCGAGCGGGAACGGCACGCTGCGCGTCTTCGTGTTCGTCTCCGGCATGGTCACGGCTGCGGCGGTGCTCGGCGTCAACACCCGCACCCGGCGCGCCTACTTCGCGACGCTGGAGGAACGCGCGCGGCGCCTGGAGTTCGAACGCGACCAGCAGGCGCAGATCGCGGCGGCCTCCGAGCGCGCGTCGATCGCGCGGGAGGTCCACGACGTCGTCACGCACAGCCTGTCGGTGATGGTCGCGCTGACCGACGGCGCCTCCTATGCCGTGCACACCTCGCCGGACCGCGCGGCCGAAGCGGTCGCGAAGGCCTCGGAGGTCGGCCGCCAGGCGATCACCGACATGCAGCGCGTCCTCGGTGTCCTGCGCGGCTCGGCTGGCGCCACCATGGCCGAACTGCATCCGCAGCCCGGGCTCGCGCAGCTGGACACATTGCTTGCCGAGGTGCGCGTCGCAGGGCTGCCGGTGGAGCTGGTGGTCAGCGGCGTGCGGCCGGACCTGTCTTCGGGCGTCGAGCTCGCGGTGTTCCGGGTGGTCCAGGAGGCCCTGACCAACACCCGCAAGCACGCCGAACCCGGCGCGTCGGCGCGGGTCCGGCTGGACTTCGGCCAGGAGGCCATAGAAGTGACGGTGCTCGACGACGGCAACGTCGCGGCGAACGCGGCCGCGGCGCTCGGCGGCGGGACCGGCGGAATCGGCAGGATCAGCGGGATCGCCGGGATCGGCGAGCTAGGCGAGATCGCCGCCGAAGCCGGCGGCCACGGAATCGCCGGCATGAAGGAGCGCGTGGCAGCCTTCGGCGGCGAGCTGGAAGCCGGGCCGCGCGGCGTCGGCCGCGGCTGGCGCGTGCACGCGCGGGTACCGGTGACAGTCGTGCCCGGGGAGCCCGCGTGATCGACGTCCTGCTGGTCGACGACGCCCCGCTGCTGCGCATGGGCTTCCGCATGGTGCTGGAGGCGCAGCCCGACGTCGCGGTGGTCGGCGAGGCCGGCAACGGCGCCGAGGCCGTGGCGAAGGCCGTCGAGCTCAGACCCGACGTGGTGCTGATGGATGTGCGCATGCCCGGCGTGGACGGCATCGAGGCCACCGCCCGCATCACCGCCGCCGACCTGCCCTCCCGCGTCCTCATCCTCACCACCTTCGACCTCGACGAGTACGCCTTCGCCGCGCTGCGCGCCGGCGCCGCCGGCTTCCTGCTCAAGAACGCGCACCCCGCCGACCTCATCGCCGGCATCCGCACCGTGGCCGCCGGCGACGGCGTGGTCGCCCCGCGCATCACCCGCCAGCTCATCGAGGCCTTCGCACGCCAGATCGATCCGGCCGGCGCCGGGCCGCGCGCCGACGAGCGCCTGGAGCGGCTGACCGACCGTGAGCGCGAGGTCCTGGTCGAAATCGCCCGCGGCCGGTCCAACGCCGAGATCGCCGAGACCCTGGGCCTGTCCGAGGCCACGGTGAAGACCCACGTCAGCCGGATCCTGCCGAAGCTGGAGCTGCGCGACCGGGTCCAGGCCGTGGTGTTCGCCTACGAGGTCGGGCTGGTCGCCGCCGGCTCACAACCCGGCGCGGACAAGTAGCCGGTCCATCTCGTCCAGCGGCAGGTGCGGCGAGGCCGCGGCGGCGTGGACCACGCGCTCGGAGGCGTCGGCGAGCAGGGCCGCCAGGTTCGCGGTCGGCAGGTTCCGATGTCCGGCCACGGCCGCGCGCACCGAGGCCTCCGGATCGGCCGCCAGCCGCACGGCCAGATCCGCCGACAGGTCCGGATGGCCGGAGGCCAGGGCCCGCAGTCGCGGCTCCGGATCGACGGCGAAGCGCTCCATCGTCTCCGCGGAATGCGTGAGCACGGGTTCGTACTCCCACCACATCGTCAGGTCGTCCCACTGGTGCAGGCGCTCGATCCGTTCGGCGCGCGCCGGGTCGACCAGGTGCGGCGCGGTGCGCACCATCGTCATGCGGACCTGTTCGTCCTCGTCGTCCAGCAGTCGCCGCACGGTCTCGATCGGCAGCTTCGTGCTGAGCGCGGCGGCGGCGCGGAAACAGGGGTACGGGGAGTCGACGTGGCGCTCGGCCTCGGCCGTGACCCAGGCCGGCCGCAGCATGCCCAGGGCCGAGCCGGCCTGGAGGTACTCGAAGACCAGGCCGTACTCGTCGTCGGCGGCGATCAGGTCGTCCAGGGTCGGGGCGTGGTCGGTGATGTCCGCGTGCACGGCCGCCCGGACCGCAACGGGGGTGTCGGGGCGGGCGAACACGGCCAGCCGCACCACCGGACTGGGATCCCGAGTAAGGACGCTGAGCATCTCCTCCGGCAGGTCGGGGCGCGCGGCCAGCTGCGCCCGCACCGCGCTCTCCGGGTCCCGGGCCAGCAGGTCGATCAGGGTGTCGTCGAGGACCAGGTAGCGGAAGTAGGCGGAGAAGGCCGCCGAGCGGACCTTCTCGTCCGGGTCGCCGAGCAGGGCCTCGCGCACGTTCTCCGGGGCCCCGGACCACCACTGCGCGAGCATGACGCGGATCTGCGGGTCGGGGTCGGCGGCCAACCGGGCGCGCAGGTCCGCCGGGAGGCCTTCGGTGCGCGCCAGGGTCTCGCGGACCTCGCGCGAGTCGTCGTCGATCAGCGCCTCGAACAGCTCCCGCCGCTGATCGCGCTGCTGGTCCCGGTGCTGGCCAGACTGCTGGCCAGACTGCTGATCAGGCCGCTGGTCCGAGTGCTGGTCCGGGCGCTGATCCGGGCAGGCCGCGCCGACCTCGCCGCCGACCACGACCGCGGCCCGGATCCCGGGGTCGCCGTGCCGCGCCAACAGCATCCGGAACTTGTGGCACAGCCACGGGTTCAGCGCCAGCGCGTGCACCTGCCAGCGGTTGTCGCGAGCGATGATCTCGGCGACCATCGCGTCGGTCAGGTCCGGCCGTTCGGCCACCCCCCGCAGCTCGCCCGGCCACGCGAGCAGCCGGAACACCATGTCCGGCGGCAACGCCGGGTTCTCCGCCAGGCCTTTGACGGCCTCCTGCACCCTGACATCGCGCGGCCCGTCCCCGCCCATGTCTCCCCCGTTCCATCACCGGCCGCGATCGACGTTGGTCGCGGCCCCCTCAGGAGTTGGTAGTACCCGCACACCAGTGCGAGTAAAACCGCGCCGGCCCCGCTGACCGGCCGTACGAACACTCCGACCAGGACAAGCCCGGCACCGGGCGGCAACTCCTGCGCGAAGGTGGTGCGTGCCCCGGCGTGCCGGTGGCGGTCATGCTGAGCTCTTTACCTATAAACACTTGCGTACACCAGTTTGGTTGCAAGATGCCATCGGTGTAGTCGCAGTATGCCCCCGGTGTGTCGGTGACCGAAGCAAATCGGGAGTAATACCTGCGCATCCGGAATGGGTTTTACCCGGCCCGGTGTTGTCCGCCACAGTGGTGCCTGGGCAGGCAGTCGTCGTGACATGGGTGGGATGAGTTGAGCACGGAGAGTTTACAGACAACTGCGCGCGCGCAGGGATCCATCCTGAGAAGAGGGTTCGGATTGCTCGGGGTGGCGATCCGGACCGAGCCGCGGGTCTTCGCCGCGGCGGTCACCGGCAGCGCGGTCTACGGGATCATGACCGTCGGCGCGGCCTGGGCCGTGGGCTGGGCCACCGACCACGCGGTGCTCCCGGCGTTCAGGGCCGGCAAGGTGCCGGTCGGGGCCACGCTCACCGCCGGGCTGCTGATCCTCGGCGTGGCGTTGGCCAAGGTGATGGGCATCATCGGCCGGCGCCTGCTCGCCGGCGTGATGCAGTTCCGCCTGCAGTCGCGCTACCGGCGCGCGGTCTCCGACCGGTACCTGCAACTGCCGCTGTCCTGGCACCGCCGGCACCCCACCGGCCAGCTGCTCTCCAACGCCGGCTCCGACGTGGACATGACGTGGCAGTTCATAGCCCCGCTGCCGATGTCCCTGGGCGTGCTGATCATGATGGTCGCGGCCCTGGTGTCGATGGTGCTCACCGACCCGGTGCTGGCGATCATCGGGTTCCTGCTGTTCCCGGCGATCATCGTGCTGAACACCGTGTACCAGCGCTTCGCCGCGCCCCGGCTGGCTGCCGCCCAGGAGATGCGGGCCGGCGTCGCGGAGATCGCGCACGAGTCGTTCGACGGCGGCCTGGTCGTGAAGACCCTGGGCCGCGAGGACGTGGAGACCGAGCGCTTCGCGGAAGCCGCCGACCGGCTGCGCGACGCCAACATCGCCGCCGGCCGGGCCCGCGCGTTCTTCGACCCGGCGCTGGAGGCCGTCCCCAACCTCGGCGTGCTGGTCGCGCTGCTGGTCGGCACCTCCCGGGTGGCCTCCGGCGCGATCCAGGCCGGGCAGGTCGTGCAGGTCGCGTACCTGATCACGTTGCTGGCCTTCCCGCTGCGCGCCATCGGCTGGGTCCTGGGCGAGCTGCCGCGCTCGGTGGTCGGCTTCAGCCGGGTCAAGGCCGTGCTGCAGGCCCAGGGCGACATGGAGTACGGCACGCGGCAGGCGCCTTCGAGCGGCGCGGCCGACGTCCGCCTGGAGCACGTCAGCTTCGGTTACGACGGCCAGGCGATCCTGCGCGACGTCGATCTGACCCTGCGGCCCGGCTCGACCGTGGCCCTGGTCGGGCCGACCGGCGCCGGCAAGTCCACGCTCACCGGCCTGCTCGCCCGGCTCGCCGACCCCGACAGCGGCACCGTCCGGCTGGACGGCACCGACGTCCGCGAGTTCGCCCGCGGCCAGATCCCGGCGCAGGTCTCGCTGGTCCCGCAGCAGACGTTCCTGTTCGCCGACAGCATCCGCGACAACATCCGCCTGGACGGCGACGCCGACGACGAGCAGGTCTGGGCCGCACTGCGGCTGGCGCAGGCCGACCGGTTCGTGCAGCGGCTGCCCGAGGGCCTGGACGCGGTCATCGGCGAGCGCGGCGCGACGCTGTCCGGCGGCCAGCGGCAGCGGCTGGCGCTGGCCAGGGCGCTGATACGCCGGCCCCGGCTGCTGATCCTGGACGACTGCACCGCCAGCGTCGACCCGCAGGTCGAGGCCGCGATCCTGGGCGGGCTGCGGGACGCCGCCAGCCGGGGCACGCTGGCCTCCACGGTCCTGGTGGTCGCCTACCGCAAGGCCACGATCGCGCTGGCCGACGAGGTGGTGTACGTGGAGCACGGCCGGGTCGTGGACCGCGGCCCGCACCTGGAGCTGGTCGAGCGGTGCGAGGGGTACCGCGACCTGATCACCGCCTACGAGCGCGACCACGAAGAGCGCGACGCGGCGCACGAGAGTGAGAAGCGGGACAGCGAGAAGCGCGACAGCGAGCTGCAGGAGGCCGGCCGATGAGCACCGCGACCGCTGATCTCGACGAGGCCGAAGTGACGACGACCACTCCCGGCGGCTATCAGCTCCCTGAAGCCCTCGACGGCGGCTACGCCGTCCTGCGCCGCGGCGTCCGCCTGGCCCCGGCCTTCACCAAGGGCCTGGGCTGGACGGTGGCCCTGGCGCTGATCGCCACCGTCGGCCGGATCGTGATCCCCCTGACCGTGCAGCAGACGCTGGACCACGGGATCCTCGCCAAGGGCGGCCCCGACTACGGCGAGGTGCGCACCATGGTCGCCCTCAGCGCTGTGGCCGTGCTGATCACCGCGCTGTCGGCGTACCTGATGAACTTCCGCCTCTACACCTCCAGCGAGCGCGGGCTGGCCGAGGTGCGCACCAAGGCGTTCCGCCACGTCCACGACCTGTCGCTGCTGCACCAGCAGGCCGAGCAGCGCGGCGCCCTGGTCAGCCGGGTCACCAGCGACATCGACACGGTCACGGTGTTCATCCAGCAGGGCGGCATGCAGCTGTTCGTGGCCGTCGCGCAGGTCGTGGTCGTCACGATCGTGATGGCCGTGTTCTCCTGGCAGCTGACGCTCCTGGTCTGGGTCTGCTTCGTGCCGATGTTCCTGGTCATGCGCAAGATCCAGGGCCGCACCGGCCGCGCGTACCGCAAGGTGCGGCGGCGCTACGGGAAGATGCTCGGCGAGGTCTCCGAGGCGCTGGTCGGCGCCGACGTGCTGCGCGCCTACGGGATCGAGGACCGCGCCGGCCGCCGGATCGGCGCGGCCGTGGACGACACCCGCGACTCCCAGGTGCGGACCCAGCGGCTGATCGTCGTCACGTTCTCGATGGGCGAGCTGGTCGCCGGGCTGGTCAACGCCGCGATCGTGGTCGTCGGGGTGGCGATCGGGGTCGGCGGCCACCTGTCCGCCGGCGATCTGACGGCGATGCTGTTCCTGGTGAACCTGTTCATCTCGCCGGTGCAGTTCGCCACCGAGCAGCTGAACGAGGCGCAGAACGCGATCGCCGGCTGGCGCCGCATCGTCGGCCTGCTGGAGCAGCCGCCGGACGTGGGGGACCCGGGCACGGCAGGCGTCACGCCGCCGGACGGGCCGCTGGGCGTCGGGTTCGAGGACGTCGTGTTCGCCTACCCCGGCGGTGCCCCGGTGCTGCATTCGCTGAGCACGCAGATCACGCCGCGCACGCGGGTGGCCGTGGTCGGCGAGACCGGCTCGGGCAAGACGACGTTCGCCAAGCTGCTGACCCGGCTGATGGACCCGAGCTCCGGCCGGATCCTGCTCAACGGCGTACCGCTGAAGGACGTGGACTTCGAGACCCTGCGCTCCCGCATGGTGATGGTGCCGCAGGACGGCTTCCTGTTCGACATGACCGTCGGCGACAACGTCCGCTACGGCAAGCCCGGCGCCACCGACGCCGAGGTGCGCCGCGCGTTCGAGGACCTGGGCCTGACCGACTGGCTCGACGGCCTGCCCGACGGGCTCGCCACCCGGGTCGGGCAGCGCGGCGATTCGCTGTCGGCGGGGGAGCGGCAGCTGGTCGCGCTGGCCCGGGCCTACATCGCCGACCCGGACCTGCTGGTCCTGGACGAGGCCACCTCCGCCGTCGACCCGGCCACCGAGGTGCGGATCACGCGGGCCCTGGACGGTCTGACGCGCGGCCGGACGTCGATCGCCATCGCGCACCGGCTGTCCACCGCCGAGGCCGCCGACGAGGTGTTCGTGTTCGACGCCGGGCGGATCGTGGAGCGCGGGCCGCACCGGGAGCTCGTGGGCGCCGGCGGGGTGTACTCGGGGCTGTACGAGAGCTGGGCTCGGCAGCAGTCGTCGTAGCAGGGGGCTGTGACGGGGCGCGCTGGCCGGGTCTTGCTTCCGGTCAGCACTCTCCGGTCAGCCCGCAGCCGCCGCCGGGGGCTTCTCGGCACCCGGGGTGTTGAAACGCGTCTCGACGCCGCCGTGCTTCAGGCGGCCCACGATGCGGATCCGGAGGTTCGTGGGCGTCCCGTCGCCGGCGTCCCGGATGATCGTCGATGCGCCGAACTTGATCGCCAGATCGTTGGCGTCCACCACCATGTCCGGAGCCAGCACCAGTACCACCCCACCGCCGACCACGCGAAGCTCGATGGTCAGCTCCGGCCCGGTACGCACGGCCTGCGTCAGGTCCAGCTCGACACCGGACCACCTTGTGCGCACCACCAGGCGTTCCGGCAGGATCCAGTCGCCGTCGCGGCGCACCACCCCGTGCTTCTGCCTGACGACGATCCGCTTGGTGGCGGGTTTTGCCGACCCGGCGCCGGGACCCGAACCCAGGTCGGCCGTCAGCGGCGCCAGCGCCTCGAAGGTGCGCGCCGACAGCGCCGTCTCGACGCGCTCGTCGTACTCGGCCGGATCGAGCCGGCCGTCGGTGACCGCGGCGCGCAGCGTGTCGATGACCCGGTCGCGGTCCGCGTCGGAGGCGCGCAGTGCGGGTGACTTGGCCGGCTCGCTCGACATCCGCAGGTCCCTTCCACGTGGTCGCGATTCCCTTCACGTTATATCGCAAACGGCCGCCCGACCCCAGCCGACATCCGGCTAGACCGCCGCCGACCGCTCGTCCCGGCCCTCCAGGGCCAGAACCCCCGGCGTGTGGGCCTCGACCTCGGCCTCGAACGCCTCCCACAGCAGCGCCAGCGGATGCCCCGGCGGGATCCGGGACCGTTCCCCGCGCAGCGCGAACGCGCCGGTGAGCAACTCCAGATCCGGGGTGAAGCCGTCGCCGAGCGGCACCCGCCGCAGGCCCGCCGCGGTCGCCAGCGAACCGGTCGCGGCGGCGTGCGCGATGCCCTCGGTGACCAGCATGCAGCCGGCGACCAGGCCCGAGATCAGGAGCGAGAAGCCGTATGTCAGATCGCTGATGTCGGCGGCGATCGTCAGCCGCTCGCGGTAGCCGGGGCCGTACCAGTGCGCCGTGAACTCGGTGATCAGACCGTCCGTGGGCAGCGCCAGCGGCAGCTTCGCCAGCTGCTCGCCGTCCACCGGCGCGTCCGGCAGGTGGACCGGTGCCAGGTTCGTCAGCAGCGCGAGTCGGCTGCGGTAGCGCTCGACGACGTCGTAGCGCTCGCGGTGCTCGGTGCCGCCGGCCGGGACCACCATGGAGCCGCACACCACGTCGACCTCGTTCGCCTCCAGCGTGCGGGCCAGATCCCGGGTGCGGATGTGCACGACGTGCAGCTGCACTCCCATCCCCGCCAGCGCCTCGGCGATCCGCTCCCGGGCCCCGGCCAGGAACGGCAGCATCAGCTCCGTGGTGCCGACCGTCAGCCGCCGGCCCAGGCGCCGGCGTGCCGCGTGCACGCCGCGCGTCCAGTCCGCCAGCGTGCGGCGGCTCAGCTCCACCACCGCCTCGCCGGTCGGCGTGAACAGGAAGTCCTTGCCGCGCCCGGCCCGCAGCACCAGCTGCTCGCCGCACATCCGCTGGAACATCCGGTTCAGCGTGTCCAGCTGCTTCTGCACGCTGGACTGCTCGCGCTCCAGCACCCGGGCCGCCCGCAGCGCCGACCCGGTCTCGTACACGACCGTCAGGGTACGGAGTTGGTCGAAGGTGGCGTCCAGCAGCGGGGGCGGCAGGTCGGCGCGGTCCATCACGGCAGTACAGCACAAGAGCGCGGTGTCCACCGGATCAGGTGACAGGGAACTGATCTCAGTTACCTGTGAACTGTCCGCGATGACAGCCCTGAGGTGTTTACCGGCGTGCGGACGCCGTAGCAGACTCGCTGCGCACCACCAATCCCACCTTCTCAAGCCGCCTGACGGCTGCTTCGCCATGCCGTCGTAGGAGGAAGACCGTTGTGAGTATCCAAGACACCCGTGACCGGACAACCAGGCGCGCCTATGCCGACGCGCCCACCCGGCCAGCCACGATCAAGGCCGCCGCCGCGCTCGCGGTCCTGGCCGCCGTGGCCACCCTCGCCAACGCGGTGGTGGCCCTGACCGACGGCAAGTCGCTGTTGCACGGCATGGCCACCGACGCCGTGAACCAGGTGACCGGCGGCCAGTCCGCCGGCCTGGACCTCGGCTCATTGATCGACGACGCGGTCAACCAGGAATACGGAACCCTCCAGGCACGCGCCTACGTCGGCATCGTGCTCGCGCTGGGCTACCTGGCGCTGTTCCGGCCGATCGCCCGCGGCGCGCGCAAGCTGCGGATCGTCGCGACGCTGCTCGCGGCGGTCGCCGTGGTCATGGCGGCGATCGACGTCCGCGACCAGACGCCGGGGCTGCTGCACGTGTTCGACGTCGCCGAGCTGGCGTGCGCGGTGCTGATGGTGGTGGCCCTGTGGCTGCCGTCGTCGAATGCGTATGTCGCGTCCGACAAGGGGCGTCGTTCGCGGGGATGAGTCCGATCGGGGGGTCGCCGGCCGTCGCCCGTGTGGCGTCGGTCGGCGGCACTATGCGTCACTAGGCGTCAAGGTGGTCCAGCGCCGCGACGGCGAAGCGCATCCAGGACTCCTCGTGCGCGGGCGGCACCTCGACCCAGTCCTTGAACGGCTGGTCGCGCTCGGACGGATCGAACAGATGTGCGCCTTCCAGGGCGAGCGCGGCGGTGTGGTCCGGAGTGCCGGCGCCCAGGCGGAAGGCCACCGTGCCGCCCTTGAGCAGGCAGGCGAAGGCCTTGCTGCCGGACTTCAGGGCCCGGGACCCGAAGACGTTGCCTACCACCACACCGCGCGGCGCCAGCTCCGCGGCGACGTCCTCGAACTCCGGGTTCACGTCCATGGGCACGATTATCCCGTGCCTCCGCCGTCCGCGGGCTGAACCCGCCCGATCCGGCCGTCGGCACCCGGGAGACAATGGGTGCATGACCGACGAAGTCCCCACCTCAGCCCTCCTCCCGGCGATCGCCTCCCGGCTCAAGCGCGACGAGCACGACCTGTTCGCCGCGATCGCGCAGCAGCACGACACCGGCGAGGTGCTGATGCTGGCGTGGATGGACGACGAGGCGCTGCGGCGGACGCTGACCAGCGGCCGGGTCACGTACTGGTCGCGCTCGCGGCAGGAGTACTGGACCAAGGGGGACACGTCCGGGAACGTGCAGATCCTCAAGGCCGCGGCGCTGGACTGCGACGGGGACGCGGTGCTGCTGAAGGTGGACCAGAGCGGCGGGGCGTGCCACACCGGGGACCGGACCTGCTTCGACGCCGGTGACCTGCCGCTGGGGGCGGCTGCGGAATCGTCCGCCGAGGGGAGTGCGGAGCGGAGTGCCGAGGCGTCAACGGACGGATATCCGGACTTGCCGTCGGCGGCGCGCGGGGCTCTGGGAGAATCGGCGGCATGACGGCCTTTCCCCCCGGGGTGGACACCCCGGACCTGCCGACCTTCCGCGAGCTGACCGCAGACCGCCGGGTGATCCCGGTGGTGCGGCGTGTGCTGGCCGACGGTGAGACGCCGGTCGGGCTGTACCGCAAGCTCGCCGGGGAGCGGCCCGGCACCTTCCTGCTGGAGTCGGCCGAGCACGGCATCTGGTCGCGGTACTCCTTCGTCGGCGTCAGCACCGGCGCGGCGCTGAGCGAGCAGGACGGGGTCGCGCACTGGATCGGCGAGCCGCCGGTCGGGCTGCCGGCCTCCGGCGACCCGATGGACGTGCTGCGCGAGACGCTGGAACTACTGCACACACCGCGACTTCCGGGGCTGCCGCCGCTGACCGGCGGCCTGGTCGGCTACATGGGGTACGACGCGGTGCGCCGCCTGGAGCGGCTGCCCGAGCTGGCCAAGGACGACCTGCGGATTCCGGAGCTGACGTTCCTGCTCAGCCTGGACCTGGCGGTGCTGGACCACGCTGACGGCTCAGTGTGGCTGATCGCGAACGTCGTTAACTATGACAATCTGCCCACGGGTGTGGACGCGGCCTACGTGCGCGCCGTCGAGCGGCTGGACGCGATGACCGCCGCGCTGAACGCGCCGATGGTGAACACGCCGGTGGTGTACGACCCGGCCGTCGCGCCGCAGTTCACCGCCAACCGCACGTCCGAGGACTACCGCGAGACGGTGCTGCGCTGCATCGAGGAGATCAAGTCCGGCGAGGCCTTCCAGATCGTGGTGAGCCAGCGCTTCGAGGCCGAGGTGTCGGCCTCGGCGCTGGACGTCTACCGGGTGCTGCGGGCGACGAATCCGAGCCCGTACATGTACCTGCTGCGCGTCCCGGGCCCGGACGGCAGCGCGCACGACGGCTTCGACATCGTCGGCTCCTCCCCGGAGGCGCTGGTGAAGGTCACCGAGGGCCGTGCGATGCTGCACCCGATCGCCGGCACGCGCCCCCGCGGCGCGGACCCGGAGCAGGACGCGCAGCTGGCCGCCGACCTGCTGGCCGACCCGAAGGAGCGCGCCGAGCACCTGATGCTGGTCGACCTCGGCCGCAACGACCTGGGGCGGATCAGCCGCCCGGGCTCGGTGGAGGTCGTCGACTTCATGGCCGTCGAGCGCTACAGCCACGTGATGCACATCGTGTCGACCGTGATCGGCGACCTGGCGCCGGGCAAGACCGCCTTCGACGCGGTGACGGCGACCTTCCCGGCCGGCACGCTCTCCGGCGCGCCGAAACCGCGCGCGATGGAGATCATCGAGCAGAACGAACCCACGCGGCGCGGCCTGTACGGCGGCATCGTCGGCTACCTGGACTTCGCCGGTGACGCCGACACCGCGATCGCGATCCGCACGGTGCTGATGCGCGACGGCGTGGCGTTCGTGCAGGCCGGCGCCGGGATCGTGGCAGACTCGGATCCGGCCTCGGAGGACCAGGAGTGCCGGAACAAGGCGATGGCGGTGCTGAAGGCGGTCGCGGTCGCGGGGACGATGCGGTCTGCGGTGGGGGCGGTCGGGGCTGTCGGGGACGGTGCGGCGTGAGTTCGGGTGCTGATTCGGGAACTGAGGCGGGCGGGGCTGCGGTCCCGGCGAGCGATGCGGCTTTGGCAGCGGTGCCCGCGCAGCCTGGCGAGCCGGATGCTGCCGACGAGATTGGCACCGGCGCCACCGAATCGGTGAGCACTGCCGTGCCAGAGTCTGCTGAGGCTCCGGCACCTGCGCAGGCCGCCGAGCCCACCGACCCGGCCCAAGCCGCGCGCCGCACAAACCGCCGCGAGCTGACCATCACAGTCCTGATCGCCCTGCTCGGCGGCATCATCGCCTGGGCCTCGGCCGGCCGCCCCTGGGCCACCGGCGTCGCCGGCGTGGCTCCGAACACGCTCAAGGTCACGGCCAGCGGCGACGACCTGTCCGCCGGCGTCACCGCGCTCGGCCTCACCGCGCTGGCGGGCGCGCTCGCCCTGTTCGCCACCCAGCGGCTGGCCCGGCGGCTGGTCGGCGTGCTGCTGATCGCGGCCGGTGTCGGGGTGGCGGTCTACGCGTTCGGCGAGCACGGTGCGAGCCACGCCTCCCGCGTGCTGGCCGACAAGGCGGCGGCCAAGGGCTACGCGACTCGCTCCATGGACGCGCACATGGCGTCCTGGTGGATCCTCGCGACTGTCGGCGGAGTGCTGGTGGTGCTGGCCGGCGTGGCGGCGGTGGTGCGCGGCGCGACCTGGCCGGGCATGTCGTCGCGCTATGAGAACGCCGCTTCCAAGACCGCCGCGCGTGCCGCCGACACCGGCACGGCAAAGGATCTCTGGGACGCCCTCGACCGTGGCGAGGACCCCACCGGGCCCGCCGAGCCGGCGGGAGCCACCCCGCGCGCCGAGCATTAGGCCGAATCGGTGACAATGGAACCGACTGAGACTGACTTAGACCATCTGTAAGTACTCTGTAAGTACTAGGAGCACCATGTCGTCATCCCACGACGAAGGCCACGGCAACACCCCGGCCGCGTGGACCGCTGTCTTCCTCTGCATCATCGGCTTCCTGATCGGCGGCGCGGGCCTGGTGATCGGTACGCCGGCGCTGGCCATCGTCGGCGGCGCGATCGCCGTGGTCTCGCCGGTCGTCGGCAAGGCCATGTCCGCGATGGGCCTCGGCGCCGCCGCGAAGTAGTGGCGGGGCAGCCGCGCGCGTTCCGCGACCGGCTGCCATCGGCTGCGACGGCTGCAACCGGCCGCGGACCAGCGGATCCGCGGCCCCGCGGGCCGGCCGGCGGCGCGCTTCGCGGGGCGTGCGTTGGTCCCACCAGAAGATCACTGGACTTCGGAGCCCCTCCGGAGCCGCTAGAGTGAGACGTCGGACACGCCGCCCACACCGCGGACGGTAGGAGTCCATCTGGTGAGGCGATCGAGGGGAGCTGACGACGGTGAACGTACTTGCCGAGATCATCGAAGGCGTCCGCCTCGACCTTGCCGAGCGCCAGGAGAAGATCAGCCTGGACGACCTGAAGGCCAAGGTCGCCCGCATGGACAGCGCGATCGACGGCGTCGAGGCGCTGCGCCGCGGCGGGGCCGGCGGCGACGGCGTGAAGGTCATCGCCGAGGTGAAGCGCTCCTCGCCGTCCAAGGGCGCGCTCGCCGCCATCGCGGACCCCGCAGGCCTGGCCTCCGACTACGAGGCCGGCGGCGCGACCGTCATCTCGGTGCTGACCGAGCAGCGGCGCTTCGGGGGCTCGCTGGCCGACCTGGACGACGTCCGCCAGAAGGTCGACATCGCGGTCCTGCGCAAGGACTTCATCGTCACCAGCTACCAGCTGTGGGAGGCCCGCGCGCACGGCGCCGACCTCGCGCTGCTGATCGTCGCCGCGCTGGAGCAGCCGGCGCTGGAGTCGCTGATCGAGCGCGCCGTCTCCATCGGGCTGACGCCGCTGGTCGAGGTGCACGACGAGGAAGAGGTGCGGCGCGCGCTGGACGCCGG
Organism: Catenulispora rubra; assembly: GCF_015356825.1. Taxonomy (GTDB): domain Bacteria; phylum Actinomycetota; class Actinomycetes; order Streptomycetales; family Catenulisporaceae; genus Catenulispora; species Catenulispora rubra. The sequence continues at coordinate 2,428 of NZ_JAACYW010000234.1, read as the reverse complement.
CGCGCGTCTGGTCGGCGTCAACGCCCGCGACCTGAAGACCCTGGAAGTCAAGCGCGACACCTTCGCGCGGCTGGCCCCGCTGGTGCCGGACGGCGTCGTGCGCGTCGCCGAGTCCGGGGTGCGCGGCCCGCACGACCTCATCGCCTACGCTAACGCCGGCGCCGACGCGGTGCTGGTCGGCGAGTCGCTGGTGACCGGCAAGGACCCGCGCGCCGCGGTCGCCGACCTGGTGGCGGCCGGTGCGCATCCCGCTCTGCGGAACGGTCGCGCCTGAGCGCCGCGCGCGAGGGCGGAAGACGGTAGAGTCCAGGATCGTGATGTCGAGCAAGCCGAGGGCCGCGGCCCGCCGCCGACCGTGGTGGCGGCACGCCCCGGCGGCGCGGCGATGGCAGGAAGCGTAGTCACTCGCTCCTGTCCTAGCTCGACACATCACCCATCCATGGGAATCCACCATGTCTGACCAGACAGATCCTCGCGCTGAGATCATCTCGGCGTACGCGGCCACGGCCGCGCTGCCCGACGGCACCGGGCACTTCCCCACCGACGACGCCCTGTTCGGCGGCCGCTTCATGCCCGAAGCGCTGATGGCCGTGTTGAAGGAGGTCACCGAGGCCTATGAGACCTCGAAGACCGATCCCGCGTTCCACCAGGAGTTCGCCGACCTTCTCCTGCACTATGCCAATCGTCCGAGCCTGCTCACCGAGGCGCGGAACCTGTCCCGGCGGGCCGGGGCCCGGATCCTGCTCAAGCGGGAGGATCTGAACCACACCGGTTCGCACAAGATCAACAATGTGCTCGGCCAGGCGTTGCTCGCCAAGCGCATGGGCAAGACCCGGGTCATCGCCGAGACCGGCGCCGGTCAGCACGGCGTGGCCACCGCGACCGCGGCGGCGCTGCTCGGGCTGGACTGCGTCGTGTACATGGGGTCCGAGGACACCAAGCGGCAGGCGCTGAACGTCGCGCGGATGCGGATGCTCGGTGCTGAGGTGGTGCCGGTCGCGATCGGGTCGCAGACGTTGAAGGACGCGATCAACGAGGCGCTGCGCGACTGGGTCGCCAGTGCTGATACGACGTACTACCTGCTCGGTACTGCCGCCGGTCCGCATCCGTTCCCGGCGATGGTGCGCGACTTCGCTCGGATCATCGGGGTGGAGGCGCGGCGGCAGACGTTGGAGATGACCGGCGCGCTGCCGGATGCTGTGGCGGCTTGCGTTGGCGGCGGGTCCAATGCGATCGGGGTTTTTCACGCGTTCGTGCCGGACTCGTCGGTCAAGCTGTATGGCTTCGAGGCCGGCGGCTCTGGCGTTTCGACCGGGCTGCACGCGGCTTCGATCACCGGCGGGTCTGTCGGGGTGCTGCACGGTACGCGTACGTTCCTTCTTCAGGACGAGTACGGCCAGACCAAGGAGAGCCACAGCATCTCGGCGGGTCTGGACTACCCGGCGGTCGGACCTGAGCACGCCTGGCTGCATGCGACCGGGCGTGCGATCTACGAGCCCGTTGATGACAGCGAGGCGATGGACGCTTTCCGGGTTCTGTGTGAGACCGAGGGGATCATTCCGGCTATCGAGTCGGCGCATGCCTTGGCTGGCGCGCTGCGGATTGCGCCGCGGTTGGCGCAGGAGCTTGGGCGGGAGCCGGTGATCGTCGTGAACCTTTCGGGGCGCGGCGACAAGGACATGCACACGGCGGCGGCGTACTTCGGGTTTGAGGGGGGAGAGCTGTGAACCGGCTTCAGGACGTTCTCAAGAGCGCGCGGGCGGAGAATCGCGCGGTGCTCATCGGCTACCTCCCGGCGGGGTATCCGTCGGTGGACGGGTCCATCGACGCCATGCGGGCGATGGTCGAGGGTGGCTGCGACATCATCGAGGTGGGGCTGCCGTACTCGGACCCGGCGATGGACGGGCCGGTCATCCAGGCCGCGGCGGACCAGGCGCTGGCGCGGGGGGTCAGCACGCCGGACGTCATCCGGGCGGCCGGGGCGGTTGCCGACACCGGGGCTGCGGCGCTGATCATGTCGTACTGGAACCCGATCGAGCACTACGGCGTCGACCGCTTCGCCGGCGAGCTCGCGGCGGTCGGCGGGAGCGGGGTGATCACGCCGGACCTGATTCCCGAGGAGGCCGGGCCGTGGATCGCGGCGACCGAGGCGCACGACATCAAGCGGGTGTTCCTGGTCGCGCCGAGTTCCACGCCGGAGCGGATCGCGCTGACGGCGCAGGCGTGCGACGGGTTCGTGTACGCCGGGGCGGTGATGGGGGTGACCGGGGCGCGGGACCAGGTCGGGCACGCGGCGCGGGCGCTGGTGGAGCGGACCCGGGCGGCGACGGAGCAGGCGGTGTGCGTCGGGCTCGGGGTGTCGACCGGGGACCAGGCGGCGGAGATCGCGGGGTATGCGGACGGGGTGATCGTGGGGTCGGCGTTCGTG
>NZ_JAACYW010000233.1 GCF_015356825.1 Catenulispora rubra | reverse complement strand
GGTATGGGGAGGATGGTTGGTGCCGCCTGCTCGGCGCGCCTAGAGCGGTGTGAACGACGGCGTCGGCGGTGTCGGCGGCGTGGGTTTCGGCGGGGCCGGCCGAGACGTCGGGACGCTCGGCGGTGACGGCGACGACCACGGGGCCGGTGGGGACGGCCGCGTCGAAGGCACCGGTGGACCCGGCGGCGGAGTCGGCGACGGGGTGGCAGGCGGTGCCGGCACCGGACGCGGCGGCGGGTCCGGGGTGGGCGGCGGGTTGGTGTCCTTCGGCAGCAGATGCCGGCAGGCGTCGAGCGCCGCCCGGTATGCCGCCGAGCGCAGGTCCACGACACCGACACCCGCGTTGAGCTGGACCGAGCCGTTCGCCGTGATGGTGATGCCGGGGAAGTTCGGCTGCCCGTGCGTGCGCATACAGGCGGTGAACAGTTCCGCGGCCTGGGACGTCGTGGTGCCGGAGCCGGTGCTCGCAGCGGCTTGCGCGCCCGCGGCCGCAGCCGCGTCCTGGCCCACGGGCCTGGCATCGGTCGTGGGGCCGGCGGCCGCCTCGTCGTGGGCGGCGGCGCTCGTCGTGTCCCGCGCGCCGGGCCGGTTCGCCCCGGCGCCGTCGGTGCTCTGGCCGGGCTGGCACGCCGTGGTCACGGCCACAGCGAGTCCGGCCAGGCCTAAGCCCCATCCGGCCCGCAGCAGCCGGTTCCCGGTGGCCCGGGCGGGCGGTGCCGGTGGCGTCGGCGACTTGGGCATGGTGCTCCTTCGCTGTTCCATGGTTGTCCGGTTACGGTCCGACTCAAGCACTTCGGTGGTTACCACACGGGAACGCCGGTTGTTATCTCGCTGTAACCGCTCGTCGGACAGGGAGTGACGCTTCTGGCGTGTCCGTCCTTGGTGACCGACCCGGGCGATGCCATAGTTGGTTCCGGACGTCGCAGGGTTCGAATAAACCCCGCAGAGCGGGATCAGCGCTCTGCGGGGCGGTCGTTCGCCGGCGGGTCGCTCGGTCCTGGACAACCCCACTGGCCCCGACCACCCGATTCGTCACGACCCACGGCGCCCCACCCCGAGACGCCGACGGGCTTGCGCACGTCTGACACAGCGCGCTCCGACGTGTAGGAGCGGGCCCGGTGGGCCCGCCGCGTCGGGCGCGGCGATGGAGAGGAATCCGATCGCATGTCCTCGACCCGCCCCACACCCACTGCGCGCGGCGCAGTACACCGCCGCCCTCGCGCCCTGGCCAAGGGCGCTGCCGCGGCCCTGGTCGCGGCTGGGACTCTGGCTGCGGCCAGTCCGGCCGCACTGGCCGTGCCGACCGCCGGTTCGACCAGTGGTTCGACTGGTTCGACTGGTTCGACGATTGGTCAACCGGTCTACGTCAGCAACATCAACGCTGATTCCGTCTCGGTGCTGAGGTCCGGCGCCGTCGTCGCCACCATCCCGGTCGGCTCCGGCCCCGGCGCGGTGGCGGTCTCCCCCGATGGCTCCGCCGCCTATGTGGCCGACTTCAACGGCGCGGCCGTCTCCGTGATCGACACCGGCGGCGCCAGGGTCCGGGCCACCGTGTCCGTCGGCACGGACCCCGCCGCCCTGGCCGTCTCGCCGGACGGCAGCACCGTGTACGTCGCCAACGGCATCGGCGGTACCGTCTCGGTGATCGCGGCCGCCACCGACTCGGTCGTCGCCACCATTCCGGTCGGCGGGAGCCTCGCCGGTCTGGCCGTCTCGCCGGACGGCGGCAGCGTCTACGTCAGCGGTACCGGTGGCGGTACCGGATCCGGCATCGGGGCCGCCGTCGGCACGGTCTCGGTGATCAGCACCGGCAGCGACACCGTCACCGCGACCATCGCCGTGGGCGGCAGCCCCAACGGCGTCGCGGTCTCGCCGGACGGCGGCACCGTCTACGCCACCGGATTCTCCTCCAGCTCGGTCTCGGTGATCGACACCGGGAGCGACACGGTCGTCGACACCATCGGGGTCGGCTCCCATCCCGGCGCCGTGGCCCTGACCCCGGACGGCGAGACGGCCTACGTCACGAACTTCGGCAGCGGCAGCGTGTCGGTGATCGACACCGACCACGACGCGGTCACCGCGACCGTGCGGGTCGGTTCGAGTCCTGAGGGTGTCGCCGTCAGCGCGGACGGCTCGGCGGCGTATGTCGCGGGCAGCCACAGCAACACCGTCTCGGTGATCGACACCAGCACGAACACCGTGACCGCCACGGTCCACGGGTTCGCCGGCCCCACCGGCGTCGCGGTCGCACCGTAACGCGGGTCCGGCCGGCCGTCCCGTCCGGATGGCCGGCCGGTCGTGGGGCACGCTCCGCCGCGGGCCGAGTGCTCGGTGCGAAGCGTGCCCCATCGATGGCTTCACTCATACAGCGATACAGCGCAAACGCGAACCTCCGCCTCGGGCCGGGAGTTCGCCCAGGGGCGGGAGACGTGTGGTGGCTTCCCAGGGTGTGGCGATGACTCGGCGGACGAGTCTGCATCTGCCGCCGGGGCTGGCGTGGTCGGAGTGGCGGCGGCTGGGCCGGCAGATCTTCGTCATCGCCGATTCCTCGGCCTGGTGGCTGGGTGACTGGCTGATCTACGGGCAGAACTGCTATCCGAACCGATACAAACGCGCGGTCGCGGAGACCTCGCTCGACTACCAGACGCTGCGCAACTACGCGTGGGTCGCCCGGAAGGTCCCGGTGGAGCGGCGCAGGGAGGGGCTCGGCTTCCAGCACCACGCGGAGGTGGCCGGCCTGGCGGCCGGGGATCAGGACGAGTGGCTTTCGCGGGCCGAGGAGCAGGGCTGGACGCGCAACGAGTTGCGGCGACAGATCCGGGCCGCGCAGCGCAAGGACGCGAGTGCGGCGGAGAGCGCCGTCGTGCAGATCTATGTCGCCCCCGAGCGTCAGGGCCGGTGGCAGGCGGCGGCCGACTCCGCACAGTTGGAGTTGCTGGAGTGGATCGTCCGGACGCTGGACGGGATAGCCGAGGCGAACAGCAGGGCCGAGGCAGGCTGAATCCGCTATATGTCAGCTGAGTCTGCTACGTATCACAAGGGGAGGGTTCTGTTCCATGATGGACAACGCCGTCAGGAGCGTGGCCGCCGGGGCACGTTCGACGAATCCCGAACGGCTGGCGCTGGATCCGTCCACGGTGACCAGACGAACCTCACTGACGCTGCGGGCCGGACTGACGGTGGACGAGTGGCTCCGGGTGGGGCTCCAGATCAGCAAGGTCTCCGAATCGTCCACGTGGTGGTTGGGTGACTGGCTCGTATACGGCCGCCAGCGCTACCCGGACCGCTACCGGCAGGCCGTGGAGAGCACCAGCCTCGACTACCAGACCCTGCGCAACTACGCCTGGGTCGCGGGCAAGATCGGCGTCGGCCGCAGACGCAGCGCCCTGAGCTTCCAGCACCACGCCCAGGTCGCGCCGCTCCCGGAACCGGCCCAGGACGCCTGGCTGGAGAAGGCCGAGCGCCACGGCTGGTCGCGCAACCGGTTGCGTGCGGAACTCAAGGCCGCAGCCGCGGACCCGGAGTCCGAGCCCAAGATGGTGCAGCTGCGGCTGGAGGGCGAACAGCTGAGCCGCTGGCGGCAGGCGGCCGAGCGCGAGGGCCGGGACCTGCTCAGCTGGATGACGCAGGGGCTGGACGAGGCGGCCGGACTGGCCGACCCGGCCCCCGGTCTGGCGCCGGGTCCGGGTTCGGCGTCGGGTTCGGCGTTGGGCCCGGTGTTGGGTCCGGCATTGCCGCCGGCTCAGGCCGCGCAGGAGGTGGCGATCGGGTCGGGGGCGGCGATGTAGCGGTTTGGTCGGGGCGGGTCGAGTCAGTCCCGATCCGACCCGGCCCGCCGGCGGCCGTCTTATCGCAGAATTCTGATATGCCCAGGTCTGCGGGCCGCAGGCCGCTCGCCCGGGTCCGGTGCCTTCGCATCAGTTTGTCCCGCCGGCGAGACAGGCGGGCGACATGCTGCTGATATACCGGTGGACCAACCCTGGATGCCGGGCGGATCCGGTGCCGCGGACGGCGCGCGACGGTCCTGCGGCAGGCCGCTGACCTGCCGGTTTCGGCCCCGCCGGTCCGGTTCTCGTTGACTGCTTCGGAAGGGGGCACCTACCGTGAATCCCGGTCGGGGAGGCGATCTGATGCATGACCTTGCGACGAACAGCTCCGCCACGATCCGCACCATCGCCGTGGACGACCTGCACGGGTCCGTCGCCGATCCGCTGCTGGAGTCGATGAACTTCCTGAACGAGGTCACCACCCGGTATCCGGACGCGATCTCGTTCGCGCCCGGCCGGCCGTACGAGGGCCTGTTCGACGTCGCGAGCATCACCGAGTACCTCGACGCCTATCTCGCGCACCTGCGCGCCGACGGCCGGACCGAGGACGAAGTACGTACCCTGATGTTCCAGTACGGCCGGACCAAGGGGCAGATCCACGGCCTGATCGCCGAGACGCTGGCGCACGACGAGGGGATCCGGGTCGACCCGGAGGCCATCGTGGTCACGGTCGGCGCGCAGGAGGGCATGTTCCTCGCGCTGCGCGCCCTGTCCGCCGGGCCGGACGACGTCCTGCTGGCCAGTTCGCCGTGCTACATCGGCCTGTCCGGCGCGGCCCGGCTCCTCGACATCCCGGTGGTCCCGGTGCCGGAGGGCGAGCACGGCCCGGACCCGGAGGCGGTGCGCGCCGCCGCCCGCCGCGTGGCGGCCTCCGGCCGGCGGGTGCGTGCCTGCTACGTGGTGCCCGACTTCGCCAACCCGTCCGGCGCGAGCATGCCGACGGACGCCCGCCGAAGGCTGCTCGACGTGGCGGCGGCCGAGGACTTCCTGATCCTGGAGGACAACCCCTACGGGTTCTTCGGCGGCGATCTGGAGCCGCGCCCGACCCTCAAGGCCCTGGACCCGGACGGCTCGGTGGTCTACCTCGGCTCGTTCTGCAAGACCTGCTTCCCCGGAGCCCGCCTCGGCTACGTCGTCGCCGACCAGCGGGTCCGGCGGCGCGACGGCTCGCACGGGCTCCTCGCCGACGAACTGGCCAAGATCAAGAGCATGATCACGGTCAACACCCCCTCGCTGAGCCAAGCCGTGATCGGCGGCGCACTATTGCGCTGCGGCTGCCGGCTGCGCGCCGCCAACACCGAGACGGCGGCCTTCTACCGGGCCAACCTGGCAGCCGTGCAACGCGACCTCGAACGGCACTTCCCACCCGCGGCCCGCGCCGAACTGGGCCTGAGCTGGAACCGACCGGACGGCGGGTTCTTCACCGTCCTCACCGTGCCGTTCACCGCCGACGAAGCCGCCCTGGAACGCTCGGCGCAGGAGTTCGGCGTCCTGTGGACCCCCATGGCGGCCTTCCTCCCCCCGGGCGCCGGCCACGACCGCCTCCGCCTGTCCTCCAGCTACCTGACCCCGGACCAGCTCCGGGAAGGCACCACCCGCCTCGCCGCGTTCCTGCGGGCCGAGGCGGCCCACAACCCGTCACCACCGAAGGGAAGAACGACATGAGCGGCAACCCGTTCGACGACGCAGAGGGCTCATTCCTCGTCCTGACCAACGCCGAGGGCCAGTACTCCCTGTGGCCGCAACCCATCGCCGTCCCCGAGGGCTGGGCGGTCGTCTTCGGCGCGGCCGGCCGCCAGGACTGCCTCGACCACGTCGAGACGAACTGGACGGACATGCGGCCGTTGAGTTTGGTCGAGGCCATGGGAGCGTAACGGGCTGCCTGCCTGGCATGACCACGCCGGGTGGAGGTCGCGCACTTCGCAGTCGCGACCTCCACCCGGCGCGGCGTTGTACGCACCACTCGTCGCGAATACGCACCGTGCGGAAGCTCTCACCGAACTGTCACCAGTCGGCAATCCCGACCGTATGGAGCAGGCCTGAAATCGATGCCATGAGCATCTACGAGGCGATCGGCGGCGCACCCGCACTTGCGGCGGCCGTCGAGGATTTCTACGCGAGGGTCCTGGCGGACACGGAACTCGTGGGCTACTTCGAGGGCGTGGACCTTGAGCGGCTGAAGGCACATCAGCGCTCGTTCCTGGCCGCGGCGGTCGGTGGCTCCGAGATCTACGCCGGCCGCGCGATGAAGGAGGCGCACGCGCGGCTGGCGGTCACGCAGAAGCACTTCGACCGGGTGGTGGGCCACCTGGTCGACACGCTCACCGAGCTGTCCGTCCCGGCCGACATCATCGGCGACATCGGCAGCAAGCTGATTCCGCTGCAGGAAGTCATCGTCGTCCCCGCAGCGGAACGAGTTCGTCTATGACCCGTCTATGACCTGTCTATGAACCGGAGCCGAGCACTTCGACGGCTGCCATGTTCCAGGTGTCGCCGGTCGGTGCGGTGTCGGAGAGGGTGACTTTGGTGCCCGAGGGGATGGTCGTCCCGGTGGTGCCCTGGGTCCAGAAGGTGTCGCCGACCGCGGTATCAACCCACTGACTGAACAACCGCTGCCCCGAGGCGACAGTTCGACTCTGCGCGTTGGTGTAGTCCTCTCCCGCGCCGTAGACCTGCGAGCCGGCCGCGGTCGTGGTCACCGATACGTGTCCGAGGCCCGTGGAACTGCCGGCGGCGGCGCTCGCACCGACCTTCGTCGCGCCGGTGATCACCAGGACGGTCAGCTGTTGGTCGAACCCGTTGAACTGCGGTGAGGAGGCGACGGCGAAATCGGACAGCGGGCCGGAGGCGTAGGCGGACCAGATCTCCGCGGTACCGCCCTGATTGTTGGCGCGCTTCACCAGCGTCCAGTCGAGACCCGAGCTCGTGACGCTGGCGCTCTGCTTCTCCCCGGGGCCGTCAGAGCTGACGAAGGCGAGCAGCAGCCGGGGACCGGTGGTGTACAGCGTGGTGATCACGATGCCCGTTCCGGTCGCGGTGTAGGCCTGCTCGACGTTCACGCCGGCGGGGATCACCTGCACGCTCACCGCGCTTGAGGCCGAGCGCAGCAGTCCGGGCGCGGCCGGAGTGAAGGCGGCGCTGAGGCTGTGGATGTCGAGCGTCAGCGAGGTGGTGCTGAGGGTCGCGGTGCCGTTGGTGACCGGCACTGGTGCGCCCAGGGGGACGGAGCCGTAGGCCGACGACGTACGGTCGTAGAACTGCACCGTACCGGAGTCCGCTCCCGACACCGTCGCCGTCAGCGTCACCGGGTTTCCCTGCGTGGCGGTCCCGGTCGTGTTGGTCGTCAAGGACACGGCTGTGCCAGCCGAGGTCGGGCCCAGGGCGATACCGGTGACATAGCCGGTGACGCCGAGTCCGCCGCTCTTGGTCTCGGAGGCGGTGTCGAACACCGCGACCGAGCCCGCCGGAATCATGACGGAGTTGTAGCCGCCCGCGTAGAGCTTGCTCCCGGTACTGTCGATGGCCTCCGCCGAGATGGCCGTGCCCGCCTGCAGGATGTGCAGGACGTTGTGAGTCGCCAGATCGATGTCCAGGACCTCGCCGCCCGGGCCCTGGCCGACGTACGCCGTCGTGCCCGCCGGGTTGACGGCCACGCGGGTCGGATTGCTGACGAAGGAGCTCAGCGAGATGGTGGAGGTCACGGAGTCCGTCGCGGTGTCCACGACGTACAGGGAGCGCGTGGCCCAGTCGGTCACGTAGGCGTGGGCTCCGGTCCCGTCGACGGCCACGTATCCGGTGGAGGTGCCGCAGGCGACGGTCGCCACCACCGTGTCGGTGGCGGTGTCGATCACCGACAGGACTCCTCCGGGCCCGGTGGCGTAGAGCCGGGACCCATCCGGGCTCAGGGCCAGGCCGTAGCCGCCGGCCGCGACGGTGGCGGTCACGGTCTGCGCGGCGGTGTCGACGACGTGGACCGATCCGGTGCCGCTGGAGTCGGCGACGTACGCTGTGCCGCCGGAGGGGGCGATCACGATGTCACCGTCGCTCGCGCCGACCGGGAACGTGCTCAGCGTCGCGTCGGTGACCGGATCCATGACCACGACAGTGCCCTGCGCGGTCCCGTAGACCCGGGTACCAGCCGGGTTCACGGCGATGCCGTTCAGGGACTGGGCCATGGTGTGGAAGTCGACGAGCGAGTCGGTCCGGGTGTCCATCACCGCCAGGGCGCTCGGCAGACCGTAGGCACCGGCCACGGCGATGTAGGCGAGTTGTCCGCGCACCGGGTCGGTGGCGGGGGAGGCTGTCGCGGAGGCAGGTGCCGCGGCGATGCCGGCGACACACAGCACCGCCGCCGCTGCCAGTGCGGTCTGCCTACGGCGCGGCACGAACCAGCGCAGACGGCTTGCTCGGGGAGTACGGGACATGGCGTCAGCATTCCTTCCGCCGGTGATGTGACGACTATCGCAGAACTCTAATTTGCCCGGCTGATCGTTTGGAACGCCTTCCGTCCAGGTTGAGACGGACTGCCGTCCTCGTCTGCCCGGACGCCATCGCAAGGAAACAGACTCCTGATTCGCCGGCCTTCGCGCTCTGGCCGAGGGTACGGACCCCCATCAGCGTGTGCAGGAGCCATCGAAAGGTGAAGTCGATGTCGATCTCCTCCGGCGCCCCGCGACGCGTTCCAGCGTCCTGATCATGCTGGACGCGAGCAGAAAAGCCGTTGCCCATCGATTTCCTTCGATGCAAGCCTCGTTCCGTCTTCGCGATCGAAGCGCTTCGATGGGAATCCTCCGTTGCCTGTACTCGCCCGCCGCATCCGCCTGCTCCGCGCCCTGCGTGCGGCCCGCCCGCCCCTGGTCGCGGCGCTCTGCGTCGTCAACGTCCTCAATGCCCTGATTCCGGCGGCGACCGCCGTCGCGACGGCGGTCCTCGTCTCCCGGATCAGCGGGCATGCGCCCTCCGGGCTGCTCGCGGCGACCGTGGGGCCGCTGCTGCTGCTCGCCGCCGTGATGGTCGCCGGGCACGCCGCCGAGGCCGGGACCGTCCCGCTCGAGTTCCTGGCCAAGGCCAGGATCGACGGTGCGCATCGGGCCGCGCTGGCGCGGTTGGCGTCGTTCGGGCCGACCGTCGACCGGTTGGAGCGGCCGCGGGTTCAGCAGCTCGTCCGGATCGCGCGCGCCGATCCGCAGAACTGGACCGAGCGGACGCCCGGGGACGGGGCGCTGGGGCAGGTCCGCTGGTTCGCCGGGCTCATCGGCGCGGTCGCCTCGTGTGCGGTGCTGGCGCGCTACGCGTGGTGGCTCGTGCCCGCGCTGCTCGTGCCCGCCGCCTTGAACCGTTTCCTCGGCAACAGGGTGCACGAACGCTTCGTCGTGGCCTGGCGCGCGGGGATCCCGGAAGGCATGCACAGCGCCGCCTGGGCGGATGCCCTGGTCTCGACCGGCGAGGGCAAGGACATCCGGCTGTTCGGCCTCGAAGAGTGGTCCGTGGCGAAGATCGGTCGCCACCTGCGAGGCCTGTTGGGGCCGGCCTGGGAGCTCGCTTCCAGGATCTGGCCCGCGGACCTGCGGCGGTTCCTGCTCATCGTCGTCCCGCTGGCGGCGGTGTACGCGGCGGTCGCCGACGGCACGGCCCACGGACACGCCACGGTCGCCGTCGAGACCGCGGTGCTGGCCTCCGGCTGGTCGCTGTTCCAAGCGTTCGGGCTCAGCGAGGACGCCCGCAACATGGCCGCCGCGCTGGAGGGCCTGAACGCGTTCGACGAGGTCGCGGCGGAGCTGCGGCCGGACAGGCCCGCGCCATCGCAGGAGGCTGACACAGCGGCCGAACCGGAGCCTGCGGCCCGCGCGCCCCTGGTCCGCTTCGAAGACGTCTGCTTCACCTACCCCGGCACCACCCGGCGGGTCATCGACCATCTCGACCTGGAGATCCGTCCGAACGAACTGCTCGCGATCGTCGGCCTCAACGGTGCCGGGAAGTCGACGCTCATCAAGCTGCTGTCCGGCCTCTACGAACCGGACTCCGGCCGCGTCACCGCCGACGGAGTCGACCTCCGGCGGCTCGGCGCGCGGCGGTGGCGGCGGCACATCTCGGTGGTCTTCCAGGACTTCGTCCGCTACCACCTCAGCGTCGCCCAGAACGTCGCGCTCGGCCGCGGCGACGTGCCCTTCGACCGCGGCGCGCTGGAGGCCGCCGCGCGGGACGCCGGGCTCGCCGAGGTCCTGGACCGGCTCCCGGACGGCTGGGACACGCCGCTGTCCCGGGCCCGGACCGGCGGCGTCGACCTGTCCGGCGGCCAGTGGCAGCAGGTGGTCCTGGCCCGGGCGCTGTACGCGGTGCGCACCGGCGCGGGGCTGCTGGTCCTCGACGAGCCGACCGCGCACCTGGACGTCCGTACCGAGTTCGAGGTCTTCGACCGGCTCTCGGCGCGCCGCGAACAGGCCGGCGTCGTACTCATCTCGCACCGCCTGTCCACGGTGCGCCAGGCGGACCGCATCGTCCTGCTGGAGCACGGACGCATCACCGAGTCCGGCACCCACGACGAGCTCGTCGCGGCCGAGGGGACCTACGCCGAGATGTTCGCCATCCAGGCCGAGCGCTTCCAGCGCGGCTACGACGACGTGACCGACGATGCGACCGGCGACACGACCGCCGACACGATCGACGACACGACCGGCGACGCGACCAACGACCTCACCGAGCAGGAGACCGCGCATGGCTGACGGCACAGGTGCCCCGTCCCCGATCACGGCCGCGACGCACTACCCGGTGCGGCGCTGGGCCGCGCTCTGGAAGGAGCTGTTCGGCCTGGCCTGGCACCGTATGCCCGGCACCGTCGTCTTCTACTTCGCAGCCAACGCCGTCGTCCTGGCGAGTGTCGCCGGATCCGCCCTCGCCCTGCGCTGGACCATCGACGCGACGATCCGCGGCGACGCCGGTTCAGCCGCCCTGGCCGCCGTCTCGGCGGCGCTCGCCTACACCCTCGACGTGGTCCTGATCGACCTGGTCGCGACGCCGATCCCGCTCATCGAACAGCCCGCGATCTGCGACCTGCTGCCGCGCGTCCTCGGCGACCTCGCCGCGCTCGAGACCCTTGACCACCTGGAACGCGGCGACGTCCTGGACCGCGTCGCCATCGTCCGCCGCTCCTCCTGGACGATCATGGCCGGATTCTGGTCCTCGATCGGCGCGGTCTTCGCCTTGGCGCAGCTCGGGGTGACCCTTGTGCTGCTGGGCACGGTCAGTCCCTGGCTGCTGCTCCTGCTCGCCTTCGCGGCGGTGCCCCTGTGGTGCGACCGGCGCGGCAGCCGGGCCGTGGCCGAAGCGGACCTCGCCACGGCCGAGGCCTTCCGCCTCCAGCAGCACCTGTTCGAGCTGGCGACCAAACCCGCCGCCGGCAAGGAGATCCGGGTGGCCGGATCGGCCGCCGAGATCGTCCGCCTGCAGGAACAGGCCTGGCGGCAGACGATGGACGGCCGCGCCCGGGCCGCGGCGCTCGGCGCGGCCTGGAAGTTCGCCGGGTGGCTGGTCTTCACCGCGGGCTTCGCCGCCGGACTCGCGCTGGTCGTGGACCGGACCGCGCACGGCGCCGGCAGCGTCGGCGACCTCGTGATGGCGGTGACCGTCGCGGCCAACCTCCGCATCACCCTGCACGGCGCCGTCACCAGGACCGCGGGCGTCGCCCAGGTGTCCCGCTTCGTCGAGCCGCTGTTCTGGATGCGCGACCATCTGGCCGAGGACCGAGCCCGCCGGACGGGCACCGTCGTCGCACCGCCGGTCCTGCGCGACGGCATCACGTTCCACGACGTCGGCTACACCTACGCCGGCACCGATCGCCGGGCCCTGGACGGCATCAGCGTCCGGCTTCCCGCCGGATCGGTCGTGGCCGTCGTCGGCGAGTACGGCTCGGGCAAGACGACGCTGGTGAAGCTGCTGGCCAAGTTCTATCGAACCGATTCGGGCCGCGTCGCCGTCGACGGGGTCGATCTCGCCGACTTCGAGACGAAGGCCTGGCGGGCCCGCATCAGCGCCGCGTTCCAGGACTTCGGCCGGTTCGCCACGACCTTCGGCGAGAACGTCGGCCTCGGCGACCTGCCGCACCTGGAAGACCGCGGCCGGGTGGCGGCCGCGGTGGAACAGGCCGACGCCGAGCGCGTCCTGCGCCGCCTGGCGGACGGCTACGACACCCTGCTGGGACGCGACGTCGGCGGCTTGGAGCTGTCCGAGGGCCAGTGGCAGAAGACCGCGCTGGCGAGGGCGTCGATGCGCCCTGATCCGCTGCTGTTCATCCTCGACGAGCCGACGGCTTCCCTGGACGCGCCGAGCGAGCAGCAGATCTTCCAGCGCCACATGGCCCGCGCCCGCGAGCTCGGCGCGCGGACCGGCGCGGTCACCGTCATCGTCTCGCACCGCTTCTCGACGGTGACCGGCGCGGACCTGATCCTCGTCCTGGACAAGGGCAGGCTCGTCGAAGTGGGGGCGCACGACGAGCTCATGGCCCTCGGCGGCCGGTACGCCGACCTGTACGGGATCCAGGCCGACGCCTACGCGGCGACGGCGTGAGCGGGGATCGTGCCCGGAAGCCGGTCGGGGTCGGGATCAGGCGAAGAACCGGTACACCGCCTGCGCCGCACAAGCCGGCTTCTCCTGCCCCTCGATCTCGACGCTCAGGTCCACCACCACCTCGGCGCCGCCCTTGACCTCGGCGACCGAGGCGATCGCGCCGTGCGCGCGGATGCGGGAGCCGACGTGGACCGGAGCCGGGAAGCGGACCTTGTTCAGGCCGTAGTTGACCGCCATCGCGACGTCGGCGACGGTCAGCAGCTCGCTCCACAGCGGGATCAGCAGGGACAGGGTGAGATAGCCATGAGCGACCGTGCCTCCGAACGGCCCGGCGGCGGCGCGCTCGGGGTCTACGTGGATCCACTGGTGGTCGTCGGTCGCGTCGGCGAAGGTGTTCACCCGGTCCTGGCCGATGGCGAGCCAGGAGCTGTGGCCGAGGTCGACGGCGCCGAGGTCGAGGAGTCCGGCGACGCCGGTCACGGTGCGGGGCATGGTTGGTCGTAGACCTTTCGCAAAGGATTGATGGAGGTGCGCAGAGGGTTGATGAAGATTCACAGAGGATTGACATCGGTGCCGTGGGCCGCGCGCAGCGGGCCCTTGAGCACCTTCCCGGCGCCGCTGCGCGGTAGGACGTCGGTGAAGACCACCGACTTGGGGATCTTGTAGCGGGCCAGCCGGCCGTCGAGGTGCGCCAGCAGCGCGGCGGCGTCGGGGGCCCGGCCCGCCCTGAGCACAACTACGGCCCGGCCGACCTCGCCCCACTTCTCGTCGGGCACGCCGAACACCGCGCACTCGGCGACGTCGGGATGGTCCAGCAGGGCGTTCTCGACCTCGGCCGGGTAGACGTTCTCCCCGCCGGAGATGATCATGTCCTTCACCCGGTCGACGAGCCGGACGTACCCGTCCGCGTCGGCCTCGGCGATGTCGCCGGAGCGGAACCAGGACCCTTCGTGGAACGCCTCCGCGGTCTCCTGCGGCCGCCGCCAGTAGCCGGGCGTCACGTTCGGACCGTTGACCAGCAACTCGCCGGGCTCATCGATGCCGACCGGCGTGCCGTCGGTGCCGACCAGGCGCACATCGGTGAAGAACTGCGGCACCCCGGCCGATCCGGCGTGCTCAGCGGCGTCGCGGCCCTGGAGCAGCAGGACGCCCGGCGCCGCCTCGGTCATGCCGTAGCCCTGCACGAACGCCAGTCCCCGGTCCAGATACCGCCGGATCGTGCGGCCCGGAACCGGCGCGCCGCCGCACATCAGGTTCCGCAGGCTGGACAGGTCCGCCTGCTCCCAGCCCGGCTCGGCGGCGAGCATCTCGTACATCGCCGGGACGCCGAACAGGCAGGTGACCCGGTGTCGGCGGACCAACTCCAGGGTGCGCGCCGGGTCGAAGGCCGACTCCAGGACCGCCGTGCCGCCCTTGAGCAGCGTGGGCAGGCAGGTCATGCCGAGCGCGGCGATGTGGAACAGCGGGGCGCTGACCAGGGTGACCTCGTCGGCCGTGAGGTCCCCGTCAATCAGTACGTTGAGACAGTTCCAGGTCAGATTCCCGTGGGTCAGCATCGCCCCCTTGGGCCGGCCCGTGGTGCCCGACGTGTACATGATCAGACACAGGTCGTCCAGGCCGACGGGCTCGTCCTGGCGCTCCGGCGCGGCCGCGGCGAGCGCCGCCTCGTAGCCCGCGCCCTCGGCGGAAAGGACTTCGATCCCCTCGCCCAGGGCGCCGCCGTCGGCGTGCGGGCTGCGGGCCGTCACCAGCAGGGTGCTGCCGGAGTCGTCGATCTGGTGCCGCAGTTCGGGCGGTGTGAGGCGGGTGTTGAGCGGGACGAACACCGCGCCAATCGCCCCGGCGGCGAACAGCGTCTCCAGATAGGCCGGGTGGTTGGGGCCCAGGTAGGCGACGCGGTCGCCGCGACTGATCCCGCGCTCGTGCAGCACGTGCGCCAGCCGGTTCACGCGGTCGTCGAGTTCGGCGTACGTGACGGCGCGGTCCTCGTGGACCAGCGCGGTGCGATGGGGTGTCTTGCGCGCCCGGCGCGCGGGCCAGGATCCGATGCCTTGGTTGTGCATCGCGATGCGCTCCCTGTCTCAGCGGACGGAAAGTGGCGATTCAGCCGGCGGCCAGGCCGAGCAGCCGGGCCGCGTTCTCCTTGAGGATCTTGGGGCGGACCTCGTCCTTGATCGGCAGCTTCGCGAAGTCGGCCAGCCAGCGGTCCGGGGTCAGCAGCGGGTAGTCCGAGCCGAACAGCACCTTGTCCTGTAACAGGGTGTTGGCGTACTGCACGAGCTGTGGCGGGAAGTACTTCGGCGACCAGCCGGACAGGTCGATGTGGACCTGCCTCTTGTGCGTCGCCACCGCGAGCGCCTCGTCCTGCCAGGGGAACGAGGGGTGGGCCAGGATGATCGGCAGGTCGGGGAAGTCCACCGCGACGTCGTCGACCAGCATCGGGTTGCTGTACTTGAGCCGGATGCCGCCGCCGGCGCGGGCACCGGCGCCGATGCCGGTCTGGCCGGTGTGGAAGACGGCGATGGCGCCCTCGGCCTCGATGGCCTCGTACAGCGGGTACGCCAGCCGGTCGTTCGGCGCGAACCCCTGGACGTTGGGGTGGAACTTGAAGCCCCGGACGCCGAACTCGCGCACCAGGCGCTTGACCTGGTTGACGCCGAGCCGCCCCTTGTACGGGTCGATACTCGCGAACGGGATGATGACGTCCGGGTTCGCGGCGGCGGCCTCGGCGACTTCCTCGTTCGGCACGGCCGGGGTCCCGGTCGTGCTCTCGGCATCCACGGTGAACACGACGCAGGCCATCTTCCGCTCACGGTAGTACGCGGCGATCTCCGGCAACGTCGGGCGGCGCTGCTCGGCCTTGAAGTAATCGCCGGCCGCAGCGTCCAGTTCCTCGGACAGCGAGCCGTGCCCCTTCGCCGACACCTCGGCGTGGGTGTGGACGTCGATCGCGGTGAGGTCGTCGAGGTTCATCAGTGCCCTGTTTATCAGTGACCTGTTCATCAGCACCCTCAGATCCCGGGAGCGGGGATGCCGACGGTCTCCGGGCTCCGGCCGACGCTGACCGGCCAGGCCGCGGCGATGGCTTCGGCGCTCCATCCACCGTCGGCGTACGCGACGGAGATCTCCTGCGGATGCGACCACAGCGCCAGCTTGTCACCGCCGATGCCGATGCACTGCCCGGTGATGCCGGCCGCGGCGTCGGAGGCCAGGAAGACGACGAGCGGGGCGACATCCTCGGGCGTGCCGAATCCCTCGCCCTTGCGCAGCGCGTCGGGTAACGGCGTGCCGTTCTGTTCGAGGGCTTCGACGTGCGGGGCGAAGGCCGGGATGGTCTTGGTCATGGCGGTGGCCGCGACCGGGATGATCGCGTTGGCCGTGATGTTCGCTCGCGCGAGCTCCATGGACCAGGTGCGGACCATCGCCGCGATGCCCGCCTTGGCCGCGGCGTAGTTGGTCTGCCCGAAGTTGCCGCGCTGGCCGGCCGGGGAGCCGGCGACGATGATGCGCCCGCCTTCGCCCTGCTCGCGCATGCGCTCGGCGGCGGCGCGGCCGCAGGTGAACGTCCCGCGCAGATGGATCTGCACCACGGTGTCGAAGTCCTCGTCGGACATCTTCCACAGGACCTTGTCACGCAGCACGCCGGCGTTGGTGACCATCACGTCCAGGCGGCCGAAGCTGTCGACCGCGCGCCGCACGAGAGC
Source organism: Catenulispora rubra (assembly GCF_015356825.1). GTDB lineage: Bacteria > Actinomycetota > Actinomycetes > Streptomycetales > Catenulisporaceae > Catenulispora > Catenulispora rubra. The sequence continues at coordinate 2,842 of NZ_JAACYW010000233.1, read as the reverse complement.
GTCGGCGGCGTCCGTGGTGCCGACCGCGGCGACCTCGGCGACGGCCCGGCCGCCGGCCGCCTCGATCTCCTTGACCGCGGCGCGCGCCGCGTCCGCGTCGACGTCGTTGACGACCACCGCCGCGCCGTCGGCGGCCAGCGCCTTGGCGTAGGCCAGGCCGAGGCCCCGGCCGCTTCCGGTGACCACGGCGACCTTGTTGCTGAGGATCATGCGGCACAACTTAGGCACTGTCGTGACTGCCGTCAATAGTTTGCCGAACATCGGCGATGCCCTACCCTGACCTGGTGAGCAGTGCCGAGCCTTCGCCGCGACCGCAGTCGCTGATGCTGACGTTCTTCGGCATCCACGTCCTGGGGCGCGAGCTCGCGGTCTCTTCCGGCTCCGTCATCGACGCCCTGGGCCGGGTGGACGTCACCGAGGAGGCGGTGCGCTCGACGCTGACGCGCATGGTCAGCAGAGGCCTGCTGGAGCGCCACCGCCAAGGGCGCAAGATGTACTTCGCGCTCACGCCGCGCGCCGTGTCGGTGCTGCAGGACGGTTACGACCGGATCTGGCGGCGCGGCGCGGCCAACCTCGACTGGGACGGCCAGTGGACGCTGGTCGGGTTCTCGCTGCCCGAGGCCTGGCGCCGGGAGCGGCACGATCTGCGCTCCCGGCTGACCTGGGGCGGGTTCGGGCCGTTGCAGAACGGGCTGTGGGTGGCGCCTTCGGACGTGGACGCCGCCGCGCTGCTCGGCGATTTGGGCCTGGACGCGCACCTGCGGGTGTTCCGCGGCACCATCCTGAAGCCGACCGAGGTCGCGGCCGTGCTGGAGACGGCCTTCGACGTCGGCGCGATCGCCGCCGACTACCAGGCGTTCCTCCAGCGCTGGTCGCAGCCCGGGTCCGGGGTGTCGGACCCGCTGGGGAGCCAGTTGCTGCTGCACACCGACTGGCTGGACCTGGTGCGGCGCGACCCGCACCTGCCGGCCGAGCATTTGCCGTCCGACTGGCCCGCCATCCAGGCCGAGGAGCTGTTCCACGCGCTCGCGGAGGAGCGGGAGGCGGCGGCGCGCGGCGAGGCTGAGCGGACGCTGGATACTCTTCGGCTTCGGTAGCGGACCCGCAATGGTTTGATCATTTGGGACTGCCTCGCGGGTTCCCCTGCGGCCAAATATTCGGCACGCCATTGACTGCCGCCAAAAAACTGCCCTACATTTCGTCGCGTTCTCCAAGCACGCTTCTCACGCTCCCTTCGCAACCTTTCCGAAAAGGAGCACCGCCCATGAGCACGCGCCCGCGCCGACGCCTCGCCGTCGGCCTCACGGTCCTGACAACCCTCTCAGCCTTCGTGGTCGTGCCCTCGGCCGCGACCGCCGCCCCGGCGCCGTCGGCCGGGCACCACACCGGCACGCTCGGCGACGGCGCGACGTGGATCGCCGACGTCCCGGCCGCCTGGAACGGCACGCTGCTGCTGTTCAGCCACGGCTACGGTCCCACCGCGGCGCAGGACGCGCCGAGCCCGGACTCTCAAGCCGCCCTGCTGGCCGCCGGGTACGCGCTGGCCGGCTCCTCGTACGACCCGAACGGTTCGTGGTGGGCTCTCGGCAGCGCCGAGCGCGACCAGTTCCAGACCCTGGACGCGGTCCGGGCCGTCATCGGCCGGCCGGCCCGCACCGTCTCGATCGGGGAGTCGATGGGCGGCCTGGTCAACGCCCAGATCGACCGGGACGCGCACGGCCGGGTCGCCGGCTCGCTCGGGCTGTGCGGCCTGGTCGCCGGCGGGCTGGACCTGAACGACTATCAGCTCGCCGGCGAAGTGGTCCTGGCGACCCTGCTGGCGCCGAACGCCAACGTTCACCTGACCGGCTACTCCGGGCCCGGCGACGCCGCGGCCGTGACGACGACATTGACCGACGCCGTCGAAGCCGCGCAGCAGACTCCGGCGGGACGAGCCCGGATCGCGTTGGCGGCGGCGTTCCTGAACCTGCCGACCTGGGCGCCCGGCCAGAACCCGCCGGCGCCGGGGGACAGCGGCGGCCAGGAGAGCCAGCAGGAGGCGTGGATCGCCGCCGGGCAACTGGCGTTCATCATCGGCTCGCGGCCCTCGATCGAGCAGGCGGCCGGCGGCGACAGCGGTTCCACAGCAGGCCTCGACTGGCGGGCACTGCTCGCCTCCTCGTCGCACCGGGACGAGGTCCGAGCCCTGTATCACGCGGCCGGCCTGGACCTGGACGCCGATCTGGACGCCCTGCACACAGCCCCGGCCTACCACGCCGACCCCGCCGCCACGGCATGGATGGCGCGAACCTCGACCGCAGGGCAGCGGCTCGCGGTGCCACTCCTCGACCTGCACACCACCGCCGACCAACTGGTCCCGGTCGAGCAGGAGAACGCCTTCGCCGCGCGCGTCCACGCCGCCGGCGACGGACGCCTGCTGCGCCAGGCCTACGTCGCACGCCAAGGACACTGCGCCTTCACCACCAACGAGATCCTCGCCGGCCTGCACGCGGTCGAGCACCGCATCGACACCGGGCGCTGGGGCGACACCTCAGCCGCCGCGCTCAGCGCCGACCAGCCCGCCGGGACCACGGCTTTCGTGGACTTCCGGCCCGGACGGCTCGTCGACGGCGGCCGGTAGCGCTCAACCAGCAGCCAGCAAGCAACAGCCAGCAAGCAACAGCCAGCCAGCCAGCAGCGAGCGGCCAACCGCGCTCCGGCGCAGGCAATGCTGTCGCCGACTGCGCGAGCACCTGACCGAGCGGTTGCCCGGCCGGATTCCGGCGTCGGCAGCGCCCTGATGATTGCCCCGCCGAATATCGACAATGCCCTGATACCGGCAGTACCGGCCATGCCCCGATGC
>NZ_JAACYW010000232.1 GCF_015356825.1 Catenulispora rubra | reverse complement strand
GCGACCTGTCCGCGCGCGAGATCGAGGTGCTGCGGCTGGTCGCCGACGGCCGCTCGAACAAGGCCATCGGACAGGCCATGGGGCTCTTGGCGCTGACCGTGAAGAGCCACCTGGCGCGCATCGCCCGGCCGCGTCCCCGACGCCGCCGCCCGCGCCGCCATCGCCGAGGCGGCCCAGCCGCTCCTGACCCTGCTGGACCGACTCGGCTTGTCCGAGGCCTGACACACCCGACACACCACCCGACACCGCACACCCAGAACCCAGAACACAGACCACAGCACACAGACCACAGAGGGGGGAACCAACCATGACAGTCCGCACCGGCGTCATAGAGGTCATCGAGGAAGCGCCGCACCCGGACCCGGAAGGCGGCCTCGGAGCACTGCGCACCGAGCGCGGCAACCTGCCGCTGGAGCTGATCGAGGTCCGCTCCTCGGTCGCCGGCCTGGCCGTCCGCACCGAGCTGGCGCAGGGCTTCCGCAACCCCTACGACGTGCCGTTGGAGGCCACGTACATCTTCCCGCTGCCGGACCGCGCGGCGGTGACGCGGCTGCGGATGGAGGCGGCGGACCGCGTGGTCGAGGGCATCGTGAAGGAGCGGGAGGAGGCGCGCGCCGACTACGACGCCGCGATCTCCGAAGGCAAGCGCGCCTCGATCGCCGAGGAGGAGCGTCCCGGGGTCTTCACGCTGCGGGTCGGCAACATCATGCCCGGCGAGCAGGTCACGATACGCACGACGCTGGCCGGCCGGCTGCCCTACGAGGACGGCCAGGCCACGTTCCGCTTCCCGCTCGTGGTCGCGCCCCGCTACATCCCCGGCGGCGAACTGCCCGGGGACCAGGTCGGCAGCGGCACGGCGGTCGACACCGACGAGGTACCCGACGCCTCGCGGATCAGCCCGCCGATCCTGCTGCCCGGGTTCCCGAATCCGGTGCGCCTGTCGATCGAGGTGGCGGTCGATCCGGTCGGGCTGCCGCTGGCCGGGCTGACATCGAGCCTGCACGGGGTGAGCGTGGAGGAGACCAGCGGGACGGCGACCGGCGAGAGCACGGAAAGCAGCGCCCGATACCTGGTCCGCCTGAACCCCGGAGCCCGCGCCGACCGCGACTTCGTACTGCGGTTGGGCTATGGCGGTTCGGTGGCCGCCACGTCGCTGGCCGTGGCACGCGACTCAGCCACCGACGCGGCGAAGGATTCCACCGGCACCTTCCTCCTCACCATCCTCCCGCCCGAGCCGACCGACACCACCCGCCCCCGCGACGTCGCCCTGGTCCTGGATCGCTCCGGCAGCATGGAAGGCTGGAAGATGACGGCCGCGCGCCGTGCCGCGGCCCGCATCGTCGACACCCTGACCGCCGCCGACCGCTTCGCCGTGCTGACCTTCGACGACGAGATCGACGCCCCCGACGGCCTGCCGTCCGACGCGCTGGCCGAGGCCACGGACCGGCACCGGTTCCGCGCGGTGCAGCACCTGGCCGCCGTCGACGCACGCGGCGGGACCGAGATGGTGGCGCCGCTGCAGCAGGCCGCCGACCTGCTGACCCGGGACGTCGGCACCGACCGCGACAGAGTCCTGATCCTGGTGACCGACGGCCAGATCGGCAACGAGGACCGGGTCCTGACCACGCTCCGCCCGCAGCTCGCCGACCTGCGGATCCACACGGTCGGCATCGACACCGCGGTCAACGCCGGATTCCTGCGGCGCCTGGCCACCCTCGGCGGCGGGCACTGCGAGCTGGTGGAGTCCGAGGACCGCCTCGACGAGGCCATGGACGCCATCCACCACCGCATCGGCACGCCGCTGGTGACCGGGCTGCGCCTGGCCGGGACCGGCGGACTGGAACTGGATCAGGACTCGGTCACGCCGACCCGGCTGCCGGACCTCTTCGTCGGGGCGCCGCTGGTGGTCGCCGGGCGGTTCGGCGGCACCCCGGCCACGACAACTACGGCTACGGCTACGGCTACGGCTACGGCTACGGCGGAATCCGACACCGGCCCCGCCATCATCGTCACCGGCACCGCAGCCGACGGCTCGCCGTGGACCCGCCGCGTCACCGCGGTCGAGACCGACGACGCGGGACTGGCCCAGTTCTGGGCCCGCGGCCGCATCCGCGACCTGGAAGACCAGTACGTCTCGACCTACGAGGGCCAGCCGGAGCTCGAACGCGCGATCGTCGCCACGTCAGTGGGCTACAGCGTGCTGTCCCGCTTCACGGCGTTCGTCGCGATCGACTCGCGCGTCGTGAACAAGAGCGGCGCGCTGAAGCAGGTCACGCAACCGGTCGACCTGCCCGCCGGCTGGGCCGCCTTCGAGGCCGACGGCCTCGCGGTGTCGGCCGGCGCACCGATCGCCCCGATGGCCTCGATGCCCTCGATGCTCGCCGACACCGTCTTCGAGGAATCCGCGAAGCTCGACACGCGCTCGGTGAAGTCCTCGAAGACCGTCTTGCACCGGACCCGCGGCATCGCCGCAGGTCCGCGCGGAGCCTCTCCCGTTCCTCCGGCTCCCGGCGGAGCCTCGCCTGTCCCTCCGGCTCCCGGCGCCCCGCCGATGGTGTCGAGGCCCGCAGCGCCCCTGCTGCCCCCACTGCCGAAGCAGGAAAAGGAGCGGGAGCCGATCGACGGCCTCAGCACCTTCGCAGCGGCCTGGCTCCCCCGCCTCACCGCCGCCGCGAACGACAGCGCCGAGGCACAGGAGGAGCTGCTGGCCGAGTTCGCCGCAAAGCTGGGCGAGCTGGCCCCGCACGTCCCGGCGTCGCACGCCTCCGAGGTCGCCGACCTGCTCAGCACACTGGCCACGTCCGACAAGCCGGTCGACGAGCGCCGACAGAGCGCTGTCACGTTCCTGGAGTCGCTGGAACCGGAACCGGAACCGGAAGCATCGGACACGTCGGACGAGTCGGCCGCCAAGCCGCGACGCACGCCCTTCTGGAAGCGTTAGGACCGGAGTTAAAGACAGCGCCGAAAACCGTTACCAGACAACAAGCCCGGCTCGGAACCCCTCCGAGCCGGGCCGTCTTGCTACACCGTCGTCCTCGCCCTCACCTTCACCCTCGCCCTCCCCCTCACCCCAGAATCAACGACGCCGCATGCTCGCCGATCATCAAAGCCGCCGCGTTCGTGTTCCCCCCGACGATGCTCGGCATGATCGACGCGTCGGCGACCCGCAGCCCCTCCACCCCGCGCACCCGCAGCGCCGGGTCGACCACCGCGCGCTCGTCGACGCCCATCCGGCACGTGCCGACCGGGTGGTACACCGTGGTCGCGCGGTTCGGCAGCTCGGCGGCCAGCGCCGCCCGGTTGGCGTGGACCGAGCCCGGCGACGTCTCCCCGTGCACGCGCCCCGACAGCGAGCGGTGGGCCATCGCCTCGCGCACCATCTCCATGCCGTCCAGCAGCAGCGCGGCGTCCGCCGGGTCGCGCAGGTACGCCGGGTCGATGAGCGGTGCGGCCAGCGGGTCGGCCGAGGCCAGGCGCACGGTGCCGCGGCTCTTGGGGTAGATCAGCGTCGGCATCACGGTCAGCGTGCGGCGCGGGTCGGCCTTGTGCCGTACCGGGGCGTCCTGGTTCGGTCCCGGATACGACCACGGCAGCACGTGGACCTGCAGGTCCGGCACGGTGTCGGCCGATGGGCTCCGCACGAACCCCACCGCCTCGAACACCGTGCGCCCGACCCACGTGCCGCCGCGCGTGACCTCCTTGAGGAAGCCGCGGGCGAAGTACGGCGCGGTGCCCTTGTTCCGGGCCTCGGGCATCAGGAAGCACATCGGGACGAAGAGGTGGTCGTGGAGGTTGTCGCCGACCGGCAGGTCCTCGACCACCTCGACGCCGACCGAGCGCAGGTGCTCCGCGGGCCCGATCCCGGACAGCTGCAGCAGCTGCGCCGATCCGAACACCCCGGCGCTGAGCACCACCTCGTGCGTGGCCCGCACGAGCTGGCGCGCACCGCCGTCGGCGATGATCTCGACCCCGACGGCGCGGCCCTTCTCCAGCACCACGCGCGCGACGGTCACTCCGATGACGATGTCGAGCTGCGCCATGCCGTGGTCGTCGAGGTAGCCCACCGACGAGCTGTAGCGCAGGCCGCCGTCGGCGCTCTGCTGCACGATCGCGATGCCCTCCTGCGACTCGCCGTTGTAGTCGTCGAGGACCTTCACGCCGGCGGTGTCGGCGAACGCCTCCATGAAGCCGAGGGTGGCGGTGGTGACATCGGTCTGGCGGCGCACCTTGATCGGCCCGGAGCCGCCCCGGAAGTCGCCCTCGCCGTCCTCCCAGCTCTCCAGCTTCTTGAAGCTGGGCAGGACGTCCGCATACGACCAGCCCTCGCAACCTTCGGCGGCCCACGAGTCATAGTTCGCGGCGTTCCCGCGCACGAACAGCATCCCGTTGACCGACCCGGAGCCACCGAGCACCTTGCCCCGCGTCTGCGGAATCTTCCGCTCCAGCGCATCGGCCTGCGGCACCGAGTAGTAGCCCCAGTCCAGCCGCGCCTTGAGCTGCGGCACGCTGTGCACCGCGGCGATCAGCCCCGGCTTGCGCACCAGCGTCGTCCGATCAGACCCCCCGGCCTCGATCAGCACCACCCGAGCCCCACCCGCCGCGAGCCGCGCGGCCAGCACACACCCCGCACTCCCGGCCCCGACCACGACGTAGTCGGCCTCGCCAGGCACCGCACGCTTCGAACGCTGTCCCATCGGGCGCACCCCCTCCCACGGCCGGAGCCGCGTGATCACGGTAGGTCGCTGCACTGTAGGAGGGACTGCGTGAGGGTACAAGGGTCATCTTCGGGTGGGGTGGTGTTGGGGGCCTTTGGGACACTCGTGGAAGTCGCCAGGCGCACCCACGGCGTTCAGCAAGGGCGGATCGCCGTCTTCGAGCACGAACACGAACGAAACGGCGGTGACGTCGGCGATGATCGCGGTCTGGCCCGGGAGCGTCAGCGACGGATACGGACACCAGCCGACTCCGGCCGCGTCCAGCGCCTCGGTGACCTCGTCGTAGGTGGGCTGGCCGGGGAAGGTCTCGCAGCCGGCACGCTCTTCGTAAGGAAGCTCGGTCTCGTCGCGCCAGGTCTGGATGCAGATCATGTTCACGCGCCGGCAGCGGCACACGTAAAGCTCCACATCGCCGAACCCGAACAGCCGCGGCCACTGCTTTCGCCGCAGAGTCGGGCCGTCGAAGTACTCGCCATGAAATCGCGCGACATCATCGATCGACGCCCCGACCCGCATCTCGCCGAGCGACGCCGAATCCGCGAACCGCGCCAGGCGCGCCACCAAACTCACCGCGCGACGATATCGGGATACCGACACCGGCGCCCACACCATTACCCATCCTCGGAAGCGGCGTGCCCGCCAACCACTGGGGAGTGAACGGAGGCTGCGGGACCCTCCCTGACGGACACGCCGCGCATATCACGCCCCGGTGGCGTGTATGGCTGTATTACGCGCCATGGGGCACAGCGGTTCAGATGCACCATAGCAACCGGGCTCGGTGTGTGGCGGGGGCCGCGTCAGCGGATCCGGTTGAGGATCTCCTTTGCCTGCTGGGGGTTCGCCGCCAGCCAGAGACCGACGTGGTGCTGGACGGCTTGGCGGACGTAGCCGCGGACCTCGGCGGTGCCGAGCACGTCCCGCGTGCAGCCCTCGAACTGGGGATGCTTCACCTTCACCGACACGACCGCCGTCAGGCCCCGACCGATCCGGTCGGCGCCTATATCAGGGTCCATTGACGCGAGCAGCTGCCGCTCCCGCGCGTACGCCGTGAGCGCGGCGGCCACTCCGTCGCGGAAGCCCAGCAGGTGCGTGCCGCCTGCGGGAGTCGGCTGGCTGTTGGCGAAGCTCTGGACGCGTTCCGGTCCGGAACCATGCCAGCGCCAGGCGATGTCCATCGTCGTCTCCGTCTCCGGTTCCTCCTCCTCGAAGCCGGCGATCTCGGAGTCGTCGATCTCGGAGTCGTCGATCTCGGAGTCGTCGATCTCGGAGTCGTCGACACCGCCATCGAGGAAAGCGAGCAACTCACGCACGCCGTCCGGGAAGTGCAGCCGCACCGAGCGCGGCTCGGCCCCGCCGCGTTCGTCCGTCAGCGAGATGTCCAACTCCCTGTTCACGAAAGCCAGCTCCCTGAAGCGCTCCACCAACGTCTCGAACGAGAACTCCGTGGTCTCGAAGATGTCGGCGTCCGGCCAGAACGTGATGGCGTTCCCGCTCCCGCTCGTCGGCCCGGTGTCGGCGACCGGAGCGACCGGCACGCCGCGCGCGAACTCCTGGACGTACCGCCGACCGTCGCGCCGGACATCGGCCACCAGCCGACTCGACAGCGCGTTGACCACCGAGACCTCCCCCAGCACCCCGCTCATCGGATACCGCGGCCCGACCTTGCTCCGGCCCGCCGTCAGTACGGTCAGGGCGATCGTGAGGCTCGGGCCGGTCCCGAATTCGACGCCGGGACCGTCGTCGGCGAGACGGACACCGCCGTCGCGCCGCAGCGTGACGTCCAGCCGGCTCGCGCGGCCGTGCAGAATCTCGTCGAAGCTCCAACCCGCAGCCTCCGTCACCACGAGATGAAGCCCGCGTTCACCGGTCGTGCCGATATACATCCCCGGCCGCCTCCGGACGGCTTCCAAACCGTGCAACACCGTGATGCGACTCGCGTCGTACGTAGCAGGTTCCTGACTCATGAAAATCCCCTCCCAGACGTGTCTTCCAGGCCACCTGTGAGCGTAGCCGAAATCCATGAAAGGACCAGGTCAGAGCCGGTAGGGCGAAGCCGCGAGAGGGTCGGTGAGCGCCTGCCCACCGACCCTCGACTCCGCGGGTTGCGAACCCCGAAGAAATGGCGCGTACGACCCCTCGGGAGGCGGCTAAGGCGCAATTCTGCCGAGCCCAGACCTCACTATTTTTCGCGAATTCCCGGACGCGCCCCCGCCCCCGCCGCTACTCGATCCGCGGCGACCGCCGTCGCAGAATCCTGCGACCGGGCACCAGCACCGCGGCCGCACCGGGGATCGCCACCGCGGCCACCATCCCCGCGACCGCCAGCGGCGGGATCGACAGCATCGGCAGCCCGGTCACCCCGGCGGCGAAGGCGAACAGCGTCAGCCCGGCCACCGCCGCGCCGACGGCCGTCCCGGTGCCGACGATGATCACCGTCTCCAGCCGCAGCGACCGCATCAGCTGGTCCCGGGTCGCGCCGACCAGCCGCAGCAGCGTCAGCTCCCGGCGCCGCGACGCCGTCGCCACCCCGAGCGTGGTGACCACGCCGACCAGGATGAAGCCGGCGATCGCGACTACTGCGATCAGGCCCATGAGGCCGTCGTGGCGGGCCTGCTCGCTCAGGGTCGAGCCGTAGTCCGCGGCGGTGGCGGTGTGCAGGCCCGCGAACTGTTTCGTCAGGGGGCTGAGGTCGCCGGTGCCGTTGACCAGGAGGTCGTCGTCCAGTGTGGTGGCGGCGTGCGCGGCCACCAGGTCCCGAGGCAGGAGGACGTCGCCGAAGCCGAGGCCGCGCTCGTACAGCGCCACCACCTTCAGTGTGACCTGCGTTCCGTCGCCGAGCCACAGCTGGCGTGTGCCGCCCACCTTTGTGTCGTGTGCGACCGCCGAGCTCAGCGCCACGGTCCCGGGGTCGTTCAGTCCGGCCAGGGAGCCGGCGGTGAGCTGCGGGTCCAGCGTTGCGGCCGATCCGCCTGCCAGGCCCTGCGCCTGCAACGACTGTAGCGACGTGTCCAGGTTCCACACCGGCATCAACACCGTCGTCCGCTTCACCGCCGTCACGTCGGTCACCCCCGGCAGCGCGCGGGCGGCGTCGTAAGCGGCATGCGGGATGCCGGGGCCGGAAGACGTCAGCACTCGGGCTGCGCGCAGTCCGTCGCGGGCTTCGGCGGAGGTGGCGTTCGCGCTGGTGGTCTGCGCGAACAGCTGCGTACCACCGAAGGACAGGGCCAGGGCGATCGGCGTGATGACGGCGGCCATCCGCACCGCGGCGGCGCGCGCCGAGGTGGCGGCCAGGTCGCCGGAGATCGGTGAGAGCCAGCGCAGGGGCGCCCCCAGCACTCTGACGCCGATGCGGGCGATCCACGGGCCGAGCAGGGCCACCGCCCACATCAGTGAGATCACCAGGCCTGCGACGGAGGACTGGGCTGCGGGGCCGCCGACGGTGAACGTCAGCACCAACATCGCGGCGCCGAGCACCACGAACACCAGCCCCGTGATCACCCGCCAGCGCGGCGGCCGCGTCGGCTCCACCGCGCTCTCGCCGAGCGCCTGCACCGGCTTGATCTTCGACACCCGCCGGGAGGCGAGCCAGCCGGTGCCGACCGCGGCGAGGATGGTGAGCAGCGCCGAGCCGACCACCGGGATCGGGCTCAAGGAGAGTTCGAACCCTGCGGGCAGCACGCCCTGGGAGCTCATGATCGCCTTGAGCCACGCCCCGAGCCCGAGCGACGCCACCGCCCCGACCAGGGCCGAGGGCACAGCGATCTTCAGCATCTCGCGCACGATGACGCGCCGTACCTGCCGCGGGGTGGCGCCGACGGCGCGCATCACCGCCAGCTCGCGGGTGCGGTCGCGCACCGACAGCTCCAGCAACCCGGAGACGACCAGCAGCGCCACCAGGAGTGCGGCGCCGCCGAGGGTGCCGGCGGATCCCAGGTTGTCGGTGCGGCCGGCCTGGATCGCCGGGTGTTCGACGTCGCCGCGCGCCGCGCCGGTGGCGACGTCCAGGCCGGGCGCGGCGTGCCGCAGCGCGGAGGCGGAGACGTGGGCGCCGGCGGCCGACTGCACCACCAGCGCGTCGGCGCGGTCCGGGTGGCCGGAGAGCGTCGCAGCCTGCTGCTGGGTGAAGTACAGCGTCGCGGCCGGGCCGCCGGAGCTGATTCCGGAGACGGCGTAGGTCTGCGGCGCGTCGCTGAGTTGCAGGCGAACCTCGGAGCCCGCGTGAACGCCGAGCTTGGCGGCCGTGCCGGCGTCGAGAACTACGTCGTGCGCCGAAGCCGGGGCGCGGCCAGAGGTAAGCGTGGTCGGCGACAGCTTCGCCGAGTCCCAGCCATGGCCGGTAAGTGTCGGGACTGCGCCGCCTGAGGACGCAGCGACCACCGGCACCGAGAAGTCGGCGACCACATCCCCAACCCCGGGCACCACCGCCAGCGCCCCGCTCAGCGCCACCGGCACCCGCGCGGGCTCGACGAGCGGCCGGCTCTCAGAGTTCTTGTTGTCCCCGCTACCCCGCGCATAGGTCACACTCTGCTCGCCGTGCACGACCGCGGCGGCCGAGGCGTAGCGGTCGAGCGTGCCGTGCGCCCGCACGCCGGACTCGAGCAGCACCCCGAAGGCACCGAGCACCATGGCCGCGACCGCCAGCGCGGCGGCGACCCCGAAGGCGATGCCCTTCCTCACAGCGTCTCCCAGCGGTTCAGGACCGTCGCGGCGGTCGGGCGGGTGAGTTCGTCGACGATCCGGCCCTGCGACAGGAACACGGCGCTGTCGGCCCACGCCGCGGCGGTGGGGTCGTGCGTGACCAGGACCACGGTCTGCCCGGTGGCGTCCACGGCCTCGCGCAGCAGCCGCAGCACATGCCCGGCGGTGCGCGGGTCGAGCGCGGCGGTGGGCTCGTCGGCGAACACGATCTCCGGCCGGGTCACCAGCGCCCGCGCCACCGCGACCCGCTGCTGCTGGCCGCCGGAGAGCTCGGAGGGCTTGTGGTCCAGCCGGTCGGCCATCCCGACCCGGTAGACGACCTCGTCGAGCCAGCCGGCGTCGGCGCGCCGTCCGCCGAGGAACAGCGGCAGTGTGATGTTGCGCCGGACGTCCATCGAGGGCACCAGGTTGTAGCCCTGGAACACGAAGCCGACACGGTCCCGGCGCAGCCGGGTGAGCGCGGTCTCCTTCAGCTTGCCGAGGTCGGTCTCGCCGAGCCGGACGGTGCCGGAGGTGGGCCGGTCCAGTCCGGAGGCGCAGTGCAGGAAGGTGCTCTTGCCGGAGCCGGAGGCGCCCATGATCGCGGTGAACGTGCCGCGCCGGAAGGTCCAGCTGACGTTGTCCAGCGCGGTCACCCGGCCGCGGTCGTAGGACTTGGTCACGCGTTCCAGCGTCACGGCGGCGCCGCCGGGGTCGGCGAGGCCCGCGCGGCCGGTGAGACCGGGGAGACCGGCGGCATGCGCGGCGGCGTCGGCGTACCCGGGGGTCCCGGCGGGCACGGTGTTCGGGGCGGTCATAAGCGCTCCTGCGTCGGTGGATCAGTACGCCTTCGACGCTAGTTTTGGATCTTCGCTCGCCCCAGCGGCCCCGGCCCCCTCTTGGGGGTGTACCGCGCGACACCATGATGGTGGGGCCTGCCGTGCCGACTTGCCTCGACCTGGCCTTTAGAGTGGTGGGATCATGAAGATCCGCGCCCTGTCCGCCCGAAGCCTGCGCTCGACGTGGTACCTGTTCGCGGGTCTGCGCACCGCGCTGCCCGCGCTGCTCGGCGTCTGCCTGCTGCCGCTGGCGCTGCTGCTGGCCTTCGGCGTACCGGGGCTGCCCTGGGTGGCCGGGCGGATCCGGGTCCTGACCAACATCGAGCGCCGCCGGGCGGCCAAGGTGCTGGGGTATCCGATCCGGGAGCCGTCCACGCCGGTGGCGGCCGACCCCTACCGGCAGTACTTCGCGCTGATGCGGTCGACCTCGGTGTGGCGGGACATCGCGTGGATGATCGTGCACGGCTTCCTCGGGCTGCTCATCGGCATCGTGTCGGTCGAGGTGTGGATCGGGATCCCGTGGGACCTGGCACTGCCGTTCTGGTGGTGGACGGTGAAGCCGGGCACGCTCGGCGCCGGCGCGCAGATCTACACCTGGCCCGAGGCGATCGCCTACCCGCTGCTGATGGCCGCGGGTCTGACCGCGCTGCAACTGTGGGGCCAGCCGCAGCTGGCGCGGTTCCAGGGCTGGTACGCCAAGCGCCTGCTCGGCCCGACCCGCCGCACCGAGCTGGCCGCGCGTGTGGAGTCGCTGACCGAGACCCGGGCGCAGGCGCTGGAGGCGCACGGCGCCGAGCTGCGGCGCATCGAGCGCGACCTGCACGACGGCACGCAGGCCCAGCTGGTCAGCGCCGCGCTCCGGCTGGGCCTGGCCGACCAGCGCTTCGACGCCGACCCCGGCGGTGCCAGGACCCTGATGCTGGACGCGCGCGCCGGCATCGAGGACGCGCTGGCCGAGCTGCGCACCGTCATCCGCGGCATCCATCCGCCGATCCTCAGCGACCGCGGCCTGCCCGGGGCGGTGCGCGCGCTGGCCGCCGGCCGCCCGATGCCGGTGACCGTCGACATCCCGGAGCCGGACCGGCGCTGCCCGGCGGCGGTGGAGGCGGCGGCGTACTTCGTGGTCGCCGAGGCCCTGACCAACGTCGCCAAGCACAGCGGCGCGGCGCACGCCTGGGTGTCGCTGCGGCATGATGGCCCGTACCTGACGGTGCGGATCCGCGACGACGGCCACGGCGGCGCGGACCCGGCGCTGGGCAGCGGCCTGGCCGGGATCCGGCGCCGGGTGGCCGCGCTGGACGGCGTGACACGCGTCGACAGCCGCACCGACGGGACCGGGACGAACGTGGAGGTGGAGCTGCCGTGCGGCTTGTGATCGCCGAGGACAACGTGCTGCTGCGCGAGGGCCTGCAACTGCTGCTGACCACGGTCGGCCACGAGGTGGTGGCGGTCGCCGGCAGCGGCCCGGAGGTGGTCCCGACGCTGCTGGAGCACCGGCCGGACGCGGCGATCCTGGACGTCCGCCTGCCCCCGGGCTTCCGCGACGAGGGCCTGCGCGCCGCGATCCAGGCCCGCAAGCTGATGCCGGGCTTGCCGATCCTGGTCCTGTCGCAGTACGTCGAGGAGACCTACGCTGCCGAACTCCTGGCCGAAGGCGCCGGCGGCATCGGCTACCTGCTGAAGGACCGCGTGGCCCGCGTCTCGGAGTTCCAGGAGGCGCTGGAGCGCGTCGCCGCCGGCGGCACCGCCCTGGACCCCGAGGTGGTCTCGCAGCTGCTGACCCGCCGCGACCCCCTGGACGCCCTCACCCCGCGCGAGCGCGAGGTGCTGTCGCTGATGGCGCAGGGGCTGGACAACGGGACCATCGCCGCGACGCTGGTGATCACCGAGCGGTCGGTGAGCAAGCACGTGGGGAACATCTTCGGCAAGCTCGGGCTGCCGCCGGACGAGGCCGGGGACCGGCGGGTGCGGGCGGTGCTGGCTTTCTTGGAGGCTGGGGACTGAGGGGGCGGCGCGGCTGAGCTCGGTGTGGCTGTCTGTCATCTGGCAGTGCCAGGCCGGCGGCGAGTGCTTGCTGGCTGGATGTGGCTTGTCTGTCAGCTGATCCAGCCGGCGTCGACTGCGGGGCTGCTGTCGTAGACCACATATTCGCGCTCGATGCTAAGTATCTCGTGCGCCGCGTCGCGCAGGGTGTCTATGAGCTGGTCCAGATTTCCGGCAGCCACATCAGTCCCGACCCGATAACAGCGCTGCGTCACAAACCTCTCCGCACATCCGTCCTCCCGCACCCGGCGCGCATTCCGCGACAGATGCGCACCATGCGGCATCACCAGCTCGGCGAGCGCCACCTCATCAACCCCCTGCGGCAGCAGCAGCTTGAGATGGTGCTCGAAGTACCTGTCCTCCACCGCCTGCTCAGCCGTCGCAGGCACCCCGTCCGCGAACGGCGAGGACTCCACCTTCACCCGCGCGACCCGGAACCCCGCCCCCTCCAGCTCCCTCGCCATCGCCTCGGCATCGGCGAGCACCGCGGCAGCCGTCCCCGCGCCCGGCACCGTCAGCATCGGCTGTGACA
Source organism: Catenulispora rubra (assembly GCF_015356825.1). Taxonomy (GTDB): domain Bacteria; phylum Actinomycetota; class Actinomycetes; order Streptomycetales; family Catenulisporaceae; genus Catenulispora; species Catenulispora rubra. The sequence continues at coordinate 6,201 of NZ_JAACYW010000232.1, read as the reverse complement.
CCGTCTCGCCCCGCGCCAACACGATGTGCGTGAACTTCACCCCACGCTCCCCCGCCCAAGCCGCGAGCGCGCCGGCATCATCCCCGGAAACGGTGATGTGGAACTCGAAGTCCCCCACAACCTCGCTCACACCAACCCCAGCGCGTTCATCAGCCGCTGCTTCCACTCCCCGACCGAACCCTCGACCTGCGGATACTCGGCGACGAACGCGTCCCAGTCGACATCCAGGCCGTCCACATCGCGACGCCTCAACCCCGCCTGCGCCGAACCCCCGGCCCGGATCATCCCCTGGAGGCCGGGTAGCTCGGCCAGCACCACCGCGTCGTACAAGTCCTTGCCCCGGCTGAGTCCGCCGTCGCTGCAATCCTCGACCAGCCACATCAGCTTCCACACCAACGACAGCTCCGGACCGGCCGCCCACAGCACGCTGAAGCCCCCCGCCAGCCGCGGTATCCGCGTCCACACCGGCCGCCGAGGCATCGGCTCGTCCGCGGCGAAGTCCAGCTGCACCACGCCGGACATCCCCCGTCCCGGATCGCCTTGCGTCTCCCACGGAATCGTCACCCGCGAGCCGCTCATCGCATAGCCCGAATACGCCCAGTCCCCCGACTCGTCGAACCGCTCCGGATCGAGCACGATCCCGTGCCCCGCGTCCGGATTCTCCCGGATCCGGCGCAGCAGGTCCTCGTACGGCGCCGACTCCTCCCACTCCTCGGCCCGGATCCAGTTGACCCCGTCCGGCGATAGCCGCGGCCGCTGTCCCCCGGTGTCGAACTCGCCATCGGCCCAGAGCTCGGCACGGCCGGCCCCGTCGGCGACCTCCGGCCACTGCTGCACCGTCGCCAGGTCGTCCACGTACGGATAGGGCTCCTCGTCGTCGACCGGCCAGCCGTCCTTCACCACGATGAAGTCCAAATCACCTGGTTTGCGCGCCGCGGATCCGGCGTATGCCGTCATCAGCATGCTTCCGCGAAGCACGAGGTGACTGCTCCACGGCGCCTCCGCGATCAGCGCCAAAACGTGGTCCAGGGCCAGGCGGTGGCAGGTGTCGCGGTCGCGCGGCAGCCCGAGGTCGTCCATGGCCGCCGATTATGGCGGACCGCTCCGACACCGGCCCCTCCCCCGGACGGAGCAGTCCGACACGCCAAAACTTGTATGACTCGTTATCTTGAATTGTTCGCCTCTAGCCCGATAGGTTGAAGCCATGACCGCACCACACCCGCCGACCGCCGCGGAGGAGTTGCGCGGCGCCGGACTCCGGGTGACCGCGGCGCGCGTGGCCCTGCTGGAGACCGTGCGCGGCGGCGACCACCTGGACGCCGACGCCATCGCCTCCGGGGTGCGCGCGCGGGTCGGCCACGTCTCGCTGCAAGCCGTCTACGAAGCGCTCCACGCGCTCACCGCGGCCCGGCTGGTCCGGCGCATCGAACCGGCCGGCAGCCCGGCGCGCTACGAGGGCCGGGTCGGCGACAACCACCACCACCTGGTCTGCCGGACCTGCGGCACGGTGGTCGACGTCGACTGCGCGGTCGGCGCGGCCCCCTGCCTGGACCCGGTCGACGACCACGGCTTCACCATCGACGAGGCCGAGGTCGTCTACTGGGGCCTGTGCCCCGGCTGCGCCGTCCCGGCCGGTCCCGTGGGGTAGCCCGCAGGCCGGTCCGAGAACGTCAGAAAACACCAGAGAACATCCGAACAAGCGTGAACCGCCAGAACCCGGAAGGACTCCCCCTAAGATGTCTGAGAAGCATGGCGACATCGACGTCGACATCGATCACGGCGCGCAGGCGAGTGTCGGCTGCCCGGTCCCGCACGGCCGGGCCGCGCACCCGACCGCCGGCGGCGGCAACCGGCAGTGGTGGCCGAACCGGCTGAACTTGAAGATCCTGGCGAAGAACCCCGCGGTCGCGAACCCGAACGGCGCGGACTTCGACTACGCCGCCGCGTTCAACACGCTGGACCTGTCGGCCGTCAAGGCCGACGTCGCCGCCGTGCTCTCCGACTCGCGCCCCTGGTGGCCGGCCGACTTCGGGCACTACGGCCCGTTCATGATCCGCATGGCCTGGCACAGCGCCGGCACCTACCGCGTGCACGACGGCCGCGGTGGCGGCGGCACCGGCCAGCAGCGCTTCGCCCCGCTGGACTCCTGGCCGGACAACGCCAGCCTGGACAAGGCCCGCCGCCTGCTGTGGCCGGTGAAGAAGAAGTACGGCCAGAACCTGTCATGGGCCGACCTGATCATCCTGACCGGCAACGTGGCGCTGGAGACGATGGGCTTCAAGACCTTCGGCTTCGCCGGCGGCCGCCCCGACGTCTGGGAGCCGGACGACGACGTCTACTGGGGCCCGGAGCAGGTGTGGCTGGACGACCAGCGCTACACCGGCGACCGCAAGCTCGAGGAGCCGCTGGCGGCGGTCCAGATGGGCCTGATCTACGTCAACCCCGAGGGCCCGAACGGCAACCCGGACCCGGTCGCCGCGGCCCGCGACATCCGCGAGACCTTCGGCCGGATGGCGATGAACGACGAGGAGACCGTCGCGCTGATCGCCGGCGGCCACACCTTCGGCAAGACCCACGGCGCCGGCCCGTCCGAGGCCGTCGGCCCGGACCCCGAGGACGCCCCGCTGGAGAACCAGGGCCTGGGCTGGAAGAGCAGCCACGGCAGCGGCGTCGGCGCGGACGCGATCACCTCCGGCCTGGAGGGCATCTGGACCAACACGCCGGTCACCTGGGACAACAGCTTCTTCGAGATCCTGTTCGGCTACGAGTGGGAGCTGTTCAAGAGCCCGGCCGGCGCCAACCAGTGGCGCCCGAAGGAGAACGGCGGCGCCGGCACCGTCCCGGACGCGTTCGACAGCGCCAAGAAGCACCAGCCGACGATGCTCACCACCGACCTGTCGCTGCGCGAGGACCCGATCTACGAGCCGATCTCGCGCCGGTTCAAGGACGACCCGCAGGCCTTCGCCGACGCCTTCGCCCGCGCCTGGTACAAGCTCACGCACCGCGACATGGGCCCGATCGTCCGCTACCTCGGCCCCGAGGTCCCCAGCGAGCGCCTGCTGTGGCAGGACCCGCTGCCGGCCGTCGACCACCCGCTGATCGACGACGCGGACGCCACGGCGATCAAGGCGAGCATCCTGGCCTCGGGCCTGACGGTGCAGCAGCTGGTCACCACCGCCTGGGCGGCCGCGGCCTCGTTCCGCGGCAGCGACAAGCGCGGCGGCGTGAACGGCGCCCGCATCCGCCTGGAGCCGCAGTCCGGCTGGGAGGTCAACGAGCCGGAGAAGCTGGCGCCGGTGCTGCGCAAGCTCGAAGGCGTCGCCTCGACCTTCAACGAGGGCGCGAGCGGCGGCAAGAAGGTCTCGCTGGCCGACGTCATCGCCCTGGCCGGCGCCGCGGGTGTGGAGAAGGCGGCCAAGGACGCCGGCTTCGACGTCGCCGTGACCTTCCACCCGGGCCGCACCGACGCCACGGCCGAGCAGACCGACGTCGAGTCGGTCTCCTACCTGGAGCCCCGCGCCGACGGCTTCCGCAACTACCAGGGCAAGGACACCTCGCTCCCGGCGGAGTACCTGCTGCTGGACAAGGCGAACCTGCTGAACCTGTCGGCGCCGGAGCTGACGGTCCTGGTCGGCGGCCTGCGCGTGCTCGGCGCCAACCACGGCGGCAGCGCCGCGGGCGTGTTCACCGACAAGCCGGGCGTGCTGTCGAACGACTTCTTCGTCAACCTGCTGGACCTGGACACCACCTGGAAGCCGGTCGACGCCGACTCGACCACCTTCGAGGGCAGCGACGCCTCCGGCGCGGTGAAGTGGACCGGCACGCGTGCCGACCTGGTGTTCGGCTCGAACTCCGAGCTGCGCGCGCTGGCCGAGGTGTACGCGGGCGACGACGCGAAGGAGAAGTTCGCGAAGGAGTTCGCGGCGGCGTTCGGGAAGGTGCTGGAGCTGGACCGGTTCGACCTGCACCGGTAGGACGCGGGTCGCGACGGACGTTCTGAAGTTCTGAATTTCAGAAGTTCGACCAGGGCCCCGCTCGGACGCTTAGGCGTTCGGGCGGGGCTTTCGTTGTGTGTGACTTGTCAGTGCCCGGTCGTAGCGTGGTGACCATGCCCGATACCGCCATCCCGCCAGTCAAGCTCGAACCCTGGTCCGACGCCGACTTCGACGTGCTCCGCCGACAGAACACGCCGGAGATGACCGAGCATCTCGGCGGACCGGAGAGCGAGGAGAAGCTGGCCGACCGGCACCGGCGTTACCTCGATCCGGCCGAGAACGGATCCATGTTCCGCGTGGTCCTGCCGAGCGGCGAGGTCGCGGGCTCGACGGGCTTCTGGGACCACGAGTGGGACGGCGAGGCCGCCTACGAGACCGGATACGGCATCCTGCCGGAGTTCCAGGGACGCGGGCTCGCGGTGGCGGCGACGGTCGCGGCGGCGGAGGCGGCGCGCGCCGACGGTCGGCACCGGTGGCTGTACGCGTTCCCGTCGGTCGAGCACGGGGCGTCGAACGCCGTGTGCCGGAAGGCGGGGTTCGAGCTGGTCGGGGAGTCGGAGTTCGAGTATCCGAAGGGGCATTTCATTCGGTCGAACGTGTGGCGGCTCGATCTGACAACAGCCTGATCGCAACCCTCACCGGCGCCGCGCGACCCACCCGAGACCGTCGCGCGCCTTGTCGGTACGCCATCTGGGGCCGGAGTCGTCGGCGCCGACAATGTGGAAGACGTCGTAGCCGCTGCTGTCGCGCGCCGCGGCAGCGGACACCGCCGCCGCCAGATCCGAGCCGGCGAGCGCGGGGACCGGGGTACCGTCGGCACGACGGATCTGGACCGGTTCGTCGAGGATCGGCAGAGCCCAGCGCGGCCAGATCTCGTCCGGGGTCGGGAAGGCCAGGCGCAGGACCGTGACCGTCATCCCGTGGGCGTCGGCGGCGATGCGTCCCACCTGCTCGGCCAACCGCTTCGTCACGCCGTAGAGGTTCGTGGCGTCGGGCTCGGCGTCCTCCTCGACATCGCGCTCGATCAGATGCGCCGGCTCATTGCCGAACACCGAGAGGCTGCCGATCAGCACGGCGCGCGATACCCCGGCCGCGTGCGCGGCCTCCAGCGTCGCGTACACCGACGCCACATTCACCTCGAACGCGCTGGTGGTGTCCAGCTGCCCTTTGTCGGCCTCGGAGCGGAAGCCCATCGCGCCGTGCACCACCGCGTCCATCCCCTCCAGCGCGGTCGCCAGCGCCGCCGGATCCGTCGCGCTGCCGACGACGTGGTCGTAGTCTCCTTGCGGCGGCACCAGGTCCAGGACGCGGATCTCGTGCTCTGCGGCCAGCCAGGGAAGCATCAGGGTGCCGACATAGCCCGAACCGCCGACTATCAGGATGCGCATTCACGTACGGTAGCAGGCGGGCGATCAGCTGCTCATCGGCTGCTCATCGACGCCATGTCCGAATCCCGCCAGTAGCGGGCGCCGATCCGGCTCAGACTGGATCCATGAACGTTTACACCGGGATCGAAAGCCCTGTCGGACCGCTGCTGCTGGTCGGCGAGAAGAGCGCGGATGGTGTTGTGCAGCTGACGTCGCTGTCGATGGACGGCCAGCGGTACGCCCCGAAGGTCCGCGACGCCTGGACCGCCGACCCCGAGGCCTTCGCCGAGGTGGCGCGGGAGCTGCGGGAGTACTTCGACGGCAGCCGGACCGAGTTCACGCTCGACTACGCGGTCGCGGGCACCGACTTCCAGCGCCGCGTCTGGGACGCGCTCGACACCGTCCCGCACGGCACGACCACCACCTACGGCGCGCTGGCGGCGCGGCTCGGCCTACCGCGCGACCGGGTCCAGGCGCTGGGTGCGGCGATCGGGGCGAACCCGCTGCTGATCGTGCGGCCGTGCCACCGCGTCGTCGGCGCCGACGGGTCGATGCGCGGGTACGCCGGGGGCGTGGAGCGCAAGCAGTGGTTGCTGGCGCTGGAGGGGGCGATCGCGCCGCTGCTGGTCTGAGCGGAAAGGAACGAACCATCATGCCCGGCACCACCACCCTGGAAAACCACTCTCCCCTCACCGCCGCCGACTGGCCCGCGATCACCGCCGAGCTCGACTCCGTCGGCTGTGCCCCGACGCCGCAACTCCTCACTCCCGAGCAGTGCCGCGACATCTCAGCCCTCTACGACCGTCCCGAGCTGTTCCGCACGACCGTGGACATGGCGC
>NZ_JAACYW010000231.1 GCF_015356825.1 Catenulispora rubra | reverse complement strand
GCTCGGCACCACCGCCACCGCGCCCGCCGCGACCAGCGCCACGCCGGAGGCCGCCGCCGTGCGCGCCCGGCGCCGGTGCCGGCCGGCGACGATCACCTGCGCGGCGGTGAATCCCGCCGCCTGGTCGTCCGCGCCGTGCAGGACCTCGCGCATGTGCTTTTCGAAACCATCGGTCGTTTCCATACACCACCTCTGAATCGGAGGAACCGCCTTACCAATCAGCCGGAACAGGTGCCCCGGCCGAGCTGAGCAGGACGCGCATCTTGCGCAGCCCGCGCGCCACGGTGCTCTTGACCGTGCCGATCGCGACGCCGAGCTCCGCGGCGATCTGCGCGTCGCTCAGGTCCGCGTAGTACCGCAGCACCAGCACCTGCCGCTCGCGTCGCGTCAGCTGCGCCAGAGCCGCGAGCATCGCGTCCCGTTGCGCGAGGCCGGCTGCGTGGTCGTCCTGGGAGCGGACGTCCGGTACCTCGGCCGTCGGCCACTCCGGGCGATGCTGACGGCGGCGCCACCAGTCGCGCTGCTGATTGAGCAGCGCCTTGCGGACATACGCCATCGGATCCCCGAAGTGGACGCGTCCCCACCGCGCGTACGTCCGCTCCAGCGCGGACTGCGCGAGATCGGCAGCCCGCTCCGGATCGCCGCTCAGCCACAGGGCCAGAGCACGGATACGGTGCGCATTCGCCTCGACGAACTCCGTGAAGTCCGCGTCAAGCTCGGTTCGCTTGCTTTGTCGTCCCACGCTCCTACAGACGCATGAGCCACCGAAGCGGGTCTGTGTCACCGGCAGGCAAATCCGTGCCGTCGTGACCTATCTATGAGTGGCCGACATCACCCCAACAGGGGTGAAGCCCACTAATCGGCGGAACCCGCCCATCGTTCCCCGCGCCTCCTCCACCTCTTGACCTGTCGGTAGCGTCTCTGTAACTTCCCCATGGCACGGCGCAAAAAAGCGTCAGAGTCATGAAAAGATCGAAGACTCGATCGAGAATTGTCTCGCGAGGGTCTCGCAGGGCTCTGACGCGTCCACCTTCCCGCCCCACGAACCGAGGAAGTCGATGCGTCACGGAATACTCTCGGCCGGTTCGCCGGCCCCGGCCAGACGATGGCGCCGCGGCGCGATCGGCCTGGTCCTGGCGGCCATGACGGCCGCGCTCCTGCCGATGCTGCCGGCCACAGCGGCGCACGCCGCAGGCACCAACCTCGCGCTGGGCAAGGCGGTCTCCGTCTCCAGCACCAACTCCCCGTACGTCGGCTCCAACCTCACCGACAGCGACGCGAACTCCTACTGGGAGGGCACCAACGGCGCGTTCCCGCAGTGGGCGCAGGTCGATCTGGGTGCTGCGACGTCGGTGAACCAGGTCGTGCTCAAGCTCCCGGCGTCCTGGGGCGCGCGGACCGAAACCCTGTCGGTACAAGGCAGCACCGACAACTCGACGTTCTCCACGATCGTCGCCTCGGCGGGCTACACCTTCGACCCGAGCGCGAACAGCAACACCGTGACGATCAGCTTCGGCGCCGCCAGCGCGCGGTACGTGCGGGTGAACATCACCGCGAACACCGGCTGGAACGCCGCCCAGCTGTCGGACTTCGAGGTCTTCGGCGCCGCGGTGTCCTCCAACAACCTGGCGTCCGGCAAGACGATGTCGGCCAGCGGCTACACCCAGAACTACGCGCCGGCCAACGCCAACGACGGTGACGCGAACAGCTACTGGGAGAGCTCGGACAACGCCTTCCCGCAGTGGCTCCAGGTCGACCTCGGCGCCTCGGTGTCGGTCAACCAGGTGGTGCTGAAGCTGCCGCCGTCCACCTCGTGGGGCGCGCGGACCCAGACGCTGGCCGTGCAGGGCAGCACGAACGGCTCTTCGTTCAGCGACATCGTCGCCTCGGCCGGGTACACGTTCGACCCGAACGCCAACGGCAACACGGTGACGATCAGCTTCACCGCGACCACCACCCGGTACGTGCGGCTGAACATCACCGCGAACACCGGATGGCCGGCCGGCCAGATCAGCGAGTTCCAGGTCTACGGCCCCTCCGGCGGCGACACCACGCCGCCCAGCGCCCCGACCAACCTCGCCTACACCCAGAACAGCAACGGCGCGGTCGCCCTTACCTGGGGCGCGAGCACCGACAACGTGGCCGTCACCGGCTACGACGTCTACGCCAACAACGCGCTGCTGACCTCGGTCCCGGCCACCGCGCTGACCTACACCGACAACCCGCCGACCACCGAGACCGTCACCTACTTCGTGCGCGCGCACGACGCGGCGGGCAACCAGTCGGCGAACAGCAACAGCGTGACCCGCAACGGCGCCAGCGGCGGCGACACCACCCCGCCCACCGCGCCGACCAACCTCGCCTACACCCAGCCGGCCTCCGGCCAGGTGAAGCTGACCTGGGCCGCGAGCACCGACAACGTCGGCGTGACCGGCTACGACGTCTTCCGCAACAACGCGAAGGTCGCCACGGTCTCCGGCAGCACCCTGACGTACACCGACTCGGTCGCGGACTCCCTGACCGTGTCCTACTACGTCGAGGCGCACGACGCGGCCGGCAACGAGTCCACGGCGTCCAACACCGTGACCCGCACCGGCTCCGGCGGCACCCAGACCAACCTGGCGCTGAACAAGCCGATCGACGGCTCGGCGAACACCTTCACCTACGCGCCGGCGAACGCCGACGACGGCGACGTGACCACGTACTTCGAGGGCTCGTCCTACCCGTCGACGCTGACCGTCCACCTGGGCGCGAACGCCGACCTGTCCTCGGTGGCCGTGAAGCTGAACCCGGCCGCGGCCTGGTCGGCCCGCACCCAGACCATCGCGGTCCTGGGCCGGGAGCAGAGCGCGACGTCGTTCACCACGATCGCGGCGGCGCAGTCCTACTCCTTCGACCCGAACAGCAACCAGAACACCGTCACCATCCCGGTCAGCGCGCGCGTCGCCGACGTCGAGCTGTCCATCACCAGCAACAGCGGCGCCCCCGGCGGGCAGGTCGCGGAGTTCCAGGTCTTCGGCACCCCGGCGCCGAACCCGGACCTGACCCCGACCAGCTCCTCCTGGACCCCGGCCGCGCCGGTGGAGACCGACAACGTCACCGCCTCCGCCGTCATCTCCAACGCCGGCACCGCGGCCTCGGTCGCCACCGACGTGAACTTCTACCTGGGCTCGAACAAGGTCGGCTCGACCACCGTCGGGGCGCTCGCGCCCGGCGCGACGCAGACCGTCTCGGCCTCGATCGGCACCCTGACCGCGGGCAGCTACCAGCTCACCACCAAGGTCGACGAGTCGAAGAAGAACTTCGAGACGCAGGCCAACCAGAGCTACACCAACTCCACGAACCTGGTCGTCGCCCCGGTACAGTCCGCCGACCTGGTCGGCACGCTGTCCTGGACGCCGCCGAACCCGTCCAACGGCAACACGGTGACGTTCACCGCCTCGGTGAAGAACCAGGGCACGATCGCCACCACGAGCGGCTCGCACGGCATCACGGTCACCCTGCTGGACCAGAACAACGCGACCGTGGCCACCCTGACCGGCTCGATCAGCGGCGCGATCGCCTCCGGCGCCACCGCGGCCCCGGTGACCCTGGGCACGTGGAACGCCGTCAACGGCAAGTACACCGCGCACATGGTGATCGCGACCGACCCGAACGAGCTGCCGATCAAGGTCCCGCACCTGACCACCGACACCCCGCTGTTCGTGGGTCAGGGCGCGAACATGCCCTACGACAGCTACAAGAGCACTGACGGCACCCTGGGCGGTTCCGCGGCGGCCGTCGGCCCCAACCGCACCATCGGCGACATCGCCGGCGAGGCCACCCAGCGCAAGGCGGTGACGCTGGACAACACCGGCGACTCGGTCAGCTGGACCTCGCGGGAGTCGACGAACACCTTCGTCCTGCGCTACTCGATCCCGGACGCCTCGGGCGGCGGCGGCACCAACGCCACCCTCGACCTGTACGCCAACGGGAACCTGGTCCAGCCGCTGAACCTGACCTCGCACTACGCGTGGCTCTACGGCGCCGAGACCGGCCCCGGCGACTCCCCGAGCGCCGGCTCGCCGCGGCACATCTACGACGAGTCCAGCTTCCTGCTGGCCAACTCGTACCCGCAGGGCACCGTGTTCACGTTGAAGAAGGACAGCGGGAACAGCTCGCAGTACGCGATCGACTTCATGAACCTGGAGCAGACCGCCCCGACTGCGAACCCCGACCCGGCGCACCTGCTCGTCCCGGCCGGCTTCACCCAGCAGGACGTGCAGAACGCCATCGACACGGTCCGCCAGGACACGACGGGCAAGTACACCGGCGTGTACCTGCCAGCCGGCCAGTACCCGCTGAGCGGGCGGCTGACCGTCTACGGCAAGGCGGTCAAGGTCGTCGGCGCCGGCGTCTGGTACACCCAGTTCGTCGCCCCGCAGGGCCAGACGAACACCGACACCGGCTGGGACGTGCAGTCCACGGCCGGCGGCTCGTCGTTCAGCGGCTTCGCGTGGTTCGGCAACTACACCACCCGCTCGGACGGCCCCGGCCACACCTTCCAGCTCACCAGCGTGTCGAACATCTCGATCGACAACGTCTGGATCGAGCACAACGTGGTGGGTGTCTGGGGTCTGACGGCCGTGCAGAACTCCTCGTTCACCAACATGCGCATCCGTGACACCCTCGCGGACGGCATCAACCTCACCAACGGCAGCCAGAACAACCTCATCTCCAACGACGAGGCCCGCAGCACCGGCGACGACAGCTTCGCGCTGTTCGCCGCGCAGGACAGCTGCAGCGGCTGCAAGGAGATCAACAACACCATCCAGAACGTCACGGCCATCGCGCCCTGGCGCGCGGCGGGTGTCGCGATCTACGGCGGCGGGTCCAACACGGTCCAGAACTTCAACGTCTCCGACACGCTGTGCTACCCGGGCCTGACGATCAGCTCGCTGAACTTCGGGTTCGCCTTCGAAGGGTTCGAAGCCGCCCCGCAGACCACCACGATCCAGAACTTCTCCCTGGCTCGTGACGGCGGGCACTTCTGGGGCAACCAGGCGTTCGGCGCGATCTGGGCCTTCTCGGCGACCAACCCCTTCCAGGGGATCCGGGTCAGCGGCGGGTCGATCACCGATCCGACGTACACCGGGATCATGTTCCAGACGGACTACGTGGGCGGCACCGCGCAGAACCCGTTCACGGACACCACGTTCACGAACATGACGATCTCCGGGGCGCATGCGAACAACGACGGGTTCGGCAACGGCAAGTCGGGCTTCGGGATCTGGGCCAACCCGCTTCCGGAGTCCGGGCAGGGGCCGGCCGTCGGCACGGTCACCTTCAACCATCTGACGGAGAGCAACAACGACGTCAACATCCAGAACACGACCAGCACGATGACGATCAACGTCAACCCGTAGCGGGGAGGGCGTGCCGTAGTGAGTAGGGCGTGACTGGATCGGGCCGTCTTCCTTCGGGGAGGCGGCCCGATCCGCGTGTGGCTAGGTGCGCAGCCGGTGGCGGAGGTAGACGGCGCCACCCTTGAAGCGTCGCTCGTCCAGGAGTTCGAGACCGACGCGGAAACCGTCGGGCAGCGCGGGCTTTCCGCCGCCGACGATGATCGGGTTGAGGATCAGGTGGAGCTCGTCGACCAGGCCGGCGGCCAGTGCGGCGCTCGCGATCTCGGCGCCGCCGATGGCGAGATCGCTGGACGCGGACTCCTTGAGCTGCCTGATCGCCGCGGGATCGAAGGCTGATTCGATGCGGGTACGTGCGCTTGACGGGGTCTGGAGCGTCCGTGAATACACGATCTTGTCTGCGGCGCGCCAGATGTCCGTGAACTCCTGGGATTCTGCGGACTCGGCCTCGCGGTCCACGGTCTCCCAGTAGGACATCGTCTCGTACATCCGGCGGCCGTAGAGGTAGGTGCCGACCGGGCGCACGAGTTCGTTGACGAAGGTGTGCACTTCGGCGTCGGGAGCCGCCCATTGGAAATCGCTGTGCTGGTCCTCGATGTAGCCATCCAGCGAGGTGATGGCGAAGTAGATCAGTTTGGCCATGTTCGTAGCGTATCCGCCGATGTCAGGGACACTGCCTATAGACGTACTTCGGGCTGCCTGCGGGGGAGACGTCACGGTCCCGCCGGACCACGGACATCCCCGACTTCGAGCCCTGGCAGGCCTTGGCAAACCCGGCGTCGTCGTACTCGATGTCCAAGACTCGGCCCGCGTAAGCCGAGGCGTACTGGTCGCATTCGCCGGTGGCGCCGCATTGTTCGGCGACGGCGAAGTCGAAGCCGATCTGCCGGCGCTGGTCGAGCAGTTCGGTGGTGTTCTTCTGGCCGATGGCCAGGCCGTCGGCGTGCGCGTGCTGGGCCAGGAGAGTGGCGAAGGCGACGGTTTGCCCGGCGTCGAGGCGTCCGTTCGAGCGCTGGTAGGAGTCGAGGTTGTCGCCTTCGGTCGCCTGGAAGCCCTTGGCGGCGCAGGCGTCGATCCAGGCGAATTCGACCTTTGCGAGAGCCGCGCGCTTGGCGTCGGTGGAGACGTCGAGGAGTTGCTCGTTCCAGTCCTTGTCGATGACCGGCGCGCCGTCGGCGTCGGTGAGGAGCAGGTCGGGGTGGTTGGACTTCCACCAGCTCTCGGTGCCGGGCTGCGCTTGGAAGGCGTTGATGTAGCAGATGTTGTAGACGCCTGCGGCGGGGTCGGCGGTGCTGTCGCGGGAGATGACCTGGACGCCTGCCGGGACCGGGTAGGCGCCGCCGAGCTGGTAGTCGAACTTCGCGCCGATCGGTGGTGGGGCCACCTGCTTTGCGCCTGGCGCGGGGGTGGCCGTGGTGTTGGCCGACCCAGCCGTCGACGCGGAGTTGGCGGCGGTGGGCGCCCCGACTGCTGTTTGTGTTGCTTGTGAAGACTGGTTCGAGGTGTCGTCGTTTCCCGGCGTCCCGGTCGATGAGCAGCCCGCGACCAGGGCGAACACTGTCACCGCCGCGGTGGCGGTACCGATCGCGGGCAATGTTCGCATCGTCTACTCCTCCGGTTCGTGGATGCCGTGGCTCACGGCACGGTTCCACTGTGTCCGGCGCTGCATGAGGCGATGATGAGGTGCGGCTCAGCCGCTGCTCCGAGGTGGCAACAGCAACTCGGCCAGTGCCCCGCCGCCGGGCGCGTCGGTCAGCTGCGCGGTTCCGCCGTGCAGCTCAGCCACCCAGCGCGCGATCGCCAGCCCCGTTCCCGTCCCGCTGCTTCCGGCCCCCGTGACCCGCCGGTCGAAGAGCCGCTCCCGGTCTTCAGCCTGCACACCGGGACCGTGGTCGCGTACTGCGACACCGGCGGCCGTGACTGCAACCTCGACCGGGGTCCCGCCGCCGTGCCGCAGGGCGTTCTCCACGAGGTTCCTGACCGCCTGCGAGAGCAGTTCGGGGTCGCCGTCGACCACGACCGGCTCGGTGTCGACCGTGATCCCGGCCGGATCCGGCAGCTCCGCGACGGTCTGCTCGACCAGCTGGTCCAGGCGCAGCGGCGTGTGCTCGACCTCCTGCATGCCGGCCTCGATCCGGGCCCGGGACAGCAGCCCGGTGACCAGGCGTCCCATCCGGTCGACGCGCCGGACCGCCTCGTCCAGCGCGGCCGGCGCCCCGCCCTCGGCCGAGCCGCCGTTCTCGACGACCAGGCGCAGGGCGGTCAGCGGCGTGCGTAGTTCGTGCGCTGCCTCGGCGAGGAACTGTTCCTGCTGTTCGAGGCCGCGCAGGGCGGGGCGCATGGAGCGTCCGGACAGCAGGTGCCCGACGGCCGCCGCCACCAGGACGAGTGCGGCGCAGCCCGCGGCCAGCCACTCGGTCAGCTTGCGGTGGTCGGCCTGGCTGCGCGCGGGGTCGCTGCCGACCAGGACCGCGGCGTCGATCTTGTCGCCCTGGTAGATCGGGGTCGCGGCCCAGCGGTAGTCGGTGCCGTCGCTGTTCGGGGCGGTGACCAGGACGGTTTCCTGGTCGTGCTGGAGCGTCTGCCAGATGTCGTTCAGGCCTGCCTGGTCCGGCAGCGCGGCGTTCGAGGGCTTGGCGTAGCGGACTGCCGGAGTGCCGCTCTGGTTTTGAACCACCCCGAGCGCGTCGACGCCGTCGGCGAGGCTGTCGTCGGTCAACCCGTCGAGGCGCAGCCGGCCCTGGTCGTCGTAGTAGATGGTGCGGGCCAGGCCGTCGGCGCGGTGCGTGACGTCGTCGTCCACGCGGTGGGTCCGGGACTGCGCGTCGGTGTGGACGGCGACGGCGGCGAGCACGACCAGGCAGGCCGCGGTCGTGGCGGCGAACAGCAGCGTTGTCAGCCACCGGGCGCGGTGCAGGCGCGCGACGGCGGGGGTGGCGGGCGTGGACTTGTTCGGCCCGTCGGGCCGGGTCCGGCGCCCGATCATGAGCTTCATTCCTGGCCCTCGGCTTGATCCCCGAGCCGGTATCCGGCGCCGCGCACGGTCTCGATGAGGTCCGGCGGCCCGAGCCGGCGGCGCAGCTGCCCGATGAGGACGTCCACGACGTTCGACATCGGGTCGGCCTGCTCGTCCCAGCAGCGCTCGATGAGCTCGGTCCGCGTGACCACCTCGCCGGCCCGCAGCATCAGGACCTCCAGCACCGCGAACTCCTTCGCGGTCAGCGTGAGCAGCACGCCGTCGCGCCGGACCCGGCGTCGCGGGAAGTCGAGCTCCAGGTCGGCGACGCGCAGCTCCGCGGGCCGCGCGGGCTGCTCGCGCCGGCACAGCGCCCGCACCCGCGCCGTGAGCTCGGCGAACGCGAACGGCTTGACGAGGTAGTCGTCCGCGCCGTGCTCGAAGCCGGCCACCCGGTCGCTGACCGCGTCCAGCGCCGTGAGCAGCAGCACCGGCAGCGTGGAGCCGGCCTTGCGGCGGGCGGCCAGGAGCGTGAGCGCGTCGCCGTCGGGCAGCGTGCGGTCCGCGACCAGGCAGTCGTAGCTGTTGACGGCGAGCTTGAGGTCGGCATCGGCCAGATCCCCGGCCAGGTCGACGGCGAAGCCCGCCGCCCGAAGCCCCCGGACCAGCTCCGGGGCGAGCTCCGGGTCGTCCTCCACCACCAGTACGCGCATGATCGCGAGATTACCGGGCCGGGGCGCCGGATCCGCCTCATCATGGCCTCATCTTCGCTCGGGCAGCCTGCTTGCATGACAGGAATACGGCTCAGTCACGTAGGCATCGCGACCGCCATCGGGCTGGTGATGCTGCTCATAGGCAGCGGCTGCCTCTCCCATTCCAGGGACGGCGGCACCCTCGGCGACCTCGGCGGCGCGCGTGGCCAGGCACACGCGGTGACCGCCGCATCGACCTCGCCGGCGCCTCCCACGCTGCCTGTGCTTCCCCTTGCGCCGAAGCGGTAGGGCAGCAGAAATGCGGTTCTGTCCGGCGACGGAGTACGGCATCATGGGGATCATGCGCAATCGACTTCTTGGCAGGTTCACGGCCGCCGACTCGTAGAGGTCGGGCACGCCGGGTGGTCCGGCGGCCCCGCCCTGCGAGGAAGAGTGTCCCGTTCCATCCGGCACGGATCGTTGTGGCCTGCCCAGCCCGCCGAGGCCGGGACCCAGCGTCCCCACCGAGAGCTGTACGACCTGCGGTATTCCGCCGCTGAAGCCACCCGCGCCAAGACCGAGGGCCGCCGCGCGCAGCCCCAGCGGATCCGGCCCGCGACGGAGAACCCCTGCGCACGCGGTCGATGCGGCGACTTCACGATGATCAACGGCGCGTACGCCGCGGCGCAAAGCAGCATTCGTACTTCGGAGCGCGCGGCGCTCGGCGAGCTGCTGAAGCTGGTCAACGGCGGTGTCGGTGCGACTGACGTGCCCGACGCGCCCGATGGCGTCGACTTCGACGAGCGCGCCAACGGTCGCCGCGCGGCTTGGTGAGGCAGACCTCCACTCAGCCGGTCCAGCGCCCCAGCAACCCCGACCCGAAGTAGTCCCCGCCATCCCGAACCCCGGGCAGCGCGAAGAAGTATCCGCCGCCGGTCGGCTGGATGTAGTCGACCAGCGGCTCCCCGGCCAGCCGCGCCTGCACCGCCTGGAACTGCCGCTGCACGTCCTGCTGGTAGCAGCAGAAGATCAGCCCGACGTCCAGGTTCCCGTTCACGTCCAGGCCCCGCTCGTAGTTGTAGCCCCGTCGCAGGATCTGCTGCTTCGCGGTCGCGGCGGTGCGCGGGTTCGCCAGCCGGATGTGCGCGTGCGCGGGGATCACCAGGCCGCGCGGATCCGCCGGGTAGTCCGGCGTGTCGTGCTCCGCCGAGCCGCCCAGCGGCGCCCCGCTGTCGCGCCGACGGCCGATCATGTTCTCCTGCTCGTGCAACGACACCCGGTCCCAGAACTCCACCAGCATCCTGATAATCCGCACCACCTGGTACGAGCCGCCCTCCGTCCAGGCCGGCTCGGCGCCACCGCCCCGCGTCCAGATCAGGTCCTCGGTCACAGAGCTCTTCGACACGTCCGGGTTCGCGATGCCGTCCTTGAACCCGAGCTGGTTGCGAGGCGTTCCGTCGGGCCGCGGCGCGGCGTGGAAGCCGTCGACCTTCCACGACGGCTGCATCCCGCCGCGCGTGTGCTTGGCGATGTCACGCAACGCGTGCATCACCGTGTCCCGCGAGTCCGCGCAAATCTGGAGCATCACATCCCCGTGCAGCTCCGTGGACCCCTCGACGTGATCGTCCGGGAACACCGGCATCGCGGTGAGCCGGGCCGGCTTGCGGCTCGCCAGGCCGAAGCGATCGTCGAACAGCGACGCCCCGACCCCGACCGTCACCGTCAGACCGTCGGACGGGACGCTCGCGCCGATCGTCTCGCTGTCGGTCGGCGGAGACGCCACGTCGGTCGCCGCCGGCGAACCCCCGGACGTCAGGAATCTGACTCGCTCGGTGAGCGTCTGAAACAGAACCCTGAGATCGGCCTCGCCCCGCGCCGTGACGTTGAACGCTACGAACGTCACAGCATCCTGCGGCGCCGTGAGAATCCCAGCCTGATGCGCGCCCTCGAAAGCGATCCGACGTCCCGAAGGCCCAGGACCAGAGTCCGCCACAGCCGCCGCAGCGACCCCCGCCGCGCCACCAACCGCGGCAGCCGACGCGGCTCCGACCGCCGCACCGCGCAGGAATGAACGTCTCGCCAGGCCGGTCATGCGTTCGTCCTCGGGGCCAGCAGATCAGGGATCGTGGACAGGTCTTCGAGCAGCTGGTCCAGGCCGGCGTCGATGCGCTGGCGCTGCGTGCTGGTGATGGCCGGAGCCGGCGTCCAGGCGCCGGAGGCATCACGGGTCGCCGTCAGGTCGCTTTGCAGGGTGCTGATTTCCGCGTCGAGCCTGGCACGCAAGCCCGGAGCCCGGTCGTCGATCAGCGGAGCCAGAACGCTGAGCACCTCGCGCGTGCCCTCAGTGTTCGCGTACGCCGTAGCCAGGCTCGTGCCGCTGCCGGCGTCCGCCGTCGCGGTGATCTGGAACTGCAGGGTGTTCTCCAGGATCTCGTGGGAGCGCAGCGGCAGGTCGCCGGGATCGACTTCCTCACTCGGGAAGTCGTCGATCAACCCCTGCACCGAGGTGACCAAGGCCTGAGTCAGTGGCCTTATAGAGGAGGTGGAACCTCCGTGCCAGAGTTCGTATTCGATGGCGTGCAGACCGGCCCAGCTCTTGTCCGCCGCGCCGTCCGGCAGCCCCGCCACGGTCCCGTCGATCGCGGCGTCGAAGTCGCCGAACGAGTTGTATGCGGCGCCCAGGCGCTCGTAGTCGAGGTGGGCCGTCAGCCAGTCGGTCTTCGCGGCCTGCAGATCGCCGCGCGCGACGTCGCCGTCCAGTGTCTGCGATGCGGCGAGCAGCTTCGGCAGAGCGCTAGCCAGCCACGCGCGGTAGGCCTTGACCGGCGCCGTCAGGTCCAGGTCGGGCAGCGGCTTATAGCCGGCGACCGCGTCGGAAGTCGTCCCCGAGACAGAGAACTGCGATGTGGTGTGGACCTTGCCGTTGGACAGCACGCAGCGGATCGCGTAGCGGCCCGCACCGAGGGTCGTGGCCAGTGGCAGCGTGCGCCCCGGGGTCAGCCACGGGATCTCCGCGTAGACCCGGTTGGCGGTGTCCACGAGGTAGACCGTCGCGAAGACGTCCGTGTCGTCGGTGACCGCGAAGTCGACGCGGCCGGCGTCGGCGGCGTCGGGAGGCGTGCCGCAGCCGGTGGTGCGGACGGCGATCGGGCCGCCGGCCACCGCCGGATGAGACTGCGCGACGCCCGCCGCCACGGCGACGGCCACCGCGATCGGCAGCACCGCGAGGCGTACCTGCCAGGAGGCACGGCGCATGACGCTGGGGGTTCCTTTCCTAGTCTGAATACGAGCTCTGATCGTGCACACAGCACACAGCACACAGCACACAGCACACTGCGGACGACCCGGATGGCTCGGGTCGTCCGCCGCGCGTCACGCCGATCAGGTCAGGCGCGCGTTCAGCTCCAGATGTCGGTGATCGCAGCGGCACCCGAGCTGTTGCCGACCGGCGACAGGCCGTACATCTGCTCCAGGGTGGCCAGCAGGTTGTAGTGGTCGACCTGCTCGCTGTACTGGCCGGGGTTCACACCGGCGCCCACGACGATCGTCGGGATCTGGTTGCTCTCGGTGTAGTCGTCCTCGTCCCAGGTGACGATCAGGAGGCTGTTGTGCGACTGGGCCCAGGTCGCGTACGCCGACAGGTTGTTCTGCAGCCAGCTGTCGCCGTCGGCGACGGTGCCGTCGTGCATGTCGTCGTCGAGGTTCGGGATGACGAACGACAGCGTCGGCAGCGTCGAGTAGTCGCTGGGGAACTGGCTGAACGACACCGAGTCCGAGCTCGGCACGTTGCTGAAGTTCACCCACGGCGAGTGCTTGCGCGCGTAGGCGCCGGAGGTGCAGCTCGTCGAGCCGGTCTTCGGCAGGTTCTCGGAGTAGCCCTTGAAGGTCTTGCCGGCCGCCAGCAGCTCCGAACCGAGGTTCGCGGTGTTGCCCTCGCTGACCGGGCACTTGTCCGAGGACAGGCCGAAGGTGTCGCCGCCGAACAGCGCCATGTAGTTCGGCTCGCTCGGGTGGGTGATGGCGAACGAGTTCGTCAGCAGCGCGCCGGAGGATGCCAGGGAGTTGATGTAGGGGGCGTCGGAGCTGCCGATGATGTCGTCGTAGGAGTGGTTCTCCTCCATCACGACGACCACGTGGTCGGGGGTCGGGACCACGCCGGCGGTGGCCGGGGACGCGACCCGCGTGGTGGGGGTGGACGCCGTGGCGAAGGGGACGACGGCGGCGGCCAGCGCGACGGTGCCGAGAGCCGCGGTCAGCGACAGGGCTTTGCGATTCATGCGCATGGAATCTCTCCTTGTGGGAGCGGTGGGGCGTGGGGAAGGCAGCACCGGTGATGCTAGATACGGACCGTGACAAGTGGAACACCGTCGGAGGCAAAGGATTGGTTAACATCAAGGGGCTGAGCGCTGCGCTGCGGGAAACCGGGGCGCGCGAGGACAGCGATCATCCCGGGTACTGCGTGGGCTAGTAGATCCGGGCTTCGCCGGCGGCGCGTAGCGGGATCTTTAGGCGCGGTTGAGCCGGGCCGCGGGCTTGGTGGCCGCGTTGAGCAGGTACTCCAGCGGCCCGCGCTGGAACCGGCGGGACCAGAGGCCTGCGAAAGTGATAGCCGTCGCGATGAACACGAGCAGCACCCACAACGGTTCTTCCGACTGTTCGTCGATCCCGAGGACGGTGATGGCGACGATGTGGCCGACGTACGCGGTCAGGGACATCGTGCCGACGGCGATCACCGGCGCCAGGAGGCGGCGCGCGCGGGGGAGTCGGTCGAGGAGCGTGAGGCTGCCGACCACGGCGAGGATCGCGACGCCGGTGCTGCCCAGGATTTCGAACGTGGTGCCGCTGTGTGGGGAGGCGACCAGGAGGTTGGCGGTGCTGTCGGTCGAGACGGTGCCGTCTTCCGCGCTGGTGCCGGATCCGACGGTGGCCAGGTCCGTCAGGTGCGGGAAGACGTGGAAGAGGAGCCAGGACAGGCCGTAGCCGGTGGCTGTGAGACCGGTGCCGAGGGCTGCCAGGCGCTTGAGTACGTTCGTGGCGCTCAGGTCGAGGCGGGCCAGCGCCATGCCGGCGATCACGAACGGCATCCACGTCAGCGCCGGATAGCCGCCGGTGAGCAGCAGGGCGATCGGGCCCTCGAAGCGGCCGGTCGTGCCGTCGCCGAGTTCGAAGGTGGCGCGCAGTAGGTATGAGAGTTGCGGGCCGGCAAGGGCCCACGCCACGGCGATGGCCGCGAGCGTGCCGGCTCGCAGGCGTACCAGGGGCAACGCGAGCAGGAAGTAGACGCCGTAGTAGGCGAGGATGACCTCGACCGGCGTGTCTGACGCTGTTAGTGCGACTCCGAGCGCAAGTAGGAACACGGCCCGGATGACGATCCGCGCCACGGCCTGCCGCCCTGCGGCTCCGGTCCGTGGGACCCGCCTGCCTGCGATGATCGCCAGCGAGGCGCCGGCCAGGAGCGCGAACAACGCCGACGCGCGTCCGTGGGACAGGAGCATCAGCGCGCCCAGCGGACCGCCGACCGACGGATCGGGGCCGACGTGCGCGGCGAACATGCCGAACACGGCGAGGGCTCGGGCCAGGTCGAGGCCGATGAGGCGGGTTGGTGGGGAGATCGTGTCGATCCGCGGGGCTGCCGATGGCGCGGTGGGCACCTGCTCGGCCTGGTCGGCCTGCTTGGCCTGCTTGGCCTGGTCAGCCTGGTCAGCCTGCTCGGTCTGGTCGGCGCCAAGGGTCGGCTGGATCATGCCAGCCATCCTGGCTTCCGTGTCGCGCTCCGGGTACCCGACACGCGGCCGGATTGAGCCCGCCGATCGGCTGGTCGTCCCCATCCGTCGGCTACCGCTCGGTCAGACGCCCAGCCGCCGCACCCGCTCGTCGTCGCAGACTCGCGGGCAGGTGAGGCAGCTCTCCGCCGGCTCGATCGCGTAGTAGAGGCAGCAGCTGACGCGCGTGCGCGTCCAGTGCTCGCGCCCCGCGGCATCGGCCAGGAGGCGGAAGTCGGCCGCGCCGGGCAGCCCTGCGTCGCCGCCGGGCAGCCCTGCGTCGCCGCCGGGCAGCACTGCGGCGGCAACCTCAACGCCGCGTGCCTCCTCGCCGAGCATGCGGGCCAGGTGCCAGATGCCGGAGACCAGGTCGTCGGCTGCCATGCCCCACAGCGCGCGCTGACCGCGCTTGGTGAACGGCCGGAAGGCGGCGAGCGCGGGCTCGACGTGCGTGGCCACGGCCTCGCGCAGCGTGCTCTCGTCGCCGGGTGTCGAGCGGCCGGGTCGGAGCGTGAGGTCGCCGGTCGGCGGGTCGATCCAGACGTCGGACGTGCGGAGCTCGGGCACCCGTCCTTCCAGGTACCAGGGTCCGCTGATCAGCAGCGCGACCGACCACAGGTAGTGGTGGAGCAGCCGTGACGCGGCGACGTGGGTTGGTGGGGCGGTGCCGTGGGATGTGGCGATGCGTGCGGCTTCGAACGCGATCAGGCTCTCGGCTGAGGTGGCCAGGCGGTCTGTGCGGACCCATGGTGAGTCGGGGTCCGACGTCGGGTCGCTGATGCTGACGCGCAGCGCCGGGCACGTGCTGGTCAGGCGCTGATACGCGGCGGTCAGCATGGTGACTCCAGGATCTGATTCAGTAGGGGGACAGCGGCAGGCTCCCGGCCGTTTCCGGTCGGGTTGACGTTCTTAGGTAAGGCTAACCTAAACTGGCGCGGTGTCCTTCATCGGCCCGCCGAACATGGCGGCTTCCTCGGTTTCCTCCATTCCGGCAATGCGGCTCTATGTGACAGCCCTTAATCCCACCGACGCGCTCACAGACGGCTTTCTGCCTGCGGCGGCGCGGCTTGGGCTCGACGTCACGGTGCTTACTGACGATGCTGACGCGCACCGTCGCGCCTACGGTCAGGTGGTATTTCCCGTACGTGATTTCGAGCCGGAGGTGATCCAGTGCGATGTGCGGGACTTCCGCGAAGTCGTCGGCGTCATCTCTGCTCATCACGCGCCGGACGCGCTATTCAGTAACGGCGACCATCTCCAGGTCCAGACTGCTTTGGTCGCCGAATACTTCAGTCTCGCGGGTAAGGACTGGCGGGCCGCTTTGCGCGCCAAGAACAAGGGCCTGTTGCGGCGCCATCTTGCTGCGACCGGTGTGGACGCGGTGTGGTCGGCGGAGCTTGCGCCGGATCAGGACGTCAGCCTTCTCCAGCCTCCGTTTCCGTGCGTGCTCAAGCCGCGTGAGGGCGTGGCCAGTGAGGACGTCGTCCTGGTCGCGGATGCTGCCGAGCTCGCGCAGCGTGTCAAGGAGATCCGCGGTCGCAGAGCCGGCGCCACGCTGGTGCTGGAGGAGTTCCTCGAAGGTGGGCTGCACACGCTGGAAACTCTCGGGGACGGTCGGCGCCGTCATGTCCTTGGCGGCTTCCAGACCCGGCTCTCGCTTCCGCCGGACTTCATCGAAGAAGTACTCACCTACATCCCGGCCTACCCGCAGGCGGTTCTCGACCAGGTTCTGGCGCAACTCGACGCGATCGGGGTCGGGCTTGGCGCGTGCCATACCGAATTCGTGCTCCAGCCTGACGGTCGGGTTCGGATCATCGAGGTCAACTACCGCGCTATCGGGGACCAGTGCGATCTGATGCTGGAGCAGATTCTCCAGATCCCGTTCTTCGAACTGGTCTTGCGCGCGCACCTGGGAGAGGAACTGCCCGCCGACCTCGGAGCCCGCGCTGACCGTCGGGCCCGCAACGAGCCGGTGCTCGCCGATCGTGCTGGCACGCTCGTTTCGGCGCCGGCTGCGTATGACCGTGATGAGGACGGCGTGCGGCTTTCCTATCGGCCGGTGCGCGGGATCGGCGAACGTCACGAGCTTCATCGGACCAATCGCGACTATCTCGGTGTGGTCTGGGCTGTGGGCTCGAATCAGGACACTGTTGATACAGCGGTCGCCGATTTCATTGCTGCCAACCGTTGGGAGATCACGTCGTGAGCCCTGACGAGCTGCTGACGATGCGGGTTCTGTCGGCGCTGCTGCGTGAGGACGTGCTGGGGATGCGTAGCGATGGCGCGCTGAATCAGAGGCCTGACGGGCTGTGGTGGACGTGGCGGACGTTAGCCATGCCGGTCGCTGGCGACGGATTCCAGGGCGACTTCGCCGCGCGACTGCCTCAGCTTCAGGTGGATGGCGTGCTGCTCACGGACCTGGCGGCGATCCTCGCGCGGCTTACTGAGCTGGCCGATCCTGAAGACCGGCCGGGCTACGTGGCTTTCGTGCAGGAGTGTCGGCAGACGTTGGACACAATGCGGCTGCACGAGGGGGCTCGGCCGACTGTCCGCGCGGCGCTCGCCGACGTCTACGGCGCTGACCCTGCCGACTGGACCGGCCTCGGCGCGTCGCTCGCCTTCGACACCCTCGCCGCGTACCTGGACCATCCGGTATATCCGACCGCTCGCGGACGCGCCGGGCTGGATGCGTCGCAGCTGCGACGTTACGCGCCGGAGTTCCATCCTGCTTTCGAACTGCGCTGGCTTGCCGTGCCCTCGGGGGCTCTCTTCGCGCACGGGCCCGAATCGTTGCCTGCCTGGTGGCCAACGGCCGGGGACCTAGGGATCGCAGGGTCCTTCCACACCATCCCCGTCCACCCGCTGACTGCGGGGGAGGACTTCGCGCGCCTGGTACCCGGCGCCCGCCTCGTGCCCGAGGCGCGACTCAGGGTGCTGCCGACTTTGTCGATGCGTACTGTCGCGGTCGCCGACGACCCGGTCCACCACCTCAAGCTGCCCCTCGCCACCGCCACCTTGGGTTTGCGTAACCGCCGCACCATCAAGCCCGGCACCTTGGTCGACGGCGCCGCCGGCCAGCGCTTGATCGAGGCGGTGATCGCCCGCGAGCCGCGGTTCGCCGGTCGCGTGCTGCACGCCGACGAGCAGTGCTACGCGCATGCCGACCACGAGCTGGCCGCCGTCCTACTGCGGCGCTTGCCGACAGGACTCGACGACGCCGTCACCGTCTCCCTGGCCGCGCTGCTGGCCGTGGCGCCAGACGGACGGCTGGTCATCGACGCGCTGGCCGACCGCTTCTACGCCGGCTCGGTCCTGGGGCTGTACGAGGACTTCCTGGCGCTGCTGATCGACTGGCAGACCACGCTGTTCGGCTACGGCATCGCGTTGGAGTCGCATCAGCAGAACACCTCACTGGTATTCGACCGCCTCGATGGCCGGACCCGGCTGCGGCTGCTCTACAAAGACAACGACGGCCTCCGGATCAACACCACCCGGGCCACAGATATCAGGCCCCTCCTCCCCGGCCTCGCCGACTTCAACGACCCAAGAATCCCCACCAACCAGGACCGCCCCCTCACCGACCTGTTCACCACCATCACCACCCACCTCTGCGCCGCAGCCCTGGCCTTCGGCCTCGCAGCAGAAGGCCGAGCGCCGCTGACTCGGACCCTGGGCACCCTGCGCTCCCGACTCACCGAAGCAGCCGACCGCCTCGGCCCCGCCGGCCAAGCCCTCCGCACAGACCTGCTCAACGCCGACCGCCTACCAATCAAGGCCATGCTGACCGCCGGCACCCTCCTGCCCAAGCACCGCACCGGCGCCGCCGACATCAACAAGCACTACACCGACGGCCCGAACTACCTGCGCCAGGCCGGGGTCTCGCTCGACAACCCCACCGACCTCGCCAAGGCGGCCACCCAGCCCGACAGCCGCACCGACTTCCGCCAGGCTGGCCCCCGCCTCGACGACCGCAGCCAGGCCAGCACTCAGCCCGCCCGGCTTACCGACCTCCCCGACGCCGGAACTCTGCCTGACGATTCCGCCGACCTCCGCCAGACGGGGGCTCGGCCCGACGGCCGCTCCGATCTCCTCGAATCTCGGCCCGGGCCCGACGGCCCCAGCTACTTTGGCGCGGCGAAGGCTCGGCCCACCGATTTCCGCCAGGCTGCGGCTCGGCCCGGTGGCCTCAGCTACCT
>NZ_JAACYW010000230.1 GCF_015356825.1 Catenulispora rubra | reverse complement strand
GGGCTGTCGGGCGCGGGGCGGGGCAATCGGGCGATGGCGTTGGAAGCGGTCTGTGCGGTGTGGGCGTAGTAGTGCAGGAGGCGGTCCAGTGCCGTCGTGCGCTGCTCGGTGAACTCATGGGTCGCGGCGAGGGCGCGGGCGTATTCGCGCAGCAGGTCGTGCAGGCGGTAGCGGCCGGGGGCGGTCTCGGCGAGCAGGCTGCGGTCCGTGAGGTCCTGCAGCAGGGTGTCGGCTTCGAACAGGCCGGTGTCCAGGAGCGCGGCCGCCGCGTAGAGGTCGCTGTCCTGGCCGGGGACCAGTCCCAGGTGGCGGAACATGGCCTGCTGGTCGGGGGTGAGGTTGTTGTAGGACAGGTCGAAGGCGGCGCGCACCCGGCGGTCGCCGTCGTCGAAGGCGGCCAGGTCGGCCAGGCCCGTGCGCAGCCGCGTCTCCAGGTGGTCGGTGGTCCAGGCGGGCCGGTGGGCCAGGTTGGTGGCGGTGATGCGCAACGCCAGCGGCAGGTGTCCGCACAGCTCGGCGATGCGCGCGGCGGCCGGGTCGTCGGCGGCGATCCGGCCGCGCCCGGCGTGCCGGCGCAGCAGGGCGATCGCGTCGGCGGGGTCCAGGACGTCCAGCGGCAGCGGGTGGGCGTCGTCCAGGGCCTTGAGGCGGTTGCGGCTGGTGACCAGGACCAGGCAGCCGGGAGTCGCCGGAATCAGAGGGCGGACTTGCTGCTCGCTCGCGGCGTCGTCCAGCACGATCAGGGTGCGGGTACCGGCCAGGCGGTTCCGGAAGGCTTTCGCCCTCTCGTCCAGTTCCGGCGGGATGGCCTGAGGGTCCAGCCCGAGGGCCTGCAGCAGCCGGCCCAGGGCCTCGTTCGGGTCGCGGGGGTCGGTGCCGGCGGTGTGCGCGTGCAGTTCGACGAACAGCTGCCCGTCGGGGAAGTTCTCGGCCGCGAGGTGGGCGGCGTGCACGGCCAGGGCGGTCTTGCCGATCCCGGCCATGCCGTCGATCGCGGAGACCACCACCGTCCGCGCCTTGTCGCCGGTGGCGGCCGCGATGTCAAGGAGTTGTTTGAGTTCGGCGTCGCGCCCGGTGAGGGTGGCGAGGTCCGGGGGCAGCTGCCGGAGCGGTTCGGCCGGGCCGCCGGTCTTGGCGTTGACATGCACCTGGATGCAGGCCTGCCGCCAGCGCGCCACCTCCGGCTCGGCCACGCCGAGTGCCCGGACGATCGTCGTCACGAGATCGATGTCCAGACGGCGGCGCTGGGGCTGGAAGACACCGGTGACGGTGGTGTGCGCGACGAGCTGCGGCGGCCGCATCAGCGGGCCGACGCGCTTGGCCAACACCCGGTAGGACGGGCCGCCGGCCCATTGCCGCAGCTCTCCGAGGACCGCGATGAACTCCTCCAGGTTACGAGCCTGCGAGGGATCCGGTGCCTCGTTCGCAGCCATCTGGTTGTGCGCTCCCGACGGTCCCACGTGCTGCTGCCGCGCGTGGGGTAGGTGTACAGATCTGGACAGATTACTGGACTTCCGCAGTACCGCAGAAGCCAATTTCACTCCATGGTCAGCAGAAGGCCGCACGAACTGACGACTCGTCAAGGAGTGGTTCTCCAGCCCACGCGAAACCGCCCATACCGCTGGAATCCGGCGCGGCAATCAGCGCGGAGACGTTGTCCAGCAACGTGTCGACGGCGCGCCTGGTCAGCGGATCAAGCAACCACGGTCGCAGCCCACGTACTTGCTCGACATATCCCTGCGCCCCAGTGGGGCTGCCCGGCTTTCCGGTCGCTGTCGTCACGGCGAGCCCCAAGCCTGCGACGGCTTTCCGGGCCGGCGTCGACGTGCCGGATTCCCACACGCTGCGGAATCCGGCCTCGGCGTCGTTCCGCCGGTTCTCTTGAAGCGCCGACAGCGCGCGCAGGTTCGTCACCGCCGCGTGCAGGTCGTCGGCGCTCAGCTCGGCGGCTACTCGCCGGATGTCCGTCAGGTGCCGCTCGGCTGCGGCGTGATCGCCCTCGGCGACGTCCAGGAAGGCGATGCGGAGCGCGGCGTACGCCCAGCGGGTGCGGGCGCCGATGGCGCCGAACACCGCCGCGGCCTCGGTCCAGAGTCGGCGCGCGTCGGCCCGCCGGCCGCGGGTCTCGTCCGCGTCGCCGCCGAGGGTGAGCGACCAGGCGCGGGCGAAGCCGTCGTCGGCGGCCTGCGAGGCGGCCACGGCTTCGGCGGCGTGCCGGCGTGCGGCCTCGCCGTCGCCCTGGCGCAGGCAGTACGTCGACCATTTGGTGTGCAGGACGACGCGTTCCCAGTTCAGGTCGGTGCCCGCCAGCGCCGCGTCGGCCGCCGCGAACTCCCGGTCCAGGTCGTCCTGCCCGGTCAGCATCGCGTAGAGGGGGACGTAGCAGCGTCCCAGGACCTTGAGAAGGTCGCTGTTCGAGCCCTGCCATACCTCCTCGTGCCTGCGGATGTATTCGGCGGCCTCGACGTGCCGACCGGATTCGTGGCTCAGCCACACCAGCCAGGCGACGGCGTAGAACAGCGCCCATTCCTCTTCTTCGCTTCGCGGCGCCGCCTGCCCCTCCGCCTGAACCAGCGCTTCCGCCGAAACGTCGTAGGCGTGAAGGCTGCGCCGCAGAGGTTCGATGCCTTCCGCCTCGCGGCCGCTGACGAACCAGTAGTACCCGAGCCGCGCTTCGAGCAGGAGCGAGTTCGAAGCCTGCGACCTGAGCACCATGAGGTCGGAGGCCGCCTTGATGTTCGCAGTCTCCTCGGTGACCTTTCCGGCCCACCACCGCTGGTCGCCGGAGGCGATTCCGTCCGCCGCCTCGCGAGCGAAGCCGGCGGCCCAAGCCATGAAGCGCTGTTCGGCCTGCGGCGCGGAGCCTGATTCGGTCAGGCGCGCGAGCGCGTATTCGCGCACTGTCTCCAGCATCCGTACCCGGCTCCCGAAGGGCGTGCTGACGGGCACCAGGAGTGACTTGTCGACGAGACTCTCCACAGTCGCCAGTACCAGCGCCGCGTCCATCGCCGGCGACATGGCGATCGTCTCCGCCGCCTTCAACGAACAGCCACCGACGTTCAGCGCGAGCTGGAGGAACAGCTGTTGTTCGGACTCGTCCAGCCGCGTGTAGCTCCAGTCGAGCACGGCGCGCAGCGTGCGGTGCCGGTCCGGTGCGGTCCGCTTGCCTTTGGCGAGCAGGGCGAAACGGTCGTCGAGACGTTCTTCGATCTCCCGGACGGACAGCAACCGGACGTGCGCGGCGGCCAGTTCGACGGCCAGAGGCAGACCGTCCAGGCGGCGGCACAGGGACCGGATGCCAGCCAGCAGCTCCTCATCGGCGACGAACGACGGATCGGCCAGCATCGCCCGCGAGACGAAGAGGTCGGCGGCGTCCACGTCGGACATCGGGGCGAGCGGATACAGCGCTTCGCCGGCGGTCTGGAGCGGCGACCGGCTGGTGGTCAGGACCGTCAGCGCCGGGCACTGGCTCAGGAGCGCCGCGACGACGTGGGAGACGCCGTCCAGCAGATGTTCGCAGTTGTCGAGTACAAGAAGCGCCTTGTGCCCGGCCAGGAACGCGGCGAGCCGGTGGACGTAGTCGTCGGGTTGCTCACCAGGGCGCATCGCGGTGTCGGAGAGGCCGAGGGCGGCCGCGATCGCGGCGGACACACCGGCGTCGTCCGTCGCAGCCAGATCGACCCACCACACGGCGTCGAACGTCGGACGGAGCAGCGTGCACTCCTCGATCGCCAGCCGGGTCTTCCCGACGCCTCCCGGCCCCAGGACGGTCACCAGCCGCTCCCGGTCGATCAGCGCACCGAGGGCGTCGAGATCGGCGCCGCGCCCGACGAACGTGCCCACCGGCCGGACCAGGTTCCCGTCGGCGGGCCTCGGGGTCGGGGCGGCAGCAGGCCGGGACACCCGGGCGCTGGCAGGCCGCAGCGCAGAGACGGTCTTGTCGTGGCGGAGAATCGCCGCATGCAGGTCGCGCATCTCCGGCGACGGATCGGCGCCGAGCTCGGAGCGCAGCAGTCGGCGGCCTTCCTCGTAGACGTTCAGCGCCTCGGCGGGCATCCCTCCACGGGATAGCGCGAGCATGAGCCGCACGCGCGACCGCTCGCGCAGTGGCGCCTCGGCAACCAGGGTCCGCAGCTCGGCGACCGTATCCTGGGCCCGGCCGAGTTCCAGGGCCGCGGAGGCGGCGTCCTCGATCGCGGTCCGGCGGAGGTCGTCGAGGCGGGACCGCTCGGCCTCGAAGACGGGACCGGCCACGTCCTGCAACGCCGGGCCGCGCCATCTCGCCAGGCCCTGCCGCAACACCCGCTCAGCCTGTCGGTAGTCGCCGGCGGCCAACCGCTCCCGGCCTTCTCGGGCGGCGGCTTCGAAGAGCGCCACGTCGAGTTCGTCGCGCGGGCCGAGGACGAGTTGGTAGCCGCCGTGCCGGAACAGCAACCGGTCGTGCTCGCCGTGCGCCGCGAAGGCGGTGCGCAGCTTGGCGATCTGGACTTGGAGCGCGTTGACCGGGTCTTTGGTCCTGCGGTCCTCCCAGATGTCGTCCATCAGCAGCTCACGCCGCACCACGTCGCCGCGCGCCAGGAGCAGCCTGGCGACGATCGCGCGGGGCACCGCGCCGGACAGGGGCACCGCTCCGCCGTCACCGTCCAGGTCAAGACGGCCGAGCAGTCGAAATCGCATACCGCGATTGTGCAACGTCCGGGACAGCGTCCGGAAAGCGGCAGGAAAGCGCCGCCGCCGATCGTGGGTCCGTGGAACCGAATTCTTCGAACACTCCGACGGCGCGGTGCCCCGTCGATCCGACCGCATCGCAGGTGGTCGACAGCATGGAACGGATGGCCGGGGCGGCGTATCCGGACCGGCGGCGGTCCAGTGCGCGGGGAGCGTGCTTCACCGGCACGTTCACCCCGACGGGCGCAGCGGCCGAGCTGACCACCGCGGCCCATCTCCAGCAGGAGCCGGTCCCCGTCACCGTGCGGTTCTCCAACTCGGAGGGGAATCCGCACGTCCCCGACGCGGCCCCGGTGACCCGCGGCATGGCCACGCGCTTCCACCTCCCCGACGGCAGTGCCACCGATCTGCTGGCGATCACCGTGCCGCTGTTCGTGGCAGCCACGCCGGCCGAGTTCCTCGGGCTGACCGAGGCGCTGGCGCCCGATCCGACCAGCGGACATCCGGACCCGGCCAGAGTGCAGGAGTACGTCGCAAAGCATCCGCACCTCGCCGGGCCGATCACCCAGCAGCCGCCGGTGCCGGCCAGCTACGGCAGCGCCGCCTACTGGGCCATCCACGCCTTTCTCTGGGTCGACGCCGACGGCGCGCGGCAGCCGGTGCGCTACCGCTGGCAGCCTGCGGCCGGACGGACGAACCTGACCGCCGAGGAGGCGGCGACGAAGGCCGATGACTATCTGACCGCGGAGCTGCACGAACGGCTCGAACGAGAGCCGGTCGTCTTCACGCTCTACGTCCAGCTCGGCGAAGCCGGCGACCCCACCTACGACCCGACCGTCGCCTGGCCTGCTGAGCGCAGGGAGCTCGCGGTGGGGCGGTTGGAGCTGACGGCTCCGGTCGAGGACCAGGAGCACTGGTCCGCGCAGAGCTTCGACCCCTCGCGCCTGACCGACGGCATCGAGCTGTCTGACGATCCCGTCCTCGCGTTCCGGTCTCTCGCCTATGCGGAGTCCTTCCGTCGGCGCAGCCAGTTCACAGCAGACCAGTCCGCATCAGAGAAGAGCGATCAGCGATGAGCGACTACGCAGGTGACTACGACTTCGTGGTGGTCGGCGCCGGAACCGCCGGATGCGTGCTGGCATCCCGGCTGTCGCAGGACCCTGCCACCCGGGTGCTGCTCCTCGAAGCCGGCGGCGAGAAGGTCCCGGGCGACAGCCTGGACTACGTCGGGATGTGGGACTCGTCGGCCGACTGGGCGTTCCGCAGTGCGCCCCAGGCCGGGCTCGACGACGTCGTGATCCCGGTTCCGCGCGGACGCGTGTTGGGCGGGAGTAGCGCGATCAACTCGATGGCCCACGTGCGTGCCCACCGGTCCAGCTACGACGCGTGGGAGCAGGCCGGGGCGACCGGCTGGAACTTCGACACGCTGCTGCCCTTCCTCAAGCGCAGCGAGACCGCCCCGGGGATCGACCCCGCCTGGCGCGGCACCGACGGGCCCATGATCGTGGCGCCGGGTCCGGCGGCGGAGCCCGGATCCTTCTACGACGCCTGCTACGAGGCGGCCGCGCAGGCCGGCGTACCGCGCAGCGCGGACGGCAACGGCGAACACGCCGAAGGCGTCGCCCGCACCGAACTCAACCTCGTCGGCGGCGCGCGGCAGAGTGCTGCCGATGCCTACCTCGGCCCGGCACAGCACCGGCCGAACCTCACCGTCGTCACCGACGCGGTCGCGCAGCGCCTGCTCCTCGACGGACGCCGGTGTATCGGCGTGGAGTACTCCGTCCACGGACAGAAGTTCAGCGCGCACGCCTCTCGGGAGGTCGTGCTCGCGGCGGGTGCGATCGGATCGCCGCAGCTGCTCATGGTCTCGGGGATCGGCCCAGCCGAGCACTTGCGCGCTCTGGGCATCGAGGTGGCGCACGATCTGCCGGGCGTCGGCGAAAACCTCCAGGACCACCCGTTCGCCCACGTGACCTTCGACGCGGAGGGGCCCATCGACTTCGGCGTGGCACCGGACATGCCGCACGTGCTCCTGCGCAGCGACCCCGCATCGGATCCGAACCTCCAGTTCGTGTTCCTGCACTTCCCGCTGCCGCACCGGGCGCCGGGCGCGGCGAGCGAACCGTGGGGGAGTTCGGCCTGGCGGCCCGAGCGGGCCGATGGGTACACGGTGCTGTTCTCGCTACAGCGGCCGTACAGCCGAGGTAGCGTCAGACTCGTCGAGCCGTCCATCGAGGTGGCTCCCGTCATCGATCTCGGATGCTATGCAGACGACCGCGATCTGGATCTGATGGTGACCGCGCTGCGCCGGGCCCGGGAGCTGGGTGGCGCGGACGCGCTGGCTCCGTGGCGGACCGGCGAAGCGGCCCCGGGCGCGGCGATGGTCGGCGACGACGAACTCCGGACGTATCTGCGGCTGACGACCAGCACGCTCTTCCACCCCGTCGGCACCTGCGCCATGGGCACCGGCCGGGATGCCGTCACCGACTCTGAGCTGAGGGTTCGCGGGATCGGAAACCTGCGCGTCGTCGACGCGTCGGTCATGCCCTCGATCGTCGCCGCCAACACGAACGCCACGGTGCTTGCCGTCGCCGAGCGTGCGGCGTCGCTGCTCATCGGGGGCTGAGCCGGCACCGTGTTCCCGCAGCGGTGGAGGTCGCACAGCTCACGGCCGTGAACCTAATCTCCACAGATCGCGCGCCGCAGTTCGGCCAACTCCTGGTATATCAGGGTGGCGAGATTCGCCGTGGGGGCGTCGATCCAGTCGTCACAGGCGGCGATGAAGACGGCGACTGCCGCCTTGCTGGCGAAGGTCGCCGTCCGTGGCGGTGCTTCGCGCTCCAGAAGTCCGGCTGCGATGGCCGCCGTGAGCGCCGCCGTCTTGATCAGGTCGCGTTCCTGGAGGTCGGTCGAGGACGCGATCAGCTCGCGCCGGGTGGCGGCGTACTCGCCGTACTTCGCCAGGTCGCTCAGGCCAGCGCCGGCCAGGGCCTCGACGGCGGCGTCCAGGGGCGCCAGGGCCGGGTCGGCCGCGGCCAGGTGCTTCAGGACGTGCGCTTCGAAGGCGGCGGCGTCCGCGAACAGGACCTCGCGCTTGTCGGGGAAGTGGTTGAAGAATGTGCGCTTGGTCAGGCCGGCGCGCTCGGCGATGTCGGCGACGGTGACGTCGGCGTAGCCGCGTTCGGCGAACAGCGCGCCGGCCGCCTGCTGGAGCCGCTGCTGCGCGTTCGGTTCCCACCGTGCCATGGCCATCACTGTACCGGCGGGTCTCCCGGGGTGGCTGCACGCGGTGAAGTCACTGTTTGCACTTGGTGCAATCACCTGTCACAGTGAAGTCACTACACCAAGTGCAATCACCGGCCCGGCAGGAGCCCCTCCATGACCACTCCCGCAAACACTCCCGCAAACACCCCCGCGGACACCCCCACCGACACCCCGGCCGACGTCCCCGCGAACACCGCCGCCTGGATCCCGGCCAAGCACGCCCGCCTGGAAGTGCGGCCGGCGCCCTACCCCCGTCCCGGCGCCGACCAGCTCGTCGTCCGCAACCGGGCGCTCGCGATCAACCCCCTGGACTGGATCATCCAGGTCGAGGGCAGCCTGACCTACGGCTGGCTCCGCTACCCGACAGTGCTCGGCGCGGACGTCGCCGGCGAGGTCGTCGAGGTGGGGACGGACGTCACCCGGTTCCGCGTCGGCGACCGGGTGATCGGCCACGCTGTGGGGACCGACAAGGACAGCAACAGCGCCGCCGAAGGGGCTTTCCAGCACTACACCGCCGTCCCGGAGAAGCTGGCCTGCCCGGTGCCGGAGGCGATGGCGTTCGAGGACGCCGTCGTGCTCCCGCTGGCCGTGTCCACCGCCGCCAGCGGCCTTTTCCAGACCGGCCACCTGGGCCTGCGGCATCCGTCGGCGAACCCTGAGCCGACCGGCCAGACCGTCCTGGTGTGGGGCGGATCCACCAGCGTCGGCGGCAACGCCGTCCAGCTCGCGGTCGCCGCCGGCTACGAGGTCGTCACCACCGCCTCGCCACGCAACTTCGACTACGTCCGAGCCCTGGGTGCGAGCCTGGTCTTCGACTACAACAGCCCGACCGTGGTGCCGGACATCATCGAGGCCTTCCAAAGCCGCACCCTGGCCGGCGCGATCGCCTTCGGCGCCACCTCCGCCGCGTCCTGCGTCCGCATCGTGCGCAAGTGCCGCGGCAAGAAGTTCGTGGCCTTGGCCACCGCTCCGGTGTCCTTCGAGCACCTGGGCGACCCCGACCGCGGCCGGTTGGCCTTTCCGCGCCTGCTCTCGCGCCTCATCGGCGCCAACATCGCGCTGCAGTTCGCGGCGCGCACGCGCGGAGTCGGGCTGAAGTACATCTTCGGCACGACGCTCAAGACCAACGAGGTCGGCACCGCGATCTACCGCGACTTCCTGCCCGCGGCCCTGGCCGACGGCAGCTATCTGGCCGCCCCGAAGCCGATGGTCGTCGGCAAAAGCCTGGACGACATCCAGGCCGCCATGGACCTCCAGCGCGGCGGCGTCTCGGCGGCGAAGGTCGTTGTCACCCTGCCCTGAGACACGGGCAGCCGACCGCGGTGATCAGTGGATCAGGCTACTGAGCCCTTCCGTTCACCGCCGAGGTCACCTGGCCGGCCAGAGCCGGGCTGATGACGGCGGTCCCACCGAACAGATCCACCGACGCCAGCTGCGGCCGGAGTGCGCTGAGCAGGTTCGCCGTCTCCGGGGGCAGTGTGGAAGGCACCAGCACCAGCTCGCCGCCGGTGGCTGCGGTCAGCGCGCCGCCGGTCAGGGCGTCGGGGAATCCGGTGCCGGTGGCGACGCCGATCTGGTGGACGTCGCCGGCGGCCATGGCGGCCTGGACCACCTTGATGTCGGTGTCGTAGCGGGTGGCGCCGGCCAGCGGCCGGACGTAGCCGGGCAGGCCTGCCGTCGCCGTCACGGCCTGGCCGCCGATCGCCCACGCCGCGGGCGCGCCGGCGGATGACTGGGCGATCCGGCTCGCGATGAAGGCCCGCACGTCCGGTGCCAGGGTCTTGCCGTCGGTCAGCATCACCGCGGCCGGTCCGGCAGCGGTCGCGGCGGGGCCGGTGGCGAACGGGCCGGCGGCGAGGGCGTCGGCGTAGTCCTGGCCGGTCGCGAGGACCACGTGCTGCGGGCTGCCGAGGCCGCGCTGCGCGATGTCCAGGGCGGTGTGGTCGCGGTCGGCGCCGGCGAAGCGGTTCACGCTGTAGCCGAGGTGAGTCAGTTGGCTGACGATGCCGGGGGCGATCGCCTGGGTGCCGCCGAGGACGTCGATCTGTCCGCCGCCGGTGCCGAGGACCCGGCGGATCTCCGCCAGGGTCGCGGGCGTCAGCGAGGCCGGGTCGGTGAGCAGCAGCGGGCCCCCGGCCTTGGCGGCCAGCGGCACGCCGGCCAGCGCGTCGGCGAACTGGTCGCCGCGGGCGAGCACGACGACGTGCGCGGTCGGACGGCCGGTGGCGTCGCCGCCGGCGTTGGCCCAGTGCGACTGCGACACCGCGACGCCGGTGCCGAACCGGTCGCCGCCGGACGGGCGGGTGACCGTGGGATTGCCGGTGGAGGCCGGGCTGCTGGGGGCGACCCCGTTGCCGCTCATCGGGACGTACAGCGCGCCCTGGCCGTCGGCCGGGGTGATCTCGTACTTGGCCTGCTGCAGGCCGGCCGCGGTCGGCGTGAACTTCATGTTCACGTGGATGCTCTGTCCCGGCCCGAGGACCTGGCCTTCCGAGATCTGCAGAGTGGTGCTGAACACCCCGAGCGGCGCCTTCGCCTTCGAGATGGTCAGCGGAGCCGTTCCAGTGTTCGTCGCGTCGAAGCCCACGGTCGCCGAGGAGCCGACCGGGACGTTGCCGAAGTCCAGGGTGGAGGGGGTCATCTGCAGGTGCCCGAACCCCGACACGGCACCGCCGGTGAGCGGGACATTCAGGGTGCCGCTGGTCGACACGACGGTCAGCCGGTCACTGGCCGGGCCGGCCGCGGTCGGGGCGAAGGTGATCGTCGCCGAGACCGACTTGCCGACGCCGATGACTGTGTTTTGTGACAGCCCCTGGACGGTGAACGGGGCGCTGGGCAGCGTGACGCTCTGAATCGTCTCGTCCACGGACCCGGTGTTCCAGATCCGGACCGCCATCGTCTCCTGCGTCCCGGTCGGCTGGTCGTCCTGGAACTTCACCGGGCTCGGCGCGGCCCCGAGGCCGTTGGTCAGGCCGGTGCCGTTCAAGGACACGCCGACGTTTCCGGCACTGGTCGCGACGGTCATGATCCCGTTCGCGGCGCCGGGGGCGGTCGGAGTGAAGGTGACGTTCAGGGTCAGCTGGTCGCCGGTGTTCAGCGTCACCGGCGAGGCCAGCGGCGAGGTGTCGACGGTGAAGGGAGAGGCGTTCACCGTGGCACCGGTGACCTTCACCCCATTCTGCGTCGCGGTCAGCGTCACCTGCTTCTGCGCGCTCGAATTCGGACCCACCTCGACCGATCCGAACGTCACCGGGGCCGTGGTCAGCGGCGTCTTCGCCGGCTTGCCGAAGCCGATGACCTTCCCCACGAGGTCGGTCTCGCGGGTGCCGACGTAGACCCGGTTGGAGTCGGTCGCCACGACCGAGTACTTGGCCGCGCGGCCGATCGGCGCCGAGAACAGCTTGTCGAGCGTGCCGTGCGCGTCGGGGACGGCAGAGTACGCATTCAGGGTCGCGTTCACCCCGGTCACGCCGTCGCCCCAGGTCCCGCTCGGGGCGTCGACCACCCACACCACGGCGCTGCCGGAGTTGGTGCCGGTCGAGGTGACGATCGGCGATCCGCTGGTGAATCCGAAGGAGTCGGCGCTGGTCCCGGCCTGGGTCAGGGTGGGCGTGCCGTCCGCGGTCGCCCCGGCCTGCAGCGCGATCAGCGGCTGCTGGTTGCCGACCTGGTAGACGTAGCCGCCGTCGCCGCCCCACACCGCCGGGTGCCCCCACAGGCCGCCGGGGAGCGGGCCGATGGTCTGCACGGCGGCGTCCGTCCCCTTGGGGCCCTGTCCCATGCCGCCGAGGTTGTCGCGGTTGAGCAGGAAGATCCGGCCGTCCTTACCCTCCTGGAAGAGCAGGTGCGGCACCTTCGCGGTGCCGAAGTTGTCCGGAAGCGCGGCCGGACCGCCGGACCCCAGGTCGGTGTCGTTGAGGTCCAGCGTCGCGTTGTTGGACGGGCTGAAGAAGTCCACCGCCGACAGCGACCGGTCCGAGCCCACCTGGAGCCGGACCACCGATTCGGCGAGGTGTCCGCCGGGGCTGGTGCCCGGACCGGCCTTCGGGCTGATGCCGTTGCCGGTGGCCAGCAGGATGCGGCCGTCGCCGTCGGAGACCAGGCCGCCGCCGGACTGCCAGATGCCGGCGCCGCTGCCGGCGTCGTTGGTCTCCGAGGTCCACATCGCCGTCTGGTGCCCGGTCGTGGCGTCGACGCCGACGACGTAGCCGTGCCACGGCGTGAAGTCGCAGTGCGCGCCGAACGCGGCGTAGACCACACCGCCCATGAGCAGCAGTCCGGGGCGCTGCATCTCGTGGAACGCGTCGAACGGTGTCGCCGGGTCGTTGCTCGGCGAGCCCTGGATCTTGGTCGGCCACCCCGACCGCTCGGTGCCGGTGCCCGGGTCGATCGCGTGCATCAGCCAGATCGCCTGCGTCGGGTCGCCGTTGGCGTAGGTCTTCGACGTGAAGTAGACCGTGTTGCCGGCCGGGTCGTAAACCGGGGCGGCGGTGATACCGATCGTGGGTCCCAGGTCGCCGCAGCCGTTCGGCGGGTCGATCGACGACGCCGGCCAGGCCGGGCCCAGATCGGACCGGGTCCACAGGATCGTGCCGGACTGCGGGTCCAGGCCGTAGACCTTGTTGTTGTCGGTGGTCACGATGAGCATGCCGCCGGCCACCAGAGGCTGGGCGAAGACCTGGCCGTCGACCGTGGTCGAGAAGATCTGGCCGAATGTGGGATCGGAGACGTCTGCCGGGCTCAGGCCCGGCTCGTTCTTGTCCCATCCGGTGCGGGCGTTGTCGACCGACACCGTGGTGTCGTCGGCCTTGGCCAGCTGCGGCTGGGCCAAGCCCGCTGTGACGACAGCTGCGGTGATGCCCAGTGCGGTTATTCGAGAACGGCGTGTCGGCACGGCTCCCCCTATGGAACACGCCGACAGACCGGCGGTGACGTCGAACGGCCACCAAGTCCTACAGGTTGCGAGGTAGACGCGTCAATCAGTGCGAGTCCTGAAGGGCATAGCGCTTGGCGTCAGCTGGAGTCGCGCACGATCAGCCGGGTCGGCAGGATCAGCGGGCTGGGCTGCTCCCCGTCGATCACCGCGAGCAGCATCCGGGCCATTTCGCGGCCCCAGGCCTGGATCGACTGGTGCACCGTGGTCAGCGGCGGGGCGGTGTGTCGGGCGGCGAGGTAGTCGTCGAATCCGGTGACGGCGACGTCCTCGGGGACCCGTCGGCCGGCGGTCGTCAGTGCTCGCAGGGCGCTGATGGCCATGGTGTCGTTGCCTGCCACGACCGCGTCCAGGTCCGGGTACTGGTTCAGCAGGGCCTGCATGGCCTGGGTGCCGCTGGCCTCTGTGTAGTCGCCGTGCGCGACCCGGTCGGCGTCCAGGCCCGCGACCGCCATCGCGTCCAGGTAGCCGCGGTGGCGGGCCAGCCCGGCGTCGCTGTCGAGCGGGCCGGTGATGGCGGCGATGCGGCTGCGTCCGCGGGCGATGAGGTGTTCGGTGGCCGCGCGGGCGCCGCCGCGGTTGTCGGAGTCGACGTAGAAGTGGGGTTCGACGTTCAGGGGGCGGCCGCCGAAGACGACCGGCATGTCGGCCTGTTCGGCGAGCGCGGCGAGCGGGTCGTCGCCGTGCCGGCCCATCAGCATGACGCCGGCGGCGCTGTGGGTCTGCAGCACGTCCTGGAGTTTGGAGCGGCTGCGGGGGGAGTTGACCAGGACCAGCATGAGCTCCAGGCCGGTCTCCTCCAGGACCGTGGTGACCCCGGCGATGGCCTGGCTGTAGAAGGGGGTGTCCTGGCCCAGCGCGGAGTCGTCGTCGGTGATCGCCAGGACCACCGCGCTGGCCCGTCTGGTGGCCAGGGCCCGGGCTGTCGCGTTGGGGACGTATCCCAGTTCCCTGATGGCCTTCTGGACCGCGTCGCGCTTGGCCTTGCTGACGTGCGGGGCGTTGTTCAGGACCCGGGAGGCGGCGGTGCGCGAGACGCCGGCCCGCTCGGCGACCTCGTCGAGCGTGGGTTGACGGCGTGGGGCCTCGGGCATGGCGCGTCTGCCTTTCGGGCGGTCGAGCGGCTCTGGCTCCCACGGCGTTGGAAGCGCTCCCATCATTTCACGTGGACACCCGACCGTTCCTGTTGCTGCCGGGTAACAGAATCCTTGCAAAGCCCCTTCCCTGTCATGCATCCGGTCGCTACTCTTCACCGGAAGCGCTTCCAATTCGGTGGCCACTGTGACATCGACTGGGGATTCCAGCCCCAGGTTGATCGCTCGGCTGATGCCGGAAGCGCTGGCAAATGCACCTCTGGCGACGTAACGGAAGGTCTCGTCCATGGCTCAGTTCCGGCAATCCTCGACCGCTCGCAGATGGCGTGGCTGGCTGCTCGCGCTCGCGGTGGCGGCCGCGGGGACGTTCACCGCGTCCACCGCCCACGCGGACACCACGATCTGCGGCAAGTTCGACAGCACCGCGGTCTCCGGCGGCCAGTACATCGTGCAGAACAACGAATGGGGCGACACGATCCAGCAGTGCCTGGACGTGACGAACGACGGGTTCTCCGTCACCACGGGGAACCACAACGTCAGCACCGGCGGCGCGCCAGCGGCGTACCCGTCGATCTACGCGGGCTGCCACTACGGCAACTGCTCGACCGGCAGCGGTCTGCCCTTGCAGGTCTCGGCGTTCGGCAACCCGCAGTCCAGCGTCAACTTCGCCACGGCCGCCGGCCAGTGGGACGCCTCCTATGACATCTGGTTCGACACCCAGCCCAACCCCTCCGGCCAGAACGACGGCGAGGAGCTGATGATCTGGGCGAACCACTCCGGCGCACCCCGCCCCGCGGGTTCGCAGATCGGCACCGCGACGATCGAGGGCGCGACGTGGGACGTGTGGGAGTCCCGGATGAACAACGGCGGGATCGGCTGGAACGACGTGTCCTACGTCCGGGAGAACCCGACCAACGCGATCACCGTGAACATCAAGGACTTCACGAACGACTCGCTCAGCCGCGGCTACATGAGCAGCGCCTGGTACCTGACCAGCGTCCAGTTCGGCTTCGAACCCTGGCAGGGCGGCCCCGGGCTCGGCGTGAACTCCTTCTCCTTCACCGCCAACGGCTCCGGCGGGGGTGGCGGTGGCGGTGGCTCCGGCGGCGGCGAGGTCGTCGGCCAGGGCAGCGGCCGGTGCCTGGACATCCAGAACCTCGGCACCGCCGACGGCACCCCGGTGCAGCTGTGGGACTGCGGCGGCGCGTGGAACCAGCTGTGGTCGAACACCGGTGGCCGGTTCGTCAACCCGCAGTCCGGCAAGTGTCTGGACGTGGCCGCCGCCGGGACGGCCGACGGGACGCAGGTGAGGCTGTGGTCGTGCAACGGCACCGCGGCCCAGCAGTGGCAGGTCAACGCCAACGGCACCATCACGAACCCCAACTCCGGCAAGTGCCTGGACGCGGCGGGCCAGGGCACCGGCGACGGCACGCTGCTCCAGATCTGGGACTGCTACGGCGGCGGCGGAACCCAGGCCAACCAGGTGTGGTCG
This sequence comes from Catenulispora rubra, assembly GCF_015356825.1. Taxonomy (GTDB): domain Bacteria; phylum Actinomycetota; class Actinomycetes; order Streptomycetales; family Catenulisporaceae; genus Catenulispora; species Catenulispora rubra. The sequence continues at coordinate 3,564 of NZ_JAACYW010000230.1, read as the reverse complement.
GTTCACTGAGCGGCCGCTGATCTCTCAGGATAAACAGGACACTGCGACGCCGGACTCCGCCTTCGTTGAGCGGGGCCCGGTGATCGCGCACGTCCAGCTCAACACCCTGCGTTCGACTGCTCAGTCGACAGTTGCACGATCCGATGCCCCAAACCGCAGGTAGCGGTGTTGTCACGTGGTGGGAACGGCTCCCCATCCCGGCCTGGTCTGGATACCGGGCCGGGGTTCGCCGACGATGGGCCGGCCCGCGTCGTCCTGCGGCTCCCGTGTTGCGCATCGCAACCACACGTCAAGGATTGGACCGTGTCATGAACCAGTTTGATGACAGCCCTCGATTGTCCCGACGCAGGCTGCTGACTCTCGCCGGCGGCGCCGCGGTCGCTTCCGTGGCCGGCATCGGGTTGGCACAGTCGGCGTCGGCGGCCGCCGCGGGGACCGTGTACGGGATCGACTACTCCGACGCCTCGCTCACCGCCGGCTCGGTCGCCGCCGCGGGCTACGGCTTCGTGTGCCGCTACCTCAGCTGGCTGCCGAACTCGAAGGTGCTCACCCTGTCCGAGGCGCAGGCCCTGACCGCCGCGGGTCTGGGCATCGTCTCCAACTGGGAGTCCGACGGGCTTCAGTCCTGGCAGAACAGCGTCCCCTCCGACCCCTTCTCCCAGGGCGCCGGGCACGCCACCGAAGCGCAGCGGCAGGCGCTGGCCGACGGGATGCCGGCGACGCGGCCGATCTACTTCAGCATCGACTTCGACCTCCAGCCCTCGATGTACTCCGCGCTGAACTCCTACTTCGACGGCGTCGCCTCGGTGATCGGCCGGTCCCGGACCGGTGCCTACGCCGGTTACCACGTCATCCAGGAGCTCTTCAACAACGGGAAGATCGCCTGGGGCTGGCAGACCTACGCGTGGTCCGGCGGGAACTGGGACAGCCGCGCGCAGCTGCGGCAGGTCCAGAACGACATCACGGTCGCCGGCAAGGGCGCGGACCTCGACCAGGCGATGGCCGCCGACTTCGGGCAGTGGGGCGGCAAGGGCGGTGGCGGGGGCGGCGGCGTCGTCCTGCCGTCCTGGCCGAACATCACCGACGGCATGAGCGGGCCCAGCGTGCAGGCGGCGCAGTACCTGCTGCGCTACCACGGCGCCTCGATCACCGCCGACGGCCAGTTCGGGCCCTCGACGCTCGCCGCGACCCAGAGCTTCCAGTCCGCGCACGGCCTCGGCGTGGACGGTCAGATCGGCCCGCTGACCTGGTCCGCGCTGGTCGTCCAGGTCCAGGAGGGGTCCAGCGGCGACGACGTCCGGGCCGCGCAGGTCGAGCTGAACCGGTTCGGCTACGGCCTCGGTGTCGACGGCAGCTTCGGCTCCGGCACCGACAGCGCCGCCCGCGCTTTCCAGTCGGCGCACGGCTTGGGCGTAGACGGCCAGGTCGGACCGCAGACCTGGCAGATGCTCGTCGGCACCGGGAGCGGCGCCTCCGGCGGCGGCACCGTCGCGCCGCCGTGGCCGAACGTCATCGACGGCGACACCGGGAGCAATGTGCAGGCCGCGCAGTACCTGCTGCGCTACCACGGTGCTTCGATCAGCGCCGACGGCCAGTTCGGGCCGGGCACGCTGGCCGCGGCCAAGAGCTTCCAGTCCGCACACGGTCTCGGGGTCGACGGCCAGATAGGCCCGAAGACGTGGTCGGCGCTCGTCGTGCAGGTCCAGCAGGGTTCCAGCGGCGACGACGTCCGGGCTGCTCAGGTGGAGCTGAACAAGTTCGGCTACGGCCTTACTGTCGATGGCAGCTTCGGCTCCGGCACCACCAGCGCGGCCCGGGCGTTCCAGTCCGCGCACGGCTTGGGCGTGGACGGCCAGGTCGGACCGCAGACCTGGCAGATGCTCGTCGGCAGCTGACCGCCGAGCCGCTTCGGCGGCCAGTGGCCAAGAGTGGCGACCGCAGCGGTGTCGCGGTCGCCACTCTTGGCCGTGATTGCCGCTCTCAGCAGGCGGTGTCCGGGTCGAACGTCGCCGGCAGGCTCTGCACGAACTCAGGCGCACCTGCGGCGAACCAGTACTTGCTCGCGTTGGTGACGTCACAGTACGTCGGCGCCGGGTGGTCGTAGCCCGCGATCCAGATCGGTCCGCCCAGCGGCAGGCCGCCGGTGATGGCGCCCCACTGCTTCTGCGTGGAGTAGACGCCCACGTCCTTGCCCTGCTGCCGAAGCGCGATCTCGGCGGCCAGGACGACGGTGGAGTTCAGGCTCTGGTCGCAGACCCAGAAGTTCGGCGTGTAGCACTGCGCGCCGGGCGGGTTGATGCTCGACGCCTGCGGCAGCTCGATGTCCAGCCACCACTTGTTGCTGGTCGCGCCCCCAGCGGTGCCGTTCCGCACCGCGGAGTACGCGGCGTTGTAGCCCCAGTTGAACGACTGGCAGTAGAACTCGGTGGCGGTGCAGTCGCCGGCCGGCCCGTGGTAGGCGTACTGCAACACGTGCGGCGACGTGAACCCGATCGGCGAGTCGAGCACCATGTACTGCGCATGGTAGCTCGCGCCCGCCGCCCACGCCGCCTCCTGCTGCAGGCACGGGTTCTGACTGAACGGGTGCCCACCATCCGCACCCACGATGGCAATGGACGACACCGGCGGCATCGGCCCCCCACACTCAGGCCACGAGATGTCGTACCCGGTAGCGCCACCAGCCTGATGCGCGGCCAGCGCCGAAGTCTTCGCGGCAGACCCCGGCACGTACGCAACCCGCCCATCCAGACTGGACGCAGGCAGCCCGCCGACACCATCCGAAGGCGTCGTCGCGACAACGGTCGTGGCGCTGGCCGACGGTACCGGCGACGCCGCAGCATCGGCGCCCGGCGCGACGGCCAGGACGCAGGCTGCGGCGACGCCGAGGGAGATCAGGGATTTCAAGGACATGCGATAGCTCCATGTACTGATATGTGCGATTCGCCGAAGGATGGCACCGTCGTATTGCAGAGGCCTCAGATAAGGCATCGTATATAAAGACGACATGACGCCTCCGGCGGTTGCTCGGTCAACGCGCCGCAGACTGCGAGGCAGTTCGGTGGAGCACCGCCGGTTGGTGACGGGCCAGCGCTGGCCGACCACGTGGTTCGTGGGTCCGAAGGACCATGCGGGGTGTTGGTTCTGGGTCCCTCGCCGCGTCAGCGGGCTGGTTCCGTTTACGGCGATGACGCGGCGAGGGACCCAGAACCCGGCGACCACAAGCAGCACCGCCACCGAAAAACGCGACGCAGGCAACAGCGGATAGAAAGCCGAACAGTCGCGGACCGCCGCCAAACCGTCGGACGCGCGGGTCGCTCCCTCGTCGAGGAGGCCCGCCAGAGGCCTCAAGGCACCCACCACGCCCGACGATTGCCGCCTACGCATCGCGTGCGCAGTGACTCGGACTCATGCGTGGTCGTGGACGCGCAAACCGCCGGCCGCCAGCGCAACCGGCTGCGCTCAACCGAACTGCGTCCCCTGCGAGGCCATCCAACCATTGGCGAAGCCGTCAAAAAACGCCTGTGAACCCACACCCCAACCGCACCTAACCCGACGCCAGCCCCC
>NZ_JAACYW010000023.1 GCF_015356825.1 Catenulispora rubra | reverse complement strand
CACCCGTTCGCCACTGATCCCCGCCCGAAAGCGGTTCACCGTTCGACTTGCATGTGTTAAGCACGCCGCCAGCGTTCGTCCTGAGCCAGGATCAAACTCTCCATTGATGATTATCACCAGCCGACCGGAATAAGGTCAGCATGAGGTGTCAGAAGAGTCACCTGGCAAGTAGACCGACAACCCGACGGGGGTCGGGAAGCGTCTACCAACCATGTGTTCAATGACGCTCGGACCATCGCTCACGAGGAGCGCAGGACCGAGGTCGCATGGCATCGAAATTAATCGGCACACTGTTGAGTTCTCAAGAAACAGACGCCCGAACCACTCGTCCCGGAACTTCCGTTCCGATCGGCTGCGACCCGGCGTTGTCAGGTCTTGCTGTATTTCTTTTGTTTTTCCTTGTCTTGCTTCGCTTTAGATCTTAGCAGATCCGCTGCGCTTTCGCAATTTCTTGCGATTTTCACTTCCGGCTGGTTTATCTCGCCTTCCGCATTTCCGATCTTAGCAGATCGTTTCTGCGTCTTGCGCTTCCACCTGGCCTTCGGTCCGCCTCGGAACTCGCGTTCCGCTGCGGTGCTCCAGAACTGTATCGGTACTTGTTTCCCTCTCCAAATCGGCCGTTCACCGATCGATCGGAGAAGAGATATCCGCGTACCGACACCAAGAGACCACGACACGGCCGACGCCATGAGGCCCGATGAAAGGCTGAAGGCGGCGACTGGACGTTCGAATGGGCTCCTGCTGAAGATCACCCCGGGTGATCGCCCGCTCGCGCGGCGCGTCCCGAAGGGGCAACGTCGTGAAAACTTAGTCGGTACCCGCGCCGGTGTCAAGCTCCCTGATCCCGGGCGGGTCAATGCCGATCTGAAAGCCGGTTCTGTCAGTCCTCGTAGTGCGGCGGCCGGTCCGCCAGCAGCTCCATCAGCCGGGCGGTGTCGCCGGCTCCGGAGGTCGAGGAGGGATCTCGATCGCCGAGATCGTCCGTGGTCTGCTCGGGCAGCACCTCGCCGAACAGCTCATCCCAGTCCACGACGCGCTCGTCGGCGTCCCAGCCCGAGTTCTCACTCATGGCGTCCAGTGTAGAGCAGAGCCGGCGTCTGGGGCGGGGATCCAGACACTTGACAGTCTCAGCGACCACCTGTCAGTCTCGGCTTACAGGTGATAGCGAACGAGGAGGACGCCCTGAACACCGAGGAACTGCTCGCGAAGCTGGGCGCCGTGGGCCACGCCCAGCGGCTGCGCATCGTCGCTGAGCTGTACCGCTCGGCTCAGGAAGGGAAGCGCCTGCACGTCAGCGAGCTCGCTCGCCGGCTGGGGCTGTCCCGGGCGCTGCTCTACATGCATCTGGAGCGGCTCGAGACGGCCGGCATGGTGGCCGGCCAGCTGGAGCTCTCCGATGACGGCAAGGCCATGAAGTACTTCGAGCTCCAGCCGTTCGCGCTGACGCTCGACGCGGAGACGATCGCCGAGACGGTGGCCCGGGACGCGGAACCCGCGCCGGACGCGAACACGAAGGGTGGAAAGGGATGAACACGGGAGTCGTGCTCGCCAGCAGCGGGGGCAGTTCGAACGGCGGATTGATCGCGGTGGTGATCGTCGGGATCATCTTCACGGCGATCGCGGTGAGCATCGTGTCGTTCTTCCAGCTGCAGAAACACCGCGCGGACGCCGTCGCGTTCGCCGCGTACCGCAAGCTCGCGGAAGAGGCTGTGGAGAAGCAGGACCAGTTGCTCACGGAGCTGCAGGCCCTCGGCCTGAAGGTCGGCGAGATTGAGCGGATGCTCAGGAGCGTCGAATGAACACCGATGACATGGCTTCTCTGTACGGCACTCCTATATGGGAGCGCCTACGGATGTACCGCAATCCGATCCGCATGTTGCTCTCTGCAGGAGTCTGGGCGTCGGCCTGGTACCTGCTCAGCTCGATCGTCATCAGCATCGCGCTGTTCGCCGTCGTCACCAGCATCACCATCACGTCCGCGGCGCTGGTGATCATCTGGGCCGGCCTGCCGCTGCTCATCGGCAGCGCGTACTTCATCCGGGGCTGTGTGGTCATGGAGCGCGGCCGAGCCCGCGCGGTGATTCCCGAGGGACTGCCCGTGATGCCTCCCGTGGGGTCCGCGGAAGGTTTCTTTCCAACGCTGAAGGCGGTCTGGAAGGACCGGATCACCCAGCGGGGCCTGGCGCACTTCACCTTGCTGGCCGTCCCGCTGATCGTCCTGGACACGGTCGTCTGGGCGATCTGGGTGGCCTTCCTGGGGACCATCACCGTTCCGATCTGGTACCGCTTCATTCCCCAGACCTTCGACGGTCAGCAGATGCATGGGCTGGCCTTCGGCTACTTCCCGCACGGCCCGCACCACAAAGGGGCGATCGGCTACTTCGTCGACAGTGACCTGTCCGCGGCTGTTGCAGCAGTCGTCGGCCTGGCCCTTCTGCTCGCATGGAACTACGTCCTGGTGGCCGCCGCCAGGGTGCACGTGAGCACCGTGCGGACCGTGGTCGCCGGACGCGACCCGATGGCCGCGGCACGCCGGGTGCTGGACAGCCCGGGACCTTTGAGCTCGCCGACCACTACCTGAGCGGCACGCTAAAGCGCGCCAACCGATAGTCAGCCACTCAACACCGCTATAGAGAACCGCCCGCAAGACAAAGCGGGCCGGGCAGACGTTGCAGCGTCCGCCCGGCCAGGCAAGACCCGCGCCACGAAGTCACGTCAGCTCTCACACATCGATGGCTCAGCCATGGAGGGGATCTCTCATGTCCACGCTAACAGCACGCCCGCCTGTGGTGGAACGGGTGGCGGGCTGGAGTGCCCGCCACCGCAAGACAACTGTCTTCGGCTGGTTGATCCTGATCATCGCCGCGGTGGTGATCGGCGGAATGGCCTCCGGCACCAAGAAGACCGCCTACGACCCCGGCGAGGCGGGACGCGCAGAGCGCGCCCTCGACGTCTCCGGGATCTCCCAGCAGTCCGAGAGCGTTCTTGTACAGAGCCGGTCCGGGGCGTCCTTCGCCTCGGACGCAGACTTCCGCAGCGGTGTCGCGGACGTCGCCGCCGCACTGCGTGGGATTCCGGGCTCTGCAGCCGACGTCCGGTCCCCTCTGGACAACGCCACGGAGACCAAGGCCCTGGTCTCCAAGGACGGACGCTCCGCCATGGTGACCTTCGTGGTCGCCGGTAAGAAGGACGACGCCGACACCACGGTCGTGAAGCCGCTGGCGGCGGTCGCCCAGATCCAGGCGGCGCATCCCGGGCTCCGGGTCGAGGAGGCCGGCGCGGCGTCGATCGGCAAGACGATCAACGACATCGTCGCCACCGGCTTCCAGCGCGCGGAGTTCAGCTCGGTGCCGGTCACCCTGATCCTGCTGCTGATCGTGTTCGGGGCGCTGGTCGCCGCCTCGATCCCGCTGTTGCTGGCGCTGACGGCCGTGGCCGCGGCGATCTCGCTGATGGCCGTCCCGGGCCGCTGGCTGCCGATCGGGGACAGCACCTCCTCGGTGGTGCTGCTGATCGGCATGGCGGTCGGCGTCGACTACTCGCTGTTCTACATCCGCCGCGAACGCGAGGAGCGCGCCCTGGGGCGGTCGCCGCGCGAGGCACTGCGGATCGCGGCACGCACCTCGGGCCGGTCCATCGTGGTCTCCGGGCTGACCGTGATGGCCTGCCTCGGCGGCCTGTTCTTCACCCGGATGGACGCCTTCTCCGGCTGGTCGGTCGGCACCATCCTGGTGGTCGGCATGGCGATGCTGGGCTCGGTCACCGTGGTCCCGGCGATGCTGTCCTGGCTCGGTGACAAGATCGACAAGGGCCGGGTCCCGCTCCTGGGCAGGCGCCGGACCGTGGCGCGCGAGTCGCGGTTCTGGAACTTCCTGGTGCGGCACGTCGTGAAGCGTCCGCTGCTGTGGGGCATCCCGGCGCTCCTGGCCCTGCTCGCGCTGGCGGTGCCCGGCACCGGGCTGAAGGCCAAGGACGCGGGAGCCGTCGACATCACCCACGGCAAGCCGATCAGCCAGACGCTGGAGCGCATGCAGACCGCGTTCCCCGGCGGCCCGGCTCCGGCGCTCCTCGTGGTGCACGGCGATCCGCAGGTGCTGAAGGGCTCTGAGTTCACCGGCGCGGTCACCGCCATGGAGCGCATGCTCCCGAACGGTGCGCAGGTTTCCACGCAGACCAGCACCGACGGCCACTACCAGGCGCTCTCCATCCCGCTCGCGGGCGACGGGGCGGACAGCGCCTCGGCGGCCGCCCTGAAGCACCTGCGCTCCGACGTGCTGCCAGCCACCCTCGGCCACGTCTCCGGCATCGACTACAACGTCGGCGGGCAGTCGGCCAGCCAGACCGACTTCGGCGACCAGCTGCACAGCACGACCCCGATCGTCATCGGCTTCGTGGTGCTGCTCGCCTTCGTGCTGATGGTCGCGGCCTTCCGCTCCCTGGCGATCCCGTTGACCGCCATCGCGGTGAACCTGCTGTCGGTCGGCGCGTCCTACGGCGTGGTGAAGTGGATCTTCCAGGACGGGCACCTGGAGAAGCAGCTCGGCTTCCAGTCCTACGGCGCCGTGATCTCCTGGCTCCCGCTGTTCATGTTCGTGATCCTGTTCGGGCTCTCCATGGACTACCACGTGTTCGTCCTCAGCCGGATCCGCGAACTGCGGATGCGCGGCGTGCCGACGAAACAGGCCGTGGTCAAGGGCGTCAGCTCGTCCTCGGGCGTGGTGAGCAGCGCGGCGATGATCATGGTGGCGGTGTTCTCGCTGTTCGCCTTCATGCCGTTCGCGCCGATGAAGATGGTCGGCATCGGCATGAGCGTCGCGGTCGCGATCGACGCCACCCTGGTGCGCGGGCTGCTGGTCCCGGCGGTCATGAGTCTGCTAGGCGAGCGGAACTGGAAGCTGCCGCGCGGGTTGCGGTGGATCCCGGGTCTGGCTCTGGAGAAGTCGGAGGCACCGGCGCCGGCGCGGACGTACGGCCGTCAGGAAGTGCCGATCGCCTAAAGAACTCCCTGGTGCGAGCGCTCTAGAGAGAACGCTTTAGAGAACACGCCATAGAGAGGCCGCAGCGCCGGGACCCACGGGGGGCTCCGGCGCTGCGGCTCGTCTCTACGGTGATGCGGTTACGCACTCAGGCCGCGAGCCGCAGGGCGACCTCGTCGAGCCGCTCCGGGTCGAGGATCACCTGGATCGACGCCACCTTGCCGTCGACCACCGAGAAGGACATCAGAGAGATGGGCTTGCCGTCCTTGACGACGAACGCGCCGGGCGTGCCGTTGATGAGCACCCGCTGGACGTACGGCGCCATGGTGCGCGCCAGCTGCGCCTGGGAGGCGACGGTGTGCGCCCCGGACAGTGTCACGGACTGGCCGGCCCGCAGCACTCCGCCGTCGGCGCGGAGCACGACATCGGGATGCAGGACGGCGACGAGCGCCTCGTGCGCCCCGGACAGTGTCACGGACTGGCCGGCCCGCAGCACTCCGCCGTCGGCGCGGAGCACGACATCGGGATGCACGACGGCGACGAGCGCCTCGAAATCGCCGTTGCGCGCGGCGGCGAAGAACGCGTCGACGGCCATGCGTTGTACGGCGAGGTCCGGGTCGGGGACCGGCGCCCGGCCCTCGACCCGCCGGCGGGCCCGGCTGGCGAGCTGACGGACGGCCGCCGGCGTCTTCTCCAGATCCTCCGCGATGTCCTCGAACGGCACCGCGAACATGTCATGCAGCACGAACGCAAAGCGTTCCGCAGGCGCGAGGGTGTCCAGCACGATCATCATCGCCAGCCCGACCGAGTCCGCTGTCATGGCGACGGTCTCGGGATTGGTGTCGTCCTCCGCGCAGACCACGGGATCCGGGATGTGGATCTCCAGAGAGTCCTCTGCGCGCTGCTGCCGAGAACGGAGCATGTTCAGACAGACCCGCCCCACGATCGTGGTCAGCCACGCCTGGAAGTTGCGCACCTCGTCGGTGTCGGCGCCGCTGGCGCGCAGCCAGGCTTCCTGCAGGGCGTCGTCCGACTCGCTGAGGGAACCCAGCATCCGGTAGGCCACGGCCCGCAACCTGGGCCGATTCTCCTGGAACCGCTCGGCGAGAGAGTTCTCGTCGACCATCTGTCACACACCCCTCGGTAGCCGTGTCTACCCGACGAAGCCCGCTAACGGGCTCCCACACGTCATACCAAGGAGTGATCGTGAACGTGAAGCTTGGACGAGGCCCTGGCCGACGTCGAGACGGTCCTCCATATGGCGGGCGCCCCGAAGGGTGACGACGTCGCGACCCGGAACCTCGTTCCTGGCCGCGCACGTCGGCTGACTCGCGCTGACCGGGACTGACGAGAGCTGAGCGGGGCTGCCAGTGGCTCACCACTGTGGAGGCTCCCGGGCCGACCGGATTCACGCCGGGGATTACGCCGTGTTCACGGCGGCGTTGGCAAGATGGTTCCTGCACTTTGAAGGGGGTCACCTTGTCCGCCGTCCGGGTCCGCGTCCTAATGCCGCGGCTACTGCGCAATCCCGCGTTCTGGTACGCGGTGTCGCTGACGGTCGCCGCGCTGGTCGAGGACAAGATCTCGACCGACCACCTGCGACGGCTGATGGACTGGTGCTCGACGAACCTGGCGAACATCCGGCCGGGCGGGCATCCGGTGGAGGCGTTCGTGGCGTCCGCCTTCATACCGCAGGAGTCGGCGGGGGTGTGGCCGTTCTTCGCGCTGTCTCTGTTCAGCGTGGTCGCAGCGTTGGGCGCACGGAGGACCGTCTTCCTCCTGGCCGGCGTGCATATCGGCGTGAGCATGGTGACCGAGGGCCTGGTGTGGTGGCGGATCCACCACGGAACGCTTCCCGAGTCCGAGGCTCATATGTGGGACACCGGTCCGTCGTACCTGGTGGTCACCGCGCTAACAGTCGCCATCGCCACGGCCCGGCCGCTGTGGCTGCGGGTGGTGTGGGCCGTCTGTCTGGCCGGGGCGACGCCGAGCCTGCTGGAGGGCATCGATCACGCCGACTACACCGCCATCGGTCACGTGTTGTCGTTCTCTATAGGGATCATCGCGGTGCTGCGTACACGTCGCGCGCACAGCGCTGTAGACCTTGAGGTGGTACCGGAGCCGGTCACCGTGCCGGCCACTCCTCAATAGGGTGTACGTACACACCCTCCTATGGGAGGGGGTGGAATAGACCTTTGGTGGTTACCGGCAGGGGTGTCCGGCAGCGACCCTGAATATATGATCACGATGGTTCTGTCCGCCCCGGAATGCCACAACCAAAGCGGCACCATTGATGTCGCCGAACTCTACGCCCGACACCGGCTGCCACTGACTCGGCTGGCGGTGCTCCTGCTCGGCGACACGGCGAGCGCCGAAGACGCCGTGCAAGAGGTGTTCGTCAAACTCTGGTCCCGCCCCGACCTGCTCAAGGGAGTCGCGGCGCCGTCCTCGTATCTTCGTACCGCCGTGGTGAACCGCGCGCGGTCGGTCCAGCGCAGGCGCAAGCTCGAACGCGAATACGCGGTGCTGGACACCGTCGACGTGGAACCCGCCGAGATCACTGCACTGGTGCCGCTGGAGCACCGCGAGGTGATGGAAGCCGTGAAGGCGCTCCCCACGCGACAGCGGGAGGTGCTGGTGCTGCGCTACTGGGGCGACCTCTCGGAGACGGAGATCGCGCGCACGCTGGGTGTCACCCGCGGAACGGTGAAGTCCACCGCGAGCCGCGGGATGCGCGCGGTCACAGCACGGCTAAGGGCCGGCGACGCATAGCGTCACCAGCCCTGTCACACGCTCTACAGCGTTCTCCATAGCGTTCGTACGCACAGAGATTCATATATTGCAGAGAGCGGCCGGTCGCAGAGCCCTGGAAGCGACCGACCGCTAGTCCCTACACATCAGGCGTTGCACATCAGGCGTTGGCGGACTCGCCCTCAGGAGCCTCGCTGCGGGCCTTGGCCAGGTGCGCCGAGGGGACGACGAGCACCGGGCGCTGCGCGTGCCGCAGGACCTTCGCGGAGACGCTGCCGACGAGCAGCGAGTGCAGACCGGTCAGGCCGCGCGAGCCGGTCACGATCAGGTCGGCGTCGAGCTCGTCGGCCAGGCGCTCGATGGTCTGCCACACGGACTGCGCGCCCTCGGACTCCCAGCGGGCGGTGGCCTTCAGGCCGGCCTCGGTGGCGAGCTTGGCGCCGCCCTCGGCGACCTGCTCGGCGCTGTGCTCCACGACCTTCTCGTCGTCCTCGGTGGCGACCGCCCCGACGAAGGCCTCGGCGACGCCCAGCTGGGCCATCAGCGGCTCCCAGACGGTCACCACGACGGCCTCGCGGCCGGGGAACGTCCGGGCCGTGTACTCCAGGGCGGTCTTGGCGTCGGCGGAGCCGTCGTACGCGATGAGAAGGGTGCCGGCCATGGTGGTTCTCCTTCGGTGAGACCTCGTCGTCATGTTTCACGTTCATAACACTGACTCGCTTTAGATCATTCCACCGCACGCGCCCGGAATGGCGGAGCCCGGGCCCCGAGTGACTCATCTCCCACCCGGTGACGGAGCGCATCCTCCCCGCTACTCAAGCCGTTGATACCGGTGGGATCGCCGGATCCCTCCGAGACGGGAGGACAGGATGAGGATTCGCTATAGAGGAACCGGCACTATGGCCCTGGCCGCGCTCGCGGCCACAGTCACCACAGGCGTCGCCTTCGCACCGTCCGCCACGGCGGACGCCAGGAGCACACGCGCCACGACCGGCCGGGTCTGCATGTTCGACGCCCCCAAGGGTGCGCTGTCCCTCGGGCACGTCGGCTGGGCCTTCCGCTGGTCCGACGGCAGCGACACCTGGGACTACGGGGCCACGCTGGCGAACAGCAACTGGGAGAAGCACGGGACGGAGCAGCAGATGCTCCACGACTTCGCGACGGCGAACGACTCCGGCGGCTACCAGAGCTACCGCTGCAAGGACACGGCAGCCGACGACCAGAGCGCCGCGGAGTCGACGGTCACGGCCGGCTTCGCACGGTCCTACAACCTGGTCGACGACAACTGCTTGACCCGCTCGATCGAGATCTTCAAGGCGTACGACGGCTCCGGAGGGCTCAACAGCCTGCCGGACGGGAAGTTCGTCTTCCCGAACGCCTACTTCAACTATGACCTGTCCGGCTGGGATACGTCGAAAACGCTATAGCGTTCCCGCCCCCGGACTCGTACGTCCGGGGGCTCAGTCCGCCTTGAACCCGTGCACGGTGGTGCCGTAGCCGACGAAGACGTAGTTGTCGTCGGCGACGATTTGCCAGCTGGTATTCGCTCCGGCGGCTGCGGGATCGTGGAACTGCCAGAGGGTCTTGCCTGTCTTCGCGTCCAGGGCGACCAGGGTGCCGGTCACGTGGTCGGCGATGTAGAGATTGCCGCCGCCGAGAGCCAGCCGGCATTCCAGGCTCGGGTCCAGGTAGGACTTCGGCCAGACGGAACGCCATAGCGGTCCGCCGTCGGAAGCCCTATAGGCGGCGATCACACTGCTGCCAAACGTGACGTTCGAGGCTGCGTAGACGGTGTCGCCGTCGGCGATGACCGCGTGGAACGAGCCGCCGTCGCTTTCGGTGACGCCCACCGGCCACAGGGCACGGCCGTTCGCGTCGAAGGCGTAGAGGCGGTTGGTGGCCCAGTAGATGGACGTGCCGTGGCTGGTGATGTCGGTGGCGAACGCCGGATCGGTCGCCGGGGAGGCGTCCTTGGCGGTCCAGGCCTGGGCGCCGGTCTTGGCGCTGTAGGCCGTCAGCTTGCTGTCGTGCGGCTGTGACAACAGGACGAGACCGGTTCCGGCGCTGTAGTAGGGCACCCGGTCCACCGCGCCGATCTGCGTCTGCCACCGCAGCTGGTGCGTCTGCGGGTCGACTCCCCACAGTCCGTCGCTGTCGGGCTGGTTGGCGTCGATGTAGGACCAGCCCACGACCGTGTCCGCGGAGGCCCCGACCAGGCCGCGTGTCAACCAGTTGGCCGGTCCGGGGACGCTCCAGGCCTGGCGGCCGTTCGCGACGGTGACCGCGACCAGCTCGCTGCCGGCGGCCGCGGTCTCGTACGCGGTGTCGGCGGTGGCGGGGAAGACGCCGTCGTTGAGCTGCGCGTAGGTCCCGGTGGGGACGGTCCATCGCTGGGCGCCGGCGGCGGTGTCGAAGGCGGTGAGGGTCGTGCCCTGGACCAGGAGGGTGTTTCCGGACAGGGCGAGGAAGTCGGCGTAGACGCCGGTGTGGGACCACAGGGGGTTCTTCAGCGGGCCGCCGAGGCTGCCGCTGCTGACGGTGGTGGGCAGGCCTGATGCGGGGGTCGAGCCGGTTTCGGCGCCAGTCGTCTTGGCGTCGCCGTGGGGTATTTTGGCGACGCCAACGCCGAAGGCGGTTACGGCCGCACCTGCCAGCCCGAAGTAGAGGAGCTTTCGACGGGATGGAGTGTTCTTAGCGCTGTTCCGGTCCTTGCGATCCTTAGCGTTCTTCGCACCCTTGCCGGGCTCGGCACGCATGAGAGTCGTCGGCGTAGTGGCGATCTCAGCGTTCTGGGTGTTTACCGACGCGGCCAGGAGGACCTTGGTCCGCGCGGTGCGCTTCTCGTCCTTATCGTTCTCGCCCAGAAGCTCTAGTAGAGAGTCCGTAGTAGGGCGCGCTGCAGGGAGTGTGTCCAGGCAACGGGACATGATGTCGCGCAGCCCTTCGGGAACCCCTGAGATGTCGCGATCCCCGGATGCCTGGCGGAGCAGCACTCCCGGCGTCGGGCCGTTGCCGAACGGTCCGTGCCCGGTCGCCGCGTATGTCAGGACGGCGCCCAGCGCGTAGATGTCGGCCGCCGCGTCCGCCTCACCGCCGGCCGCCTGTTCGGGCGCCATATAGCCGGCGCTGCCGAGCACATAGCCAGTCTCGGTAAGTCCCTCGCCGTCCTCCGCGCGGATGATGCCGAAGTCGATCAGGCGCGGCCCGTCCGCCGCCAACAGGACGTTGCCGGGCTTCAGGTCGCGGTGCACCAGCCCGGCCCGATGGATGTCGCGCAGCGCCTCCGCCAACCCCGCACCCAGGGCCCGGGTCTCCTGCGTGCTTAAGGACCCCTCATCAGCGACCCTGGAGAGCAACGACGGCCCGTCGATGTACGCGGTCGCCAGCCAGGGCCGCTCGGCATCGGGATCGGCATTCAGTACGGCCGCCGTATAGGCACCACTCACCGACCGCGCGGCAGCCACCTCACGCCGGAACCGCTCCCGGAACCGCGGATCATCGGCCAGCAGATCCCGCACCACCTTCACGGCCGCCAACCGCCCACTAGGCGACCGCCCCAGGAACACGTCACCCATGCCCCCGCCCCCGATCCGCCCGGTCAGCTCATAGGGGCCGATACGCGTGGGATCAGTGGAACGCAATGGGCGCGTCATGCGATGAGCATACTTACTCACTCACGAGACAACACCAGCCGCCGCTCACCCGCCGAAGCCACCAGCCTCGACCGCAGCCATCAAGCAGCGTTCAGGAACCAGCGTCCAGGACCATCGCCTGACGCCACCGAAAGTGCCCCCGGTTGGATTCGAACCAACGGCCCCCCGCTTAGGAGGCGGGTGCTCTATCCCCTGAGCTACGAGGGCGGGATCGGCCATGACCACGGGTTCAGGAAATGGTGCGGTTCCCGGGCCCGAGGACAGGCTGTGGGTAGCTTACAGGGTGGCGTTTGCGTCGCGAACCGCATTGCGGGGTGGACTGGGTGCCTGCTGGGACGTATGGCCCGGCCGGGGCTCCAGCTCGGTCCGCGCCTTCGCGTCACGTCCGACGTCGCACGACTCGGGACGCGTGTTATCCGTGTGGTGCGGGGCGCGGTGGTCGTGGGAGGCTGGCTGGGACAGCTCTTCCGTCACATCGCACAGCATCAGGAGGCCGGTATGGACGCCACCGCGGCAGGATCGCAGTCGGAGCCCGGCGAGCCGGGGGGCGGGCCGGAGGTCGCTCCGGACGCCGACGAGCAGAAGCGGCGTTTTCTGGAGGCGTTGGAGGCCAAGCGGGGCAACGGAGCCCGCGGGGCCGGGAGCGGGCCGGGGGACTCGAAGATCCACTCCGCGCATGGGCGGGCCGGGGCCAAGCGGCAGTTCCGTCGCAAGAGCGGCGGGTGACCGGCCGGCACCATTTACGGCGGCGCCTACGTGCCCCTCATGGAGAGGTGCGCATAGAGGTGCCGCGCAGAGCCGCTGAAGGACGTGACTGTGGGACTGCGGTCACGTCCTTCAGCCTTGCTGGGGCGGCAGTCCCGCTTCCTGCTCCCCCGCCGCGTCGCGCCGGAAGCGCCAGACCAACTCCTTGGTGCCCCTCATCCGAGTGAACACGCGCGCCAGTTCGCCGCCGAGACTCACGCCGGCACCGATGGCCAGGCCCAGGGAGATGGCGGCCTCCAGTGAGTCGATGCCGCGGTGGCTGTCGCCGCTGGTGATCTCCAGCATGGCGAAGTACACCGCGGAGCCGGGGAGCAGGGGCCCTACGGCGGGAATCACATAGGGAAGCGCTGAAGTGCGGAAGCGGAGTGCGACGAGGTAGCCGATCAGGCCGACGATCATCGCGGCCAGCCCGGTCGCGACGACCGGGGACAGGCCCCACTCGACGGGATACGTGGCGGCCGCCCAACTGAACGCAGCGCCGATGGCGGCGAACGGCAGTATGCGCCGCGGAGTGTGCACCGCTACTGCGAACGACACTCCCAGAGCCGCCGCGACCAGGGCGATCAGAGGCTCGGCGCGGACCGGCGCCAGATGCTCGTCCACGATGAAGCTCGCCCCGACCTGGCGGCCCACCTTGAGCACCAGCGTGATCCCGGTGACCAGGGCGCCGACCAGGAACACCACTTCCAGCAGCCGTGCGGAGGCGGTGATGTAGAAGCCTGTCAGCCCGTCCTGGATCGCCGCCACCAGCGCCCGCCCCGGCAACACCGTGAACACCCCGCCGACGACCACCGCCGAGCTGTTGATGCGGACCCCGAGCCGGTCCAGGATGATCGCCGCGATCGCCCCCGGGACCGCCGCCACCGCCAGCAGGTAGAAGGACGGCAGGCCGGTCTTCGCCAGCTGTCTGTACAGCCAGTCCCCGAGGATCGCGCAGCCGAAGGCCACCAGGCTGGCCAGGTACCCGCCGCCGACCAGCAGAGCCGCGGTCGCGGCGATGGCTCCGAGGCTGCCGACGATCACCCACGGCGGATACGGGTACTTGTTCCGGCGGATGGCCGCCAGCCGTCGGTACGCCTCCTCCAGCGTCATCCCGTCCGTGCTGATGTCCACGGCGAGCCGGTGCAGCTCGGCCAGGCTCGTGTAGTCCACGGTCCGCCGCCGCACCACCCGCTCCAGCGAGAGCGGCGTGTCGGTCAGGCTCAGCTGGTAGGACAGCGTGACGACGGTGAAGGTGACGTTGGTCTCGCAGCCCGAGAGCCCGTACGCCTCGGTGATGCCGACCATCGCGACCTCGACGTCCTCGCTGCCCTCGCCGCTGGCCAGCAGCAGCTCGCCGATCCGGAGGCCGAGGTCGATGACGCGCGCCGCCGAGGACGGCTCGACGGCGCGTTCCTCCAGGCCGGGGGCACCGGGTGCGCCGGCGCGGATCCGGGTGCGGTGCTCGTGGGATTGCACGCACGAAAGATATCGAATCGACTCGTATCCGCTTGATCACCCATGGTGATGCCCTGATTCACCCGGCTGCCCTGAGCAGTGCGGTTATGGAACATCCGGACCCACAGTGAATGATTGTCCGATGATTCGCCCGCTCTTGTCCCGCTTCCCCGCCCGCAAGCAGGCCCTCGCCGCCGTCGCCGTCCTCGGCGCGGTCGGCATCGCCGCGACGGCGTGTGCGAGTGGCGGCTCCGGCGGACGGAGTGCGACGGGGTCCGGCGCGAGACCGGCGCCGACGCGGACCAGTCCGGGTTCCAGTCCTGGTCCCGACAGCCAGAACGGGTCGAACTCCTCCGGCGGCTCGACGTCCCCGTCGCAGCCGCAGTCACAGCCGCAGTCACAGTCGCACGGCGGCGGGTCCAGCTCCGGCGGCCCGAGCACCCCGAACACCTCTGGCACGACGCCGATCGCCCCGAACACCACCCCCGGCTACCGCCCGCCGGCCACGCCCCGCACCAACGCGAACGTCGACTGTTCGGTCGCCAAGTGCATCGCCCTCACCTTCGACGACGGCCCCGGCCCGGACACCGGCCGGCTGCTGGACCTGCTGAAGGCGCAGAACGTCCCGGCCACCTTCTTCGTCCTCGGCGACCAGGCCGTCAAGTACCCGGCCCTGGTCAACCGCGAGTACGCGGAGGGCAACGAGGTCGGCAACCACACCTGGGACCACAAAGACCTCTCGACCCTGTCCGCCGTCGCGGTCCAGAACGAGATCAATCGCGCCGCCGACGCGATAGCCGCGACCGGCATACCGCGCCCGACCTTGGTCCGGCCGCCCTACGGCGCGGTCGACGACACGGTCCGCACCGTCGCAGGCTTCCCGTTCATCATGTGGCGCGTCGACCCGGAGGACTGGAAGTACCCGGACCCGACCCGTATCGCGGACCAGATCGTCGGCCACGCCAAGCCGGGCCGCATCGTCCTGTCCCACGACACGCACAAGACCACGGTCGACGCGATGCCCGCGGTGATCCAGCGGCTCAAGCAGCAGGGGTACACGTTCGTGACGGTCAGCACCCTGATGAAGGGCACGGCGCTGCAGAACGGGAAGTCGTACTTCAACCGGCCGGCGGCGAGCAGCACGCAGCACTGAGCAAGTCTTAGAGAGCAAAAACCGCTGGCCCGCCGGAGGAATCCGGCGGGCCAGCTGTGCTCTAGCTGTTCAGTTGTCAGACGCTCGCGAAAGCGTCCGGTACCACAAGCAGGTTCTTAGAACTTGCCGATGGTGGTGACGTTCAGCAGGGCGGCGATCTCCTTGGCGACGGCGGGCGAGATCGCCGCGTTGCCACCGAAGATGTTGATCTCCTGGGTGGAGAAGCCGGCCACAGCGGCCGCGGTGGAAGCCGGCAGCACCTTCGGGTCGGTCAGCAGCAGCGGGCCGCCGACGGTGGCCTGGTAGGCGCCACCGGTCAGGGCGTCCGCGAAGACGGTGCCGGTGGCGATACCGATCTGAGCCCCCTTGCCGTTCGGCAGGAAGTGCGACGCGACCATGGCGGCGGTCTCGTAGCGGGTCGCGCCGACGGCGGTCGAGTAGGTGCCCGCCGAGCCCTTGATGGCCGTCATCGCTGTGGCGGCCTGGCCACCGATGGCGGCCACGTTCTGCTCGCCGGCGTGCAGCTTGCTCTGCACGTAAGCCTGGGTCGCCGGGTCGAAGGTCTTGAAGTTGCTCAGAACCACGGCCGAGCCGCCGCTGCCGGCGCCGAACACGTTGGCCGCGTACGGGCCCGCCGCCAGCGCGTCGGCGAAGCCGTCGTGGTTGGTGCCCTCGTCGCCGCGGGCGACGATGACGTGCGACGGGTCGTTCATGGCGTCCTTGGACGTGGCGACGTCCAGGGCGGTCGCGAAGCGGTCCGCACCGGCCAGGCGCTCGGTGGTGTAGCCGAGCTTCTGGAGCTGCTTCTCGATGCCCTCGTTGAGCGCCATGGTGCCGCCCAGCAGGAAGATCTTGGTGCCCTTGGTCGGCAGCACGCGCTGGATCTCGGTCAGCACCGCGGAGTTGGTCGTGGTGGCCAGACCGTCGGTCAGCAGCAGCGGGCCCTGGACCTTCTTGGCCAGCGGCACGGCGACCAGCGCGTCGGCGAAGTCGTTGCCGGTGGCCAGCACGACGGCCTTGGCCTGGGTGCGCGTGTCGGTGGTGACGCCGGTGCTCGCCCACTGGTGCTGCGAGATCTGGACGCCGGTGTCGTAGCGGGTCGCGCCGGCGGCCTGCACGACGACGGTGTCGCTGACCTTCACGGTGAAGGTCTTGGTCTGCACCGAGGTCTTGGTCTTCAGACCGTCGTCCAGGGTCACCGTGACGGTGTAGCTGCCGTCGGCGGCGAAGGTGTGGGTCAGGTTCGCGTCGCCGGTCTTGATCAGCGCCGGGTCACCCTTGATGGTCGCCGGGGTGCTCTTGTCGCCCCAGCTGATCGTGGTGACGGCGCTGTTGGCGACCGACTTGTCGACCGACGAGCCGGTCAGGTCCAGGGTCACGGCCTTGCTCTTGGTGACCGTGCTCGCCGACAGCGACGCGGCGAGCGTCTCGTCGGTCACCGTGACGGTGGTGGTCTTCGTGATCTCCGCGTTGGTGCCGTCGTTCACCTTCACCGTGACGGTGTACGTGCCGGGAGCGGTGTAGACGTTGGTGAGCGACGCGGTCTTCACCGCACCAGTCGTCGTGTCGAACACGAGCGGCGTGGTCGCGCTCTTCGTGCTGTCCCACGAGATGGTGCCCGTCGTGGCGGCCACGAGAGTCGGGTCCACCGAGGTGCCGGCCAGGCTGGCGGTCGCGGTCAGGCTGCTCGAGCCGGTGCCCGCGGTGACCGCGACAGCCGCGGCCGGGGCAGCGGTCACCGCGTTGGTGTTGCCGTGCGCCTGCGGCGCGGTCGCCGCGTTCGCCGCACCGGCGCCGACGACGCCGACGCCGACCGCGGCCAGGGTGGTGGTGATGGCCAGCGTCGAGAGGCGCTTGCGTGCCACAGAGTGGTTGTTCTGGTTTCCCATTATTGGGGGGACCTCCGGAATGGGCCGGGTGCCTGGGACGGGCTTCTCCGGCGTTTCTGGTCTGCAATCTTCAGTTGTGTGGTGCCCCGGTCGCCTTTCGGTGCCGGGGCCTGGTCGCGGGGCGGTGGCGGACCTCGTGGGTCCGTCGCCCGGCCGCGGCCAAGCTTTGGGGGTGCTGGCCGGTCAGGCCATGTGGCCGTGCACTGCGTCGGTCACGGCCTGGACCGTGGTGCTGCTGACCGCCACCGGGCCGCCGAAGACCTCGACGGTGCCGGAGGGGCCGACCGAGGCTTCGATGCCTTGGAGGGCAGCCCAGGTCGCGGGGGCGAGCAGGTGGGTCGGGGTGAGGACCAGCGGGCCGCCGGCCTGGGCCAGGTAGGCCGCGCCGGTGAGGGCGTCGGCGAAGTTCTCGCCGGTGGCGACGCCCGCGGCCTTCTCACCCTTGAAGGTCGCGGCGACCAGCGCCGCGGTGAAGTAGCGGTCGAAGCCGGGGAAGCTCGCGCCGGGGGCCACCGTGACGTGCGCGATCCGGGCCGCGGTGACCGCTTGGCCGCCGACCGCCGCCACGGCGTGCGCCTTGGCCAGGTAGGTCTTCACGTCGGCCGGCAGCTGCATGCCTTCAGTCAGCAGGATCGCCGCCGGGTGCGCGGCGTCGGCGCCGAAGACGTCCGAGGCGTACGGGCCGGCCGCGAGTGCGTCGGCGTAGTCCGCGCCGGTCGCCAGCACCACGTTGCCCGGGTCGCCGAGCCGGTCGGCGATCTTCAGCGCGGTCTGGTAGCGGTCGGCGCCGCCGATGCGGGTCACGTTCACCGAGCCCAGCGCGGAGACCACCGACTGCGAGACCGCGTTGGTGCCGCCGAGCACGTACACCGTGCCGCCGGGCTTCAGGACCCGCTTGATCTCGGCGGTGACCGCGGCGTTCGGGCCGGCGGTCGGCGTCAGCAGCAGCGGGCCGCCGACCTGCTTCGCCAGCGGCACGCCGGCCAGCGCGTCCGGGAAGGTCCCGCCGGTGGCCAGCACGACGGCCGGCGCGGAACCCGCGGCGAGCTTCGAGGAGATCGCGATCGCGGTCTGGTAGCGGTCGGCGCCGGAGATCCGCGAGACCGCGGTGCCGCCGGGCGTCCCGGACGTCGGAGTACCGACGGTGACCTGCTGCGTCGAAGTCGCGGACGCCCGGTCCTGGTCGACGACCGTGGTCTGGACCGAGTAGACACCGGCCGCGGTGTAGGAGTGGGCGACCGGAGTCGCCAGGTCCTGCGCGGTCGGGTTCTCGATCACGAGGGTTGATCCGTCACCCCAGTTGAGGGTGAGCTTGGCGATGGTCCCGCCGTGCGCCGGGGCGCACTTGGACAGATCCGCCGAGACCGCCAGAGAACCGGTCGTGGTCGTCACGGTCGTCTGCGCCGACACGATCGTCGCGGTGTACGACTGCGTCGCGTCAGCCGAGTCCGTACCGTCGGAGACGGTCAGCTTCACGGGGTAGGTGCCGGCGGCCTTGTACGTATAGAGGACCGTCACCTCACCGGTGTGGCCGGTCACCGGACCGCTGACCAGTTTCGAATTGTCCCCGAAATCCAGCGTGTAGGTCAGTTTCGCAGCGGGATCGGTGTCACCGGCGTGGACGGTGAAGACCGTCGCCAACGGATTGGTGCTGCTCGTGTCGTGGCCGATCTGCAGGGCCGCCGATATGAGACCGAGGGACGCCGGAGTTGATGCCGATGCCGGAAGCGGAGCCGCCGCCGCGAAGGAAGGTGCCGCCACTCCCATGCTGACCGCAGACGCGGCCACGGCGGCGACAGCCAGCCGGGCCTTGGTCGTGACATGCATGCGGTTCCTCCGTGGGCGGGGCGCGGGGCGGCAATATCTGATCCGCCCACGCAACCCTCCCCAGAGCCGGGAATCTGCGCATCCTGCGATCTGCGTAGAAAGCCATGGGACTAGATACGTAGCACTCCATGGTTGCCCCCGCGCAGGTAAAGTCTTCGAAACAGCTTTGTGACAATCACCGGACGTGGGGCCGATCCGGTGCGGTCACAGGGGTCATTCCGTCCAGTTCCCGGTGGCGAGCGCCACTCGCAATTGTTCGCTGTACGGTGCCAGATCGAGCCCTTGTTCAGCTAGCCATGCATCCGATTTATACGTGTTCCGATATCGATCGCCGCCATCGCACAACAACGTCACGATGGATCCCCGGCCGCCGACGGCGCGCAGCTCGCACATCAGCTTCACCACGCCCCAGAAGTTGGTGCCGGTCGATCCGCCGGCGTCCCGGCCGGAGAGCTCGGACACCAACCGCATCCCGGCGATCGACGCCGCGTCGGGAACCCGGATCATCCGGTCCACGACGTCGGGCTGGAACGACGGCTCCACCCGGGGCCGCCCGATCCCCTCGATCCGCGAACCCCTGCCGGTGACGTAAGAAGGGTCATGGCTGCGCCAGCCCTCGAAGAACGCCGAGTTCTCCGGGTCCACCACGCAGAGCTGCGTGGCGTGCCGCTGGTACCGCAGATACCGGCCGATCGTCGCGGACGTCCCGCCGGTCCCGGCCCCGACCACGATCCAGCACGGACAGGTGTGCCGCTCCTGGCTCATCTGCTCGAAGATCGACTCCGCGATGTTGTTGTTGCCCCGCCAGTCGGTGGCCCGCTCGGCGTAGGTGAACTGGTCCATGTAGTGCCCGCCGCCGGACTCCTCCGGGGCCGAGGCCGCGACCCGCCGCGCCTCCTCGTACAGCGCGCCGGGATCGTCGACGAAATGGCACCGACCGCCCTGGAACTCGATGAGCTCGCACTTCTCCTTGGACGTCGAGCGCGGCATCACCGCCACGAACGGCAGGCCCAGCATCCGCGCGAAGTACGCCTCGGAGACCGCGGTGGACCCGCTGGACGCCTCGACGATCGTCGTGCCCTCGCGGATCCAGCCGTTGCAGAGTCCGTAGAGGAACAGCGAGCGGGCCAGCCGGTGCTTGAGCGAGCCGGTCGGATGCGTGGACTCGTCCTTGAGATACACGTCGATCCCCCACTCGGGCCACGGATCCGGGAGCCGGAGCGGGATCAGGTGCGTGTCCGCGGAGCGGTTGGCGTCCGCCGAGACGCGCCGGATCGCCTCGTCCACCCAGGCGCGGCCGGACTGACAGAGGGGGTCGGAGACATCCGTGCTTTGCTGCATGGCCTCATGCTAGATCGTCGGTCTGACAGGAAACGCCCGAAACGGGAGATAACGCCTGCTGGAAGATCAGGAAAAGGCGGAGCCGCGGCAGCCCTGATCTGCCACGGCCCCGCCGTCTGAGGGGTGAGAGCGCCGTACGGCGCTCAGCCCGCGTTCTCCACGCCGCCCTTGCGCGCCGCCGCCAGCTCCGCCGCGTAGACCGCAGCCGGCGACACCGCCAAGTAGTCCAGCGCCGACTGCGTCGAGCCGTGGAACGAAGGGTGGTAAGACGGCTTGAGGTACTTCGGCACCTCCACGACCAGGCTCCCCAGCGAGGGCAGCCGCCCGCGCCGTGCGGCGTCGCGGAACCGTCCCAGGAACTCGCGCTCGGTCATCCGACTCGGCCGTCCCGGCCGCAGCCCGTGGGGATCGTGGGCGACCATGTACTTCGCACCGCGGCCCCAGATCCAGGCGAACGCCATGGAGGTCACCAGCATCGCGCGGGTGCGCCGGGCGTAGGAGCCGTCCAGGTGCATGAACACGTCGTAGGCCACCGACCGGTGCTCCACCTCCTCGGCGCCGTGCCAGCGCAGCAGGTCCAGCATCACCGGGTCGGCGCCGGCCGCGTCCAGGCCGCGGGAGTCCACGATCCACTTGCCGAGCACCGCGGTGAAGTGCTCGATCGCCGCGATGATCGCCAGCCGCTCGCGCAGCCACTTCTTGCGCGCGAACGGCGGCATCGTGCTGTCCCCGAGCAGCTGCTCGAAGAGCCACTCGATCTGTTCCACGAACGGATCCGGGTCCAGGCCCTGCACCTTCATGTGGTGCAGCACGTTCTGGTGCGCGACCGCGTGCGTGCCCTCCTGCCCCATGAAGCCCTTGACCTCGGCCTTGAGCTGCTCGTCGCGGATGTCGGGCAGGATCTGCTTGTAGACGTGCACGAACCAGCGCTCGCCGGCCGGAAGCAGCAGGTGCAGCACGTTGATGATGTGCGTCGCGTACGGGTCCTCGGGGATCCAGTGCAGCGGCGTGTTCTCCCAGTCGAACTTCACGCGCCGCGGCTTGAGATCCGGGTGCCGGTCGAGGTCCGGGGAGGTCGCCGAGTCCGCGACCACTGGAGTGTCAGCCATGGGATTGGAGCTCCTCAGCCAGTCGGGTCGATCTTCGCCATCCGGCGCGCCAGCGCCGGGGACAGCCGGGAAATGGCCTTGCTCGCCCTGGCCTCCAGCGCGACCGGCACGACCGGCTTGTCGCGCCGGACGGCGTCCACGATGCGCTCGGCCACCTTCTCGGGCCCGAAGTTCCGCCTCCGGTAGAGCCCGGTGACGCGCTGCCGGGTCCGCTCCTGCTGCTCCGCGCTCTGCCCGACGAACTTCGTGGTCCGGGTGATGTTGGTGGCGATGAAGCCGGGGCAGATCGCCGAGACGCCGATGCCGTGCCGCGCGAACTCCGCGCGCAGGCACTCGGAGAGCATGAGGACTGCGGCCTTGGACGTCGAGTAGGCAGAGAGCGTGCGCGACGGCGTATACGCGGCGGCCGACGCGAGGTTCACGATGTGCCCGCCCTCGCCGCGGTCCCGCATCATCTCGCCGAAGCAGCGCGCGCCGTGGATGACGCCCCAGACGTTGACGCCGAGGATCTTCTCCCAGTCCTTCACCTCTGTGGCGAGGAACGGACCGGACATCCCGATGCCCGCGTTGTTGACGACGACGTCGGGAACGCCGGCCGTCTCCTTCACCTCGTTCGCGAACTTCTCCATCGCCTCGCCGGAGGAGACGTCCACGGTGAAGGGATAGGCCCGCGCACCGAGCAGTTCCACGAGCTCGACGGTGCGCGCCGCAGCGACGCCGTCGATGTCCGCGACGACGATGTCCGCGCCCTTCTCGGCGAACGCCAGGGCGGTGGCCCGTCCGATCCCGGAGCCGGCGCCGGTGATGACGACCAGCTTGTCCTCGAACTCACGCCGGTCTTTGGTGCCCTGGCTGCCCGCGCCGAAGGCGCCAATAGACACAGCGGCACGCAATAGGGAACGCACAGGCTCGGGTCCTCCCGGAGTCGCGATGCTGGACTGGACGAACTCGCGAATCCGCTCGGCGATCAGTGCGGGCTTCTTGACGACGATCCAGTGGCCGCCATGGACCTTGCGCACATAGAGCCGTTCCGTCCACGGCGCCGGTGCCTGTGCGGCGAGCGCCGGGGTGACGAACCGGTCGCCGGTCGGTGTGAGCACCTGGACCGGAACGGAGGTCGGCCGTTCCTCGGGATGTAGCAACTTGGGCAGCATGTTGGCGCGGTAATAGAGGACACCGCGCGAGCCGTCTCTATGGAGAGTCGGAGAGGGATCGAGTCTGGTCCCCTCTATAGCCTTGACGATCCGCGGCCACTGCTTGGCCAGACCGAGCCGCCAAGCCACCCGCGGTCCCACCGGCAGGTGGAACACGACGATGTACCAGGACGCGAGTGCCTGCTTCAGGGAACGCGCGGCAGCCTTGGGCGTCGGCTTACGGATGCCGGAGCGCGTCCACATCGCCGCGTGGTCCAGACAGGGACCCGAGATCGACGTATAGGAAAGGAAACGCTGTGCGGAGTCCGCGCGCGTGACCGCTTCCCAGGCCTGGATGGAACCCCAGTCGTGGCCGACCAGATGGACCGGTCGGTCTGGGGCCACTACGTCCGCGACCGCGTATAGGTCGTCCGCGAGGTGCTCCAACGTATAGCCGTGCTTGAACAGTGGACCTTTAGAAGCGCCGATACCGCGGGTGTCGTAGGTGACGACGTGGAAGTCCTCGACGAGTTCGGAGACGACGCCGTCCCACACCGCCTGGGTGTCGGGATAGCCGTGCACCAGGAGAACGACCGGCTTGGAGGGGTCACCGTAGGTGCGAACCGAGAGCTTGCCGCCCTCCACGGTGACCGCGAGGGTGCGGACGTCCTGAGTCATGCGAGTGCGCCTTCCTTGACCCGGGCCTGCTCCTGCCAGCGCCGCACGTGCGGCAGGTCGTCGTCGAGCCAGAAGGCGTCGTCCTCGGTGACGACCAGCAGCTCCTCGAACTTCACCCCTATATTGCGGAAGCCGATGTGCGGCTCGACCGCCCACAGCCCCGGCGTCGGGGCGTGGTGCGAGGCGCGGCCGCCGGCCCACAGCGGGGAGCGGCCCTTGATGCCTTCCGTGACGATCTCGCGGCCCAGGGTCTCCAGCGTGCGCAGGCCGAACCCGAAGGCGTAGCGGCCCATGTTGCGGCGCTGGCTCATGTGGCCGACCTGGTGGCCGATGACGCGGCCCGGGTAGACCTTGTGCCGGGACTCGTAGCCCTGCCGCGCGATCAGCGCGTCGACCGCCGCGTAGACCTCGGAGAGCGTGTCCCCGGCCTTGATCCGTTGCAGGATCAGCGTCCGGTACTCCGCGAGGTCGCGCATGAGCGCGGCGAAGATTCGGTTGCTGCCGGGGTCCCCGAGGACGCCGGCGTACCCGATGTCGGAGACGTAACCGTCGACCACCGGCGAGCAGTCGAGGATGTAGGACATCCCCTCCTCCAAGCGCTTGGTGGTCGGGAAGAAGTGCAGCGGCGTCCACGGGCCCTTCAGCGAGCGGAACGCGGTGCGCTCCCCGAACCAGGCGAAGGGGATGTGGAAGAAGTCCTCGACGCCGTTCTCCCGCAGGTAGGCACGCATCCGCCGGGCGACTTCGCGCTCGGTGACGCCGGCTTCCAGTCCCGCGCCGACCGTCTCGGCGCAGCGGTAGGCCAGCGCCTGGGCGTCGCGGTGACGCCGCAGGGCATCGGGGGTGGGGCCGGTATTATTGGACACGGCGTCTAATGTAAGTGCCGAGTGTCCAACCGACAAGACCCCGTTTCCGAAACGGACACCTACGAGGACCAAAGAGCACCGACGAGCACCGACAGGTGCCGACGGATGGTCGGCCGATAGTCGGCGAATGCTCGGCGACGTTCAAGCAGATCCGGGCAGACCGAAGCAGATTCGAGAATGGTCGCGACACGCTTGCCGATTCGTTCCCGGCCCCGGACGTGGCAGCATGGCGATGTGCAGTCCGAGTCCCGCAGCTCCCAGCCCGTCCGCTCGACCACGCGCACGGCACCCCGCCGCCGGCTGTCGGTGGACCGCCGCCGCGACGAGCTCATCGAGGCGGCGCTGGACCTGCTCTCCAAGCGCGGTCCCGACGACGTCTCCGTCGACGACGTGGCGCAGGCCGCCGGCGCCTCGCGCGCGCTGGTCTACCACTACTTCGGCACCAAGCAGGAGCTCTACGCGGCCGCGCTGTCCAAGGCCGCCGCCGAGCTCACCAGGCGGCTGGCCCAGGTCGAGCCCGGCGACACCCCGCTGCAGCGGCTGGACCGCGCGGTGCGGGCGTTCGTGGAGTTCGCCGAGGCGCACTCCGCCGGATTCGTCGCCCTGCTCGGCGGTTCGGCGGCGTACGGCTCCGGCGCGGAGTCGGCGGCGCTGGTGCACTCCGTGGAGGACACCGTCTATGAGCTCCTGGTGGAGGGGCTCAGCGAGCCGACTCCCGTGGATCCGCTCGTCCGGATGACGCTCAAGTGCTGGGTGGCGGCCGCCGAGACCGCGGTCCTGGACTGGCTCAAGCACCAGGACCTGGCCCGCACCGACATCGAGCGGCAGCTGATCGTGCAGCTCGGCGCGCTGCTGATGGCGATCGGCCATGAAGTCCCGGTCTAGGACCCAATTCAGGGCGCTCGCAGGGAACGGAGAAACCCGGTCCCTGTTCCAACCACACGGACCATCCTCCGGTCATACCTGATGTGAGGAAACTCAAGAGCCCGCTGGCGCAAGGCGGTTCGGCAGACGCCCGCGAACAGTTCCGTGAGTACGCCGTGGGGGCTCAGCCCCATCTGCGCCGTAGCGCGTACCTGTTGTGCGGGAACTGGCACACCGCCGAGGACCTGGTCCAGACGACCTTCGGTCGGCTGTTCCGGTCCTGGCCCCGGGTGCTGCGCGCCGACTCGGTCGACGCGTACGCCCGAACGGTGCTGTACCGCGCCTTCCTGGACCTGAAGCAGAAAGACCGCGCGACCGTCGCGCTCGACGGCATCCCCGAACCGGCCTCCCCGGCCGACGACGCCGCCCTGCGGCTCGCGGTGCGCAGCGCACTCGACACGCTGCCGCCCCGGGCCCGGGCGGTCGTCGTCCTGCGGTTCTGGGAGGACCTCTCCGTCGACCAGACGGCCGAGGCGCTCGGGGTCTCCCCCGGGACCGTCAAGAGCCAGACGTCCCGCGCGATCGCCATCCTGCGGCAGCGGCTCGGTGCGGCCGTCAGCGAGCTCATCCGTGACTAGCTGGGAGAAGAGAACTGTGAAGGACATGCGTGAGCTGTTGTCCGGCGCCCTCCCCGCGCCGCAGGACGAGCCGCCGCAGCGGGACGTCATCGACCCCGCGATGGACTGGGGCGCTCGCCGGCGTCGCCGGGACTGGACGCTGACCGGAGCGGCGGCGTTGGCCGTGGTCGCGTTGGCGACCGGGGTCGCCGCGCTGAGCGGCGGGGGCGGAAGCCGGGGCGACGCCGCCGCCCCCGGCGGGCAGGCACCGACGGGCGTCTCGACGCACCGCTCGATGGGAGGCGTCTCGTCGCAGCCGACGGGTTCGGGGCCGACTCAGGACTGCCAATCCCCGGGAAACCTCAAGGGGAGTCTGGCGGATTTCTGCAAGGTGTTCGACGAGCAGCGGAACTTCAACGCCGACTTCGCCAAGGGCTCGGTGCCGTTCATCCAGGCGGCGCTGCCCCCGGGATTCAGCGTGCGGGCGACGAGTAGCTGGGTGCTCATCCTCACCGGGCCCGACGGCACCACGAACTATCTGTTCCCCTCGACGGAGCCGACAGCGACACTGAACGGGCAGCCGCCGGGTTGCGGCACACCGGCCCCTTCGGGCTGCCTCCAGACCAGCACCGCGGGCGGGCGCGTGGTCGTGAACACCGAGCCTTCGGGCCAGCAGAGTGCCGGCTATTTCGGCGACTTGCCGGACGACGCGCGCGTCGACCTCCTCGTCGGCACCTCCGTCAGCGGCGCGATGAACGGCATCGCGCCACCCACCGCGAAGGTGTCGCTGCTGAGCGACACCCAGCTGGCAAAGATCATGGGCGATCCCCAGCTGCTGCAGTACGCGAAAGCACAGCTCGGCTACCTCAAAGCCCTCAGCCGCCAGTTGGCGGCGCTGATGGAGCCGAGTTCGAGCGGGCCCTACTCCCCTCCGCCGGGATCGGCTTCGGGTTCCGGGGTGCCGTCGAGCGGGACGTCCGGTTGGTCGAGTCCGCCTCTGGGATGGCAGTCGTCGCCCGGGGATCCCTCATGGCACTCGCCTTCGGGAGGGCAGTCGTCGAGCGCGTTGCCGCCGGGGGAGTCGTACAGCCAGCCATCCGGAAGCCAGTCGTCACCTGGCTCGTGACGCTCGTGACCCTCGTGACGCGGTGAGACGAGGCCCTGAGAAGCGCTACGAGCCTTCTCAGGGCCTTCCGCCGGCTCAGGCGAAGATGACCGTCCGGTTCCCGTTCAGCAGCACCCGGTGCTCGGCGTGCCACTTCACGGCCCGCGCCAATACCTGGCACTCGACGTCCCGGCCGACCGCGACCAGCTGCTCCGGGCTGACGCCGTGGCCGACGCGCGCCACCTCCTGCTCGATGATCGGGCCCTCGTCGAGGTCGGCGGTGACGTAGTGCGCGGTGGCGCCGATCAGCTTCACGCCGCGGGCGTGCGCCTGGTGATAGGGCTTGGCGCCCTTGAAGCTCGGCAGGAAGGAGTGGTGGATGTTGATCATCCGGCCCTCCAGCGCCTTGCACACGTCGTTGCCGAGCACCTGCATGTAGCGGGCCAGCACCACCAGCTCCACGCCCCGGCTCTCGACCACGTCCAGCAGCGCCGCCTCGGCCTTCGCCTTGGCCTCGGCGTCCCCGGGGGCGACCGGCAGGTGGACGAAGTCCACGCCGTAGGAGCGGGTCAGGTCCTCGAAGTCGCCGTGGTTGGACACCACGGCCGCGATCCGCACCGGCAGCGCCCCCGTGCTGGCCCGGAACAGCAGGTCGTTCAGGCAGTGCCCGAACTTGCTCACCATCAGCACCACCGGCATCAGCTCGTTGGCGTCGTGGATCCGCCAGGCCATCCGGAACGTCGCGCCGACCGCCGCGAAGCTGCTGTTGAGCTGTTCCAGCGTCACCTCGTCGTGCACCCGCTCGAAGCTGACCCGCATGAAGAACAGGCCCGAGTCGGGGTCGCCGTACTGCTGGCTGTCCAGAATCGTGCAGCCCGTCATGAGGAGGTAGTTCGCGACGCCGTGCACGACACCGGGGGTGTCCGGACACGACAGGGTGAGGACCCACTGCTGCTTCTTCGGATCGGCCATGCCCGTCATTGTCGCTGATCGCGGGCGTTCGTCCCAGTAACCGTCCGGCTGGCGACACTGCCGACGACACCGGGACGCCGCCGGACAGCGGCTACCCGTCGATGACGTGCGGAACGAACCGCGCGTAGGTGTCCGTCACCAGCCCGTCCGACTCCCGGATCCCCAGGCCGGCCGGCTCGCCGTCGACCAGCCATGAACCGAGTACCGCGCGCCCGCCGCCGTCGCTGCCGGGGAACGCCGGAAGTGCGGAGAACTCTTGGTAGACGTACCCTTCCCGACCGTAGTGTCCCGGCTGCTCGAAGTGCTCGCCGCCGGTGACGATACGGATCGAGGCGCCCTCGCGGCCCAGCAGCGGCTTGGCGACGTAGTCCTTCAGGTCGGCGAAGCGGTCGCGGGACACGATGTGCTCGGCCGCGGCCAGGCACATGGCGTGCAGCTCCGCGGTGGTGTCCTCCAGCGCGTCGACCTCGGCCGTGGTCAGGGTGTAGTGCGCGGACTCGTACCAGTACGGGACGACGCGGCCGTCGTCCATGGTCGTCACCGGGAAGACCAGGCCCTGCGACTCGACCGCCTGCTGCCAGCCTTCGCGCGGCTTGCTCTGGACCCTGCGCATCAGCCGCCGTGCCCGCCTTCGCCACCGCCGTGGCCGCCCTCGCCCCCGGAACCGCCGTGGCCGCCGAAGCCGCCGCGGACCACGCCGTGCTCGCCGACCTCGCCGCCGGAGACGCGCTGGCCCAGCCTCAAGCCGCTGCCGCCGCGGTACCAGTGCGCGTAGGTGTAGTTCGTGCCCGTGTCGCCGCAGTACTGGTCCGGGATCACGGTGTTGTCGCGGGTGTCGACGCACCGCTGGTGATCGTCATGGCTGCACCCCGCGACGCCCCAGCCGATCACCGCCGCGGACATCATCCCGCCGACGATCAGTTTCGCGCGCTGTCGTTTGACCTCTTCACGCATGGTGTTCCCCCGATTCCGAGCCCCCGATGCCAAGCGAAGCGCAGCTTACTCCCTTGTTACAAACCGGAACGGCTGCGGAAACACCGTCGAAGCGACCGGGAAACGTCGGTCGGCCATCGTGGGGGCATCGCGTCGCCGACCGAAGGGATCCCACGATGACCAGGAAGATCGTCGTCGTCGGCTGGGGCCTGGCGGCCCACCGCCTCGTCACCGGCCTGCTGAGCGCCGACGCCGACGTGGACGTCACCGTCTACGCCGGTGAGGGCGCCACCGCGTACGACCGCTCCGCGCTGCCCGGCACGCTCGCCGGCGCCGGCGCCGTGCTGCCCGCCCCGGCCGACGCGCGGCTGAACCTGCGGGCCGGGGTCCGGGCCGTGGCCGTGGACCGGATGCACCGACTCGTGCACGGCTCCGACCAGTGGGTGCAGCCCTACGACACCCTGGTCCTGGCCACCGGCGCCAACCCGGTGCTGCCGCCGATCAAGGGCCTGCGCACCGCCGACGGCGAGGATCTGCTCCCGGGCGTCCACTCGGCCCACAACGCCGCCGACTTCCGGCGCCTGGCCGAGGCCGCGGGCACGGCCACGCACGCGGTCGTCATCGGCGGCAGCACCACCGGCCTGGACACTGCGGCGGCGCTGCGCACGATGCGCGCCGAAGACCAGCTGCACGTCGAGCTCATCGACCAGACGCCGGCCCGGCCCGAGATAACGCCGACCGACGCTTACCTCACGCTCCGCCGCACCGGCGTCATCGCCTACCAGGACTGCCGGGTCCGGGCCCTGACACCCGGCCCCGACGGCGCGCTCGAAGCCGTCCTGCTGGCCGACGGCCACCGGCTCTCGTGCGACCTGGCGGTCATCGCGTGCGGCACCGCGCCGAACACCGCGCTGGCGTGGACCTCCGGCCTAGCGGTGGCCCGCGGCATCGTCGTCGACGACACGCTGCGCAGCGTCTCCGACCCGCACATCCACGCGCTCGGGGCGTGCGCCGAGCACCGGCGCAGCCTGTCGGGGCGCCGGGAGACGGTGCTGGCGCAGGCCGACGTGCTCGCGGCCCGGCTGTCCGGGGTCGATCCGCAGCGCACCTACCGCGGGCCCGTGGCGCCGCCCGCGCCGAACGCCACGCCGAGCACCGTCACCGTCGTGGCGGAGGCCGAAGCACTTCTCAGGGCCGCAGCAGCCTGAGAACGGGGTCGATCAACGACGCCCGACCCGTAGGTGGCGGTACCAGTACACCCCGCTGGTACCGCCACCTCGTACTAGTCCCGGAACCGGGCCACCAGATCGCGTTTGATGACCTTCCCGGTCGGGTTCCGCGGCAGGCAGTCCACGACTTCCAACTGCTCCGGCAGCTTGTGCGTGATCAGCCCCGCCGCCTTGAGGAACGCGACCATCTCGGCGAAGTCCAGCGGCTCGGCATCCTCGGTGCTCCCCGCCCCCTCCGCGGCGACGACCACCGCGCAGACCCGCTCCCCGCGCTCGGCGTCCGGCAGACCGATCACGGCCGCCTCGGCCACCCGGGGGTGGGTGAACAGCAGGTCCTCGATCTCCTTGGCCGAGATGTTCTCGCCCTTGCGGATGATGATGTCCTTGAGCCGTCCGGTGATGCGCACGAAGCCGTCGGCGTCGATCGTCCCCAGGTCGCCGGTGCGGAAGTAGCCGTCTGCGTCGAACGCGTCGGCGTTCAGCCCGGTGTCCACGTACCCGAGCATCAGCTGCGGTGCCTTGGCCCGGAGCTCCCCCTCCTCGCCGGGCTCGGCGCGCTTGCCCTCCAGCGTCACCACCCGCAGCTCGACGCCGGGCATCGCGCGGCCCTCGGAGTCGTCGAGCGCGGACTGCGGGTCGTGGACCGTGGACATGGTCAGGATCGGCGCCTCGGTCAGGCCCCAGCCCGCGACGACGCCCAGGCCGCCGACCTCGTCGCGGATCTGCGCGTGCAGCGTCGGCGGCCGCGGCGCCCCGCCGCCGTTGCAGAGCCGGAAGTACGGGAACGCGCGCTGCCCCGGCCGGGTCTTCACGAACTCGCGCTGGGCTTTGAGGTAGGCCAGGTGGAACGGTGTGCCCGAGCCGCCGAGCGTCACCTTCTCCCGGCCGAACAGGTCGACGGCCGCCGCCGGGTCGAACCGGTCCAGCAGGACGTTCGGCAGCCCGGCCATCAGGGACGACGCCAGCCAGATGGGGCCGGCGACGTGCGTGAGCGGGAAGGCCATCCCGTTGATGTCCTCGGCGGTCAGCTCCAGGCAGGCGCGCATGCCGCGCGCCGCCGCGAGGATCGCGGTGTCGGTGTGCCGGGCGCCCTTGGGGTCGGCGGTGGTGCCCGAGCTGTAGAAGTACCAGCGCAGCTCGCGCTCCGCAGGGGCCTGATAGGCCGGGAGCACCGCCGGATCGCCTTCGGGCAGCGTGCGATCGGCGGCCATGTGCCGCGTCGCGGTGCCCTCGGTCAGCCGCGCGATCATCGCCGCGAAGTCGAAGCCGCCGAACTCTGAGGGCGTGATCACCACCTCCGGCGCGATCTGCCGGATGATGAACCCGACCTCGCGGTCGCGGTAGATGGGGATGATCGGGTTCTGGACCGCGCCGAGCCGGCTCAGCGCGGCCATCAGGACGTAGCCCACGTTCCACGTCGGCAGCTGCCAGGACACCACGGTCCCGGCGCGTACGCCTAGGTCGTAGAGCCCGGCGGCGGTGCGCAGCGCGGCGTCGCGGAACTCGCCGTTCGTCATGCGCGAGCCGCCGGAGTCCACCAGCAGCTCGCACTCCGGGTCGGCCTCGGCGCGGCGCTCGATCAGCTGCCACAGACTCTCGGCGTCCAACATCTCCGCGTCCTCCAGCTCAGATCTGACGGTGAGTCAGTCTTACTCCGGCCCGCGATCAGGCGGAAGAGCCGTGCCTCTTGCGACCGCAAAGCCGATCAGTACGATATCTGACGGTGCGTCAGATGGCACTGTGTCAGCCCGCGCCCTCCCGCGCTCAACACGACCGACGAAGGAGCACACCGTGGAGTTCGGCCTCTTCAACAGCCTCTACGTACCGCAGAACCACCCCGACATCACGGAGGCCAGCCGGCTCCGCGATGAGATCGAGCTGGTCAAGGCGGCCGACCGGTCCGGCTTCAAGTACACCTGGGCCACCGAGCACCACTTCCTCGACGAGTACTCGCACCTGTCCGCCAACGAGGCCTTCCTGGGCTACCTCGCCGCCGCCACCGAGCGCATCCACGTCGGCTCCGGCATCTTCAACATCACCCCGCCGGTCAGCCACCCGGCCCGCGTCGCCGAAAAGGTGGCGGTCCTGGACCACCTGTCCGGCGGCCGCTTCGAGTTCGGCGTAGGCCGCGGCTCCTCAACCACCGAGACCAAGGGCTTCGGCATCGAGGACTCCGACCTGACGCGCGAGATGGTCGACGAGACCCTGCCCCAGATCGTCCGGATGTGGAAGGAGACGGACTACTCCTTCCAGGGCCGCTTCTTCTCCATGCCCCAGCGCAACGTCCTGCCCAAGCCCCTGACCAACCCGCACCCCCCACTCTGGGTCGCAGCCGGCTCCCCGGGCACCTTCAAGAAGGCCGCCGAAATGGGCATCGGCGTCCTCTGCTTCGCCCAGGCCTCAATGGACGATCTGGCCAAACTGATCGCCATCTACAAGGAGGAGATCGACCGCTGCGAGAACCCAGTCGGCGGCTACATCAACAACAACGTCATGGTCACCTCCCAACTGGTGTGCCTGGAGGACGGCCAGCGAGCCCGCGAAGTCGCCGCCACAATGGGCTCGGGCTACCACCAGAGCCTGCTGTGGAAGTACCTGGACACTTTCCCGCGCCCCCAGTGGGTGAACGACCTCGGCGGCCGGATCCCGGAGATGGACCGCGCCACAATCGACGCGGTGATCGAAGCCAAGCAAATGTGCATCGGCACCCCGGAGGAGGTCGCCGGCGCGGTAGCGGCAGTGGAGGCGATCGGCGCGGACCAGCTGGTGTTCGGGATGCTGTCCACGGCGATGCCGATCGACGTGGCGATCGAGTCGGTGGAGACCTTCGGACGAGAGGTGCTGCCGCGATTCGACACCGATCCGGTGCACTCGACGACGCGGCAGCGGGAGGCTCAGATCGGGCGCTGAGTCTGGCGAACCCCCTGCCTCACCGGCTCCAGGCCGCGGCGAGACCGGTGCTGGTCGTCAGCACGGCCAGCACCGCCAAGGTGTTCTCGATCATCGCCTCCGCATACGCCGCCGGCACCCCGGCCACCGCGTCCCGCGGCAGCACCACGTCGAAGCCGGCGTTCACGGCGTCCATCACCAGGTTCGTGATCGCGACGTTCACCGACAGCCCGACCGGGATCAGCGTCCTGGCGCCCAGGTTGCGCAGCACCGCGGCCAGGCCGGAGTCGTACATCGGCCCCAGCCCGTGGTACCGGGGCAGTTCGATGTCTGTGTCCAGCAACCCGATCTCATCGATCACCGCGGCCGCCTTCGACCCCGGCAGCAGGTCCTCGACGTCCTCGCGCCGCGCCGACTTCAGCGCCGCTGCGAACAGCCGGGCGTTGGTGTTCGCGCCGCGGGTGTCGGGGCGGCGGTAGACCGTGGCGTGGATGACCGGGACGCCGGCCGCGCGGGCGGCGTCCACCACCCGCACCATGGCCGGGATGTGCGGCCGCGCCGCGGCGGCGAGGTCCGGGAAAAGGGCCGATGGGCCCAGGACGCCGTTCTGCACCTCGGAGGTGACCACGGCGCAGCGGGACGGCTCCAGCATCGCGTTCAGATCGACCGGCATGCCGGGCACGGTAGCTGACGCGGCATCAGAAGTGGAGCGGGTCTTGTCGCCTGCGAGCGCTGGCAATACGCTCACCTGACGGACCGTCAGATTCACTCGACCCGCTATTCACCTCCAGATCCAGATCCCGGATACCGCCAGGAGCCGCCGTGCAGCTGCGTGACACCCCGGACCAACAGCGGTTCCGCGAAGACCTGCGCACCTGGCTCCACACCGTCCTGCCGACCCTGGACCCGCAGCCCTCCCAGGACGACTGGCCGGCCCGCCGCACCTACGACTCCCACTGGCAAGCCCTGCTCCACCAAGCCGGCTACGCCGGCCTGAACTGGCCCATCGAATACGGCGGCCGCGGCGCGACCCCGACTGAGCACCTGATCTTCCTCGAAGAGTCCGAACTCGCCGGCGCCCCTTACGTCGGCGTCAACTTCGTCGGCCTGCTGCACGCCGGCCCCACGCTGATCGCGGAGGCGACGCCGGCGCAGCGCGAGCGCCACATCCCGGCGATACTGCGCGGCGACGAGATCTGGTGCCAGGGCTTCTCCGAGCCGGACGCCGGCTCCGACCTGGCCGCGCTGCGGACCCGCGCGGTGCGCGACGGCGGGCACTACGTCGTCAACGGCCGCAAGATCTGGACCTCGCACGCCGAGGTCGCAGACTTCTGCGAACTGCTGGTGCGCACCGGCCCGGCGGACGGTCCGAAGCACCAGGGCATCACCTGGCTGATCATGCCGATGGGCGCCCCCGGCGTGACGCTGCGCCCGCTGATGACCGCCGGCGGCTCGACCGAGTTCTCCGAGATGATCCTGGAGGACGTGCGGATCCCGGTCACGAACCGGGTCGGGGCCGAGGGCGACGGCTGGCGGATCGCGATGGTGACGTTCGCCTTCGAGCGCGGCACGGGCTTCGTCTCCGAGGTGGTGTGGGCGCGCCGACGGCTGGTGGAGATCGCCGCGCTGGCCCGGGAGAACGCGACCTGGGAGGACTCCGGCATCCGGCGACGGATCGCCCGGCTGGCGGCCGAGTTCGACGCCCTGTGGGCCCTGGTGAAGCGGAACGTTTCAGAGGCCGAGCATTCCGCGGCGGGCATCCCGGGCCCCGGTTCCTCAGTTTTCAAGTTGAGGTTTTCCGAGGCCCGACAACACCTTGACGATCTCCACGCCGATGTCCGCGGCCGGGACGCACTGTCGTTCGACGACGACCTGTGCACCTACGATGGCGAGCCGGGCTACGAACGTCTCAGATCCCTGGCATACACGATCGCCGCCGGAACCTCGCAGGTCCAGCGCAACATCATCGGCGAGCGGATCCTGGGCCTGCCCAAGGAGCCCTCGGTGTCGGCAACGGCGGCAACAGCGGCGGCGGCACCAGCACCGGCACCGGCACCGGCACCACCCTCGGCGACAGCGGCCAGGACCGTGAAGGAGGGCGCGCGCTAATGGACTTCCGGCCGACCCAGGACCAGCAAGCACTCGCCGGCGCGGTCCGCGACGTGCTGGCCAAGCACCCCGCGCCGGGAACCCCGGGACAGGAAGCAGCAGAAGCACCCGGGCCCGGCATCGGCGGCGTGGACGTCGCCCTGTGGCGTGACCTGGCCGAGCTCGGGATCTTCGGCGTCCGGGTCCCCGAGACGGACGGCGGCCTGGGCCTCGGCCACCCCGAATCAGTGCACGTCTTCGAAGAGCTGGGCCGCGCGCTGGCGACCGGCCCCTTCACCGCGACCGCACTGGCCGCATCGCTGCTGCCGGAGTACGCGAGCGGCCGGTACCGAGTGGGACTCGGCGACCTGACATGCGGCGATCAGCAGATACAGATCCTGGAGCACCTGGACGCCCTGGACGCGCTGCTGGTCATCGAGATCGTCGAAGGCGAGACCCCCGGCGTCGCCGGACACAGCCAGGTCCTGCGCGTGGAGCCGATCGAGCTGCGCGCCGATCCCGTCCCCCACCCCGTGGACCCCTGCGTCCCGCTGCACCGGCTGCGCCAGAAGCCGCTGCGCGGCGAGATCGTCGGCGACGCCGGCACCGCCGACGCGCTGCTGCGCGAGGGCGCCCTGCTCACCGCTGCCTACCAGGTCGGCATCGCCGCGGTCCTGACCGAGCGCGCCGTCGCCTACGCCAAGCAGCGCACGCAGTTCGGCCGGGCCATCGGCTCCTTCCAGGCGGTCAAGCACCTGTGCGCGGACATGTTCGCGCGCGCCGAGCTGGCCCGCGCCGCCGTGCACTCGGCCGCGGTGCTGCTCTCGGACGAGGCGGCCGGCCACGACGGCACCGACCTGCCGACCGCCGCGGCCGCGGTGTCCACGGCCAAGCTGCTCGCCGACGAGGCGGCGGTGGCGAATGCGAGGTCTGCGATCCAGGTGCACGGCGGCATGGGCTGCACGTGGGAGATGGGTCTGCACTTCTACCTCAAGCGGGCCTGGGCCCTGTCGCTGGCGTACGGCCGCGCCGCGGACCACGCGGACCTGATCTCCGAATCCCTGTAAGGGAAATCCCGCGCGACACACCCGTCACAACGGCACGCCACCCGCCTGCGGCAAGCACCGGTCATCACCCCCACACTCAGGCGTTGATTGATGGCGAATATTGACACTCTGGGACGCGGCGCCTATACAGGGTTCTCTGGCGTAATCACAGAGAACCCCCAGCTCAGCACCTCACCGGCGGCCTCAGGGGCCGCACATCGGAGCAGGTGGGACCCTGCTCGCCCGGCGCGACAGGGCCCTGCGACACCGGTGGCGATCCCGACCAATCCACAGGACTACATCGGTCGCGACTGGTTACAACTGAATCAGAGTTCTCATTGGTTTCAGCGGGAACCCGACAGCGTCGAAACGATCAGAATAAGTCCGCGCAATGCCACACAGAACCACCGCGCTACCGAACAACCGGGAAAGAGCTCAGCCGATGTGTACCGCACCCGCCCCACCGCCCGCCGGCGGCGGCGTCAGCCCGAGCGCGCCGTCCGTCCCGCCGACGGCGGCCGCAGCAGCAGGCCGCCGCCCGGTCCGACGTCCGGTCCGACGACCGCGGGGACCCGCGACCCCGGGTGCGCCATGGCGATGATCTGCCTGGTGTCGGCCAAGAACTCGCCCGGAGTGACCACCACCGCGGTGGCACTGGCCGAGGCGTGGCCGCGTCCGGTGCTGCTGGCCGAGTGCGACCCGCGGTACGGCGACATCGTGGCCGGCTACCAGCAGGGCGGCGGCGACGTGGCCAAGGGGCTGCTCGGACTGGCCGCGATCCACCAGCACGCCGACATCCGGCAGGAGGTCTTCCGCTACGTCCAGCCGCTGAGCCCGAGCTCCCCGGCCCGGTTCCTGGCCGGAGTCCAGGTGCCGGCGCAGGCCGCCGCGGTGTCAGTGCTCTGGGAGCCGCTGTCCCGGGTGCTGCCCGCGCTGGTGGTGAAGCGGCGCACGGTGGACGTGCTCGTGGACTGCGGGCCGCTGCACGCCCCGTACGCGCCGCTGCCCCTGATCCAGCACGCCGACCTGGTGCTGATCGTGACCGGCGACCACCTGGAGCAGATCCGCGCGGCGCACGACGCGGTCGGGACGATCACCGAGCGGCTGGCCGCCGCCCGGCCGCACGCCGACCCGCGCTGGTGCCTGGCCGGCGTGGTGATCCCGCCCGGCGCGCGCCGCCACAACGAGCGCGCGGCGATCGAGCAGGCGCTGGACATCGACGTGATCGCCGAGGTGCGGCACGACACGAAAGTCGGCGCGGAGCTGCTGGGCCGCCGGAACCTCCCGAACGGTTATTCACGCTCGGGATACATGAGGGACATCCGGGAGTTGCAAGCTGCTATCGACCGCCAGTTGAACCGCCCGGCTCCGCCGGCGCGCACCGTCGCCTCGAACCGCCGGCTGACGGTGGTACCCGGGGAGGCCGCCCATGCCGGCTGACAAGTTCGACCCGAGGCACGCACAGGGCGGCGGGCCGGGCCGGTCGCGCGGCAGCGGCCGCAGCGACCAGGTCTCGGAGCTGCGCGACGCGATCGCCTTCCTGAACCGGGAGAGTGTCGCGCTCCCCGATCCCGGGCCCCCGCCGTGGGAGAACCACCCGCCGGCCGATCCGTCGCGCCCTGCCGCTGCCGTCCCCGGAGGACCGAAGCCGCCGCTGGCGCCGGTCCGCGAACTCGGGCCGCCGCCGGGCAGGCCTGCCGCCCACGCCCTGCCTCCCGCGCCGCCCCCGCTTGTGGAGAACGCCTTGCACTTCCAAGGAGCGCAGGGCGCCAACCGTCGCCAGCTCCCACCGCCACCACCGTCCCAGCCGCTGGCCCAGCCTCTGTCCCAGCCCCAGCCCTTGTCCCAACCCCCGGCCCCGGCCCAGCCCCTGGACGAAGGGACGAACCGCTCGCGGCACGAGCTCGCACTCCGCTTCGGCGGCGGCTCGGAGTTTCCGCCGGATCCCAAGCCCGCGCAGGGGATCCACGCGTTCTCGGCGGTCGACTGGCCGGGCGTCGACGTCATCCGCAAGCAGGTGCGCGAGCGGATCACCGAGCAGTTCCCGCGCCCCGACTCCGGCACCGACGAGCAGCGCCGGGCCTTCGGCATGGCGGTCATCGAGGAGGCGGTGAACTCCTGGTCGGCCCGGGCCACGGCGCGCGGGCAGTCGGTCGACGACGCGCGCCAGGACGCGATGCGCCGGGCCGCGGGCGCCTCCGTCTTCGGCATGGGCGGCCTGGCCCCGATGCTGGACCACCCGGACGTGGAAACGATCGAATACCGGGGCTGCGACGACGGCCACGTCGTCTACACCGACGGCCGGGTGGAGAAGGCGCCGCGGATCGCCTCGTCGGACGAGTCGCTGCTGGCCGACATGCGGACCTGGGCCGCCCGGCGTCATCGGGTCCTGACTCCCGCCGAGCCGCTGCTCGACCTGACCGTGGACGGCGGCGCGCGGCTGACCGCTACCATCGGCGTGTCCCGGCGCCCGACGCTGGTCGTGCGCCGGCACCGGGTCGTGAAGGTGACGCTGGACGACCTGGTGGTGCGCGGCATGGTGTCGCCGGCGATCGCGGCGTTCCTGCGCAGCGCAGTGCTGGCCGGGCAGACGATCGTGGTCACCGGGCCGCTCGACGCCGGCAAGACGACGCTGCTGCGCGCGCTAGCCGCCGAGATCCCGGTGATGGAGCGGTACGCGACGGTCGAGGCGGAGTTCGAGCTCAACCTGGACGAGATCGGGCGGCATCCGCGGATGGTCGCCTACCAGTCCTGGCCGGGGACCGCCGAGCGCGGCCCGGACGGCCGCCGGATCGGCGAGGTGACGCTGTCCGACGTCATCGAGGTGGCGCTGCGGATGAACGTGGCGCGGCTGGTGGTCGGCGAGGTGCGCGGCACGGAGGCGGCCACGCTGCTGGAGGCCGTGTCGACCGGCGGCCGGGCGGCGCTGTGCGCGATCCACTCCGGATCCTCGCGGGAGGCGTTCAACAAGTTCGTGATGCTGTGCATGCGGACGACGATGAGCAGAGATTTTATGAGCAGAGACTCGGCGGTCCAGCTGGCCGCGGAGACCCTGCACT
This sequence comes from Catenulispora rubra, assembly GCF_015356825.1. Taxonomy (GTDB): domain Bacteria; phylum Actinomycetota; class Actinomycetes; order Streptomycetales; family Catenulisporaceae; genus Catenulispora; species Catenulispora rubra. The sequence continues at coordinate 30,933 of NZ_JAACYW010000023.1, read as the reverse complement.
ACATCGTCGACATCCGGATGGACACCGAACCCGCGACCGACATGCGGGAGCCGCGCGCCACCGGCCGTTATGTGGACCGGGTGGTCGAGATCAACGGGCTCGGGGACCGGCTGGCGCCGGTCGTCACCGAGGTGTTCGCCCCGGGGCCGGACGGCCGCGCGGTGTTCGCGCAGCGGCCGGAGCGGCTGGCGACGTTGCAGCGCGCCGGGTTCGACCCCAAGTGGTTCCTGTACGGGAACGACCAGTGGTACGTCGCCCCGACGCCGGCCGCGCAGAACGTGTCCCGGCCCGCGCCGCACCAGCAGCGCGAGGGCGGGCGTGGCTTCCAGAACATGACACCGGTGCCGAAGCCGTCCCTGACCGAGCAGGACGTCTTCGACCGGCAGTACCTGCACGAGCGGCGGCGGTTGGACCAGGAGTGACATGGCGGACGACGGGGGCGTCGCGCAGGCGAGGCCGCGATCGGGTGCGGTTTCCGTTTCGGCTTCGGGGCAGGAGGCCCCGGAGTACCAGACGTATGTCGTGCGCAAGGGCGACTCGCTGTGGCGGATCGCCGAGGAGCAGTTGGGCGATCCGAACCGCTTCGCGGACATCGCCGAGCTGAACGACGGCCGGCGGATGCCGGACGGGACGGTGTTCAGCTACGTCGAGTTCCTGCAGTCGGGGTGGGTGCTGATCATGCCGCCGGACATGGGGCGACACCGGCCGGCCCCGGCCGGGGAGCGCGGGCGGTTGGCGCTGGAGGCGGGGACTGGTACTAGCGGTTCTGACGTTGCCGCCGGCGGTGCGGGAACGGCCGGCGACCCGCGCCGCGAGTCCACGTTCGCCATGACCCGCAACGACTCCGGCAAGACGGTCGCGGCGACCGGCGGGCTGCTGGCCGCCGGCGTGTTGAGCGCGCTGGGGGACCGGCGGCTGCGCAAGGTCATGCGGCGGCGCCCCGGCGAGCGGATCTCGATGCGGCAGCCGGGGGAGTGGGAGCTGGAACTGAGCCGCGTCGACAACCCGACCGGCCAGGTGCTCATCGACGCCGCGCTCAGGACCCTGAGCGCCCGGCTCACCAAGGCCGACCGGGGGCTGCCGGACATCAGCACGACGGTGCTCAAGTCGCACGGCCTGGAGCTGCACCTGGCGCGTCCGCAGCCGCCGGTCGCGCCGTTCTACGCGGACCCGCAGCGCCCCGGGGTGTGGATCTGCCCGCTCGGGGCGCAGGTCGGTTCGCACCCGGGGCACGCGCCGGCGCCGTATCCGGCGCTGGTGTCGCTGGGCTTTGATGGGGAGGACGACACGGTCCTGGTCGATCTGGAGGCGACCGGCGGGGTCTCGCTGCTGGCCCCGGAGGCCGAAGCAGTATCGGTGCTGCGGGCGATGGCCGTGGAGCTGGCGACCGGGATGGCGGCCGAGCAGGTCGAGGTGACGCTCGTCGGCTTCGGGGCGGAGCTGCCGCCGCTGTTCGCGCCGGGGACGCTGAACCACACCGAGGATCTGGTGCGCGCCGTGGAGGCGCTGGCGCGCTGGTCGGCCGGGGTCGAGGCGGTGCTGGACCGGCGCGGCGTGACGGTGCGCAAGGCGCGGACGCACCCGGACGACGAGCTGGCGCCGATCACGAAGACGCATGTGCTGCTCTCGGCGGTGGCGCCGGACCTGAGGCTGACGCACCGGCTGCGGCACCTGCTGACCGGGCGGCAGCGCACGTCGATCGCGGTGGTGGCGGTGGCCGACGACCGGGAGCAGCTGCTGTCGCCGTGGACGATCGGCGGGCCGGCGTTCCACACGCCGCGGTCGCAGGCCGGGGTGCCCGGGGTCGCGCTGCGGGTGCAGGCGCTGCGGGAGGAGCGCTACGCGGCGGTCGTGCGCGAGCTGTCGGCGGCGGATTCGGATCAGGAGAAGCCGGCGCCGCGCGAGGACGGGGCTTTCAACCTGCCGTCGGTCGCGGCGGTGGAGGCCGAGGGTTCGGGGACGAAGACGCCGTTGCCGAAGCGGAAGCCCGCGCATCCGCGGCGGCATGTCGCGGGGCGGGGGGCCGGTGGTGGTGCCGAGGATGCTTCTTCGTCCCACTCCGAGATGTATCCGGTAGAGCGCGTCGAGCTGATCGCGACGCCGGATCCGGTGCAGCCAAACCGTTTCCGCGTGCCTGTCGACGACCTGTTCCGCGTGGATGCGCTGCTGCCGACCGCACTGCCGACGACCACCGCGCCGTTGCCGGGGCCGGGGACGGCGAAGCAGGTCCGGCTGGCGCTGAAGCCGGCGAACCTGCCGCAGTTCGATCCGGCGGCGGACGGGGAGGAAGAGCCGCCGCCGCCTCGTGCCGAGGATCGGTTGGTGGGAATCGAGGCGGACCTGCCGGGACCGCACGGACGTGCCGCGTTGGCTGCGCCGGGCGCTCAGAGCGCTCACGCCCCGACGGATGCGCGACCGGGTCGGCTGGCGTTGCCGTCTTCTTCGCCGGCGCTGCCCGAGCCTGCCCGCATGGCGACGCCTCGGAAGCCGGGGCAGTGGCAGGGTGCGTATTGGAGTCAGCGCAGGGCTGCTGCGGCGGGGATGCCGAACCGCGCCGAGACGCTCGACGAGTCCGTCGTGCTCGGTCCGTCGTACACGATCGACGTCTTGGGCCCCATAGTGCTCGCCGGTGCGGCCGACGACACGCCGGAGCTCGCCGAGATCGCGGCGTACGTGATGCTGCACCCGGGATGCTCGATGGACCAGCTGGCCGAAGACCTGTGGCCGGCGCGCGCCGGCGCGCTGGGGATCGTGGACGCGCAGGTGATCCAGCTGCGCGAGGCCCTCGGCGCGGACGCCAACGGCGAGCAGCTTCTCCGGATCGCACCGGAGAGCGTGACCCTGGCGCCGTCAGTGTCCTGCGACTGGCTGGAGTTCGTGCACCGCACCCAGAACGGCGAACTGGTCGGCGCCCTGAGCCTGCTCCGTGGCCGCCCCTTCGAAGACGCACCGCTCCGCCGCTACGGCTGGGCCGAAACCCTCCGCCACGAAATGGCGGCGCTGGCGATCGACACGGCCCACTACGTCGCTGAGGCGTGCCTGCGCGAGCAGAGCCCCCGCAGCGCCCGCAAGGCGGCCCTGCGCGGTCTGGCGGCCGCCCCGGAATCAGAACTCTTGTACCGCGACCTCCTGTCCGCGCTGGCCGCCCTCGGCGACCTGCCCGCGGCCCGCCGCCACGCCGACACCCTCCTGGGCTACGCCGAGCGCGAGGGGCTGCCGCTGCAACCGGAGACGGCCGCGATGCTGCGCGACGTGGCGCAGGCGGCCGCGCGAAGCTGACCGGCGACCAGCACCAGCACCCAGCGACGCCGACTCCGACTCCCACGCCAACACCGACACCGACACCGACACCGACCAGGCCAGCGCCGTCTCAGCCGTGGAAGTCGAAGCGGTCGATCAGCGATTCGCGCACCCGGTATGCCGCCATAGCGCGGAGCGGATCCTCGGGCACACCGCGCGCCTACTTCACCGCAACCGGAATCACCGGCGCCCCGACCGCCCGCGTGAAGGGCTCCGGCGAAGCGGTCAGGAAGAACTCGTACACCCCGTCCTCCGCGCAGTCCTCGGCCAGCGCCTCCAGATCCCAGTTCTGCCCCTGCAACATTCCCATCTCCACCAGGTGCAACAGATGCACCGGCAACTGCGCGTCCTCACGCTCCGGCGGGTACACCTCGAAGGCCACGTTGTCCGTCGCGACCGCCGCCACATCGCGTGCGTGGAACCACGGCACCGTCTGCATCGACGGTCCCGACGTCGGGTAGCTGTACGCCAGCTTGTCCCCCGCCTTCAGCGCCGTCATCGCGCCGGTTCGCAGCAGCACGATGTCGCCCGGGCGGATCCGTACCTTCCCGAACTCCGCCGCCGCGTCCAGGTCCTCCGGCGTCAGCGCGTGTCCGTGCGCTGCGTCGCCCAGCCGGGGGACGCCCAGGGCGCGCGCCACGTCCAGCAGCACGCCGCGTCCGACGATCGGCCCCGCCTTGTCGATCCCGCAGTGCGCCGCGCCCGCCGCGGTGATCTCCGAGGCGTCGAAGCCGTTGTAGAGCCGGCCCTCGTACGACACGTGCGCCAGCGCGTCCCAGTGCGTGCACGCCTGGAGGCCCATCTCCACCCGGTCGTCCGAGGTGCGGAACGCGTGCTGCTCCCCCAGCACCTGCGCGTTCACCGTGATCATGGTGCGCTTCGGGTTGTCGCGCCCTTCGACCATGCCGATCTGCGGGCCGTCCTCGTCCAGCGGCACCGCGAGGGTGAAGCGGCGGCCGGCGCGGATCAGCGCCGCCGCCTCCACCACCCGCTCTGGCGTGATCAGGTTCAGGGTCCCGCGTTCGTCCTCGGGGCCCCAACGGCCCCAGTTGTTGACGCGGCGGGCGAGGTCGGTGAACTGCTCGGGCAACGGCATCGCGGTGCTCCCAGGTGCTCCCAGTGATATCTGACACAGCGTCAGTTGGTGCTGTCCACTGTCGCGAACCTTAGCTAACATGCCGTCAGATTCGTACCGTCAGATCTCTCCGAGGAGCGAGCAAGGTGGCCGACTTCCTGGCAGGCAAGGTCATCGTGGTGACCGGCGCGGGCCGCGGCATCGGGCGCGCCGTGGCCCTCGGCTGCGCCGCCGAGGGCGCCTCGGTGGTGGTCAACGACTACGGCGTCTCCGTCGACGGCAGCGAGCCGTCCAGCGAGGTCGCCGAGGCGGTGGCGCAGGAGATCCGGGACGCCGGCGGGCAAGCGGTCCACTGCGCCGACTCGGTGACCACCATGGCCGGCGGGCACCGCATCGTGCAGACCGCGCTGGACGCCTACGGCCGGCTCGACGGCGTGGTGTGCGTGGCCGGGATCCTGCGCGAGCGGATGCTGTTCAACATGGCCGAGGAGGAGTGGGACCCGGTCATCGAGACCCATCTGAAGGGGACGTTCACCGTCTTCCGCGCCGCCAGCGCCGTGATGCGCAAGGCCGGCGGCGGCGCGCTGGTCGGCTTCACCTCCGGCAACCACGCAGGCAGCGTCTCGCAGGCCAACTACAGCGCGGCCAAGGGCGGCATCGTCAGCCTGGTCCGCAGCGCGGCCCTGGGCCTGGGCAGGTACGGCATCACCGCGAACGCCGTGGCCCCGGTGGCGCGCACCCGGATGAGCGCCAACGTCCCGTTCGACATGGCCGAGATGGGGGAGCCGGAGGATGTCGCCCCGCTGGTCGCCTACCTGCTCTCAGAGGCCGCGCGCGACGTCACCGGCCAGATCTACACGGTCGCGGGCCGCCGGATCGCGGTGTGGAACCAGCCGCAGGAGATCCGCTCGATGTACGGCGAGGAGCCCTGGACCGCCGAGTCGATCGCGAAACGGCTGCCGGAGGCGATCGGCGTCGAGACGATGCCGATGATCGCCAAGATGGCCGCCTACGCGAAGGCGACCGAGGAACGCAAGGCGACCGAGGCCGGCCAGGAAGGGGCAGCATCATGAGGGCGGCGGTCTTCGAGAACGGCAAGCTGGAAGTCGTCGACGGTATAGAGGTACGCGGCCCGCGCACCGACGAGATCGTCGTCCGCGTCGGCGCCGCCGGCCTGTGCCACTCCGACCTCAGCGTCGTCAACGGCACCATCCCGTTCCCCGGCCCGGCCGTCCTCGGCCATGAGGGAGCCGGCGTCGTGGAGGAGATCGGCGCGGCGGTGACCCGGGTGAAAACCGGCGACCACGTCTGCCTCACCACGATCAACCACTGCGGGGTCTGCCCTGCCTGCAGCAAGGGCCACCCGACGATGTGCCGCGCGACGTTCGGCAAGATCAGCAAGCCGTTCACCCGCGAGGGCGCCGACGGCGAGATCGAGAAGCTGTTCTCCTTCGCCAACACCTCAGTGTTCACCGAACGCGTCGTAGTCAAAGAAGTACAGGCCGTCCCGATCCCCGAGGACGTGCCGATGGCCTCGGCCGCACTCGTCGGCTGCGGCGTCCTGACCGGGGTCGGCGCGGTCCTGAACCGCGCGAAGGTGGGCATCGGCGAGACCGTCGTGGTGATCGGCGTCGGCGGCATCGGCCTGAACGCGATCCAGGGCGCGCGGATCGCCCGCGCCGGCCGGATCGTCGCGATCGACACCAACCCGCGCAAGGAGGAGGCGGCGCGGCGGTTCGGCGCGACCGACTTCGTCGACCCGAGCGGCCAGGACGTGGTCCAACTGGTCAAGGACCTGCTGCCGCGCGGCGCGGACTACGTCTTCGAATGCGTCGGGCATCCCGCGCTGATCCGCGCCGCGACCGACCTGCTGGCCTGGTCAGGGACCGCGGTGCTGCTCGGCGTGCCGCGCAGCGACGCCGAGGGGACGTTCCTCGTGTCCGGGATGTATATGGACAAAACGATTATGGGCTGCCGATACGGAACCTCACACCCCCAGTTCGACGTCGAAAGGTATGTCGACCTCTATCGGAAGGGAGAGCTACTCCTGGACGAACTGGTCACAAAGACCTACCCTCTGGAGCACATCCACGAGGCGATCCACGACCTGGAGAACGGCTCATTGGCAAGAGGGGTCCTCTTGCTCTGAGACCTACGAGGGGAAGCTAAGGCCGTGACGGAGAGCCCGCGCGGGCAGGGCGCACCGGAGCACGACAGCGAAGCCGCACTGCTCACGGAACCGTCCACGCCCACCCAGCCTTCCGTCCCGGGACAACCCACGCGTGACGATGTCGAGACCGACGGCGTCGGAGCGGCGGTTGTCGGGGACGTCGCAGACGACACGTACACCGCCGACGACCTGGATGCCGCCGGCGACCGCGCCGATGGAATCGACAGCACTGACGGAACCGACAGCACCGCAGACCCCGACGAAACTTCCGCGCCGCACGGCTTCCCGATCGACTCGACCAACCCCCTGGCCCGCGCCGCGAACCGGGTCGTCGAGGAACTCCTCAATCCCAGCACCGGCCTGCTGGTCTCGCTCTGTTACATCGTGGTCGCCGGCTTCCTCACCTGGAAGCTGCTGTTCCACCCGATCGCCGGCGTCCTGGCCGGCAACCCCTACGACCAGTTCTACTTCGAGTGGCAGCTGACCGCCGTCGAGCACGCGCTGACCCACTTCCAGAACCCGCTGTTCACGCACACGATGAACGCCCCCGACGGCATGAACCTCGCGGGGAACCCCCAGATCATCGGTCCGGCGGCGGTCCTGTCCCCGATCACCTACCTGTTCGGCGCACCGGTCTCGTTCGCCCTGCTGACCACCTTCAACCTCGCGGCCACCGCGATCACCTGGCGCTGGTTCCTGCGCCGGCACGTGGTCCGCACCGAGCCCGCGGCCTTCGTCGGCGGCCTGTTCATGGGCTTCTCGCCGTCGATGATGTCGCACTCGCTGGCGCACCCGAACCTGGCCGGACAGTGGCTGGTGCCGCTGATCCTGGCCGGGGTGCTGCGCCTGCGCGAGCCGGAGCATCGCACGCGCAACGGAATCGTTCTCGGCGCTCTGATCGCGGCGCAGGTGTTCGTCGGCGAGGAGCTGCTGTTCCTGACCGCGATGGGCGTCATGCTGTTCTTCGTGGCCTACATCGCGCAACGGCCGCGGCAGTCCTGGGCCGAGGCGGCGACCTTCCTGCGCGGCGCCGGCGTGGCGATCCTCACGGCCGGCGCGCTGCTGGCCTATCCGCTGTCGTTCCAGTTCTTCGGGCCGATGTCGTTCAAGGGCATCCCGTTCGACATCGCCTACTACTCGGCGGATCTGAAGTCCTACGCGGTGTATCCGAACCTGGAGCTGTGGGGCGACCCGGCCAAGCTGGACCCGCTGGCGCCGGGCAACACCGAGCAGGCCGCGCTGGTCGGCTGGGCGCTGCTGCTCGTGGTGGCGCTGCTGGCGGCGTGGCTGGTCCGGAACGCGGCCGCGCGGGCGCTGGTGATCGCCGCGCTGGCCCTGGTGGTGCTGTCCATCGGTCCGACGCCGGTGTTCGACCACGCCTCCATCACCTGGTGGTGGTGGCCGCTGCCGTCGGACGGCGTCTGGGCGCACATCCAGCACCTGCCGCTGTTCTCCTCCAGCCTGCCGATCCGCAGCGCGCTGGCGGTGAGCTGGATCATCGGCATCCTGCTGGCCCTCGGCCTGGACAAGGCGGTCCTGCACCCGCAGCAGGTGCTGCGCGGCGTGGTGTTCGGCAGCGTGGCCGCGGCGCTGATCCCGCTGCTCCCGCGGGTGTTCGACACGTCGCCGCGCACGCCGATCCCGGACTACTTCACGTCGGACGCCTGGAAGGAATGCGTCTCGCCGGGGCACGACACGATCGTCGGCGTCCCGCTGTCCGACGGCGGCGACCGCACCAACCAGACCTGGTCGACGGCCGCGGACACCGGCTTCGCCATCCCGCAGGGCCCGGTGATGTCGCCGACCTCCGCCACCGACAAGCAGGTCGCCTGGGGCAAGAACAACGTGCTGTGGACCGCGCAGTGGCTGTCGTACATCTTCAAGAACGGCGGCGGCGCCACCCCGGCGATCACCCCGTCGATCCAGAACCGGGTGAAGCTGGACCTGGCCACGTGGCAGGCGAACTGTGTCGTCATGGCCGACGGCACCCAGAACCTGGCAGCCGTCAAGACCTTCCTGGACCAGGCGATCGCCCCCGGAAGGATCGAGGGCGGCGTGGTCGTGTGGAAGGAACCCACCGGCTGAGGCGTCAGCCGAACGCGCCCTTGTGGAAGATCAGCGGCGTCGACTCGCCGTCCGCGTCCAGGCCGTGCACCCGCCCGACCACGATCGTGTGGTCGCCGCCGGGATACGTGGCCTCGATCGTGCAGTCCACCCAGCCGTGCGCGCCGGCCAGGATCGGCGAGCCGAGCTCGGACCGGCTCCACTCGACGCCGGCGAACTTGTCGCCGCCGCTGACCGCGAACGCGCGGCACAGCTGCTCGTGGTCGGCGGCAAGGAAGTTCACGCAGAAGCGGCCGGTGGCCTCTATGCGCGGCCACGTGGTGGACGTGTGGCCGACGGAGAACAGCACGAGCGGCGGGTCCAGGGACAAGGCGGAGAACGCTTGGCACGCGAAGCCCACGGGCCCGTCGGCGTCCTCCGACGCGACGACGGTCACCCCGGAGGGGAAGTGGCCGAGGACGCGGCGGTAGTCCGCGGCGACGACGGCGGTGCCGTCTACGATCCCGTCGGCGCGGACGTTCGCGACGTTGTTCGCGACGTTGTTCGCGACGTTGTTCGCGGCCTCGTTCGCGGCCGTGTCGGCGTCGGCGTGAGCGACGTCGGCGACGTCGGCGACACGCCCGGCGTGCTCACGTGCGGTGGCCTGTGCAGGCATGGTCCCAGCCCCTAGGTGTCACGCTGTGTGCGGCTGCGCGGTGCTCCAGCTCGTTCGCTATATCAAAAGTGCAGCTCGACCCAGCATACGTGGACGGACATCGCCAATATGGAGGGGAACTGACGGCCCGTCAAGAGAGACGGCGTTCGACATACCGAACACCCTTCGGACATCGCAGAACCCTGTGGTAGCACGGGTAACAACGATCAGTGCCCGGTGAATTCCGGCGCCCGGCGCTCCACGAAAGCCCGCACGCCCTCCTGGCCGTCGTGGGTCGCCATGTTCAGCTCCACGGCGTCGGCCTCCTCGCGGAAGGCCGTGGCGCGGTCCACCTCCAGCGCGCGGTTCACGAGGTTCTTCGTGAGCGCGAACGCCCGCGTCGGCCCCGCCGCCAGCCGCTCGGCCCACTCCCGCGCGGCCTTCTCCAAGTCGGCATCCGGCACGACCCGGTTCACCAGCCCCAGCGCCAGCGCCTCGGCGGCCGGCACGTCGTCGGCGAAGAACATCAGCTCTTTGGCTTTGTGCACCCCGACCAGCCGGGTCAGCAGATGCGCGCCGCCGCCGTCGGGCACCAACCCGCGCCGCGCGAAGATCTCGATGAACTTCGCCGACTCCGCCGCGACCACCAGATCGCAGGCCAGCGCCAGATGCGCGCCGATGCCGGCGGCGATGCCGTTCACCGCGCCGATCACCGGCTTCTCGCAGTCCAGGACCGCGGCGATGAGGGCCTGCGCGCCGTCCCGGATGGTGCGGGCGACGTTCCCGGGCTGCGGCTCGGACGGCGCGACGCCCGGCTGCGGCCGCAGATCAGCACCGGTGCAGAAACCACGGCCGGTAGCGGTAAGGACCACGACGCGCGTCTGCGGATCGGCAGAGGCCTGGCGCAGCAAGGCGATCAGCCGATCGCGCTGGTCGGCCGTGATCGCGTTCAGGGCTTCCGGGCGATCGAGGGTGATCCAGCCGACACCGCCGGACAGCGAGTGCCGGACGGTTTCTTCCAGCGAGGGATCTTGCACCTCTGACATGGGGTCTCCCATCGAATGAGTCAGCGCCGGACCGCGGTCGCGCAGCAGCACGACAGCGTTCCGGCGCTGGACCGGTCTATGTCTCCTCTATCAGTACGACTCAGCGCGACTGAGTGCGGCTCACTGCGACTCAGTGCACGATCAAGCGCGCCGAGGCGTCCAGCGCCACGGTCCCGCCCCCGCGCCCCAGCACCCGCAGCGGCGCGATGTCGAAGCTCTCCAGCACGTCGCCGAGGTCCAGGGCCATGCGCTGCACCCGCAGGATGGTGTCGGCCAGCGCCTCCAGGTCGGCGCCGGCGGTGGTGAGCAGCGGCAGGCAGTGCAGTTCGTCGAGCATGCGGTGCGCCTGGTGCGCGTCGAAGGGGGCGACGCGGATCGCCACGTCGCCGAGGGTCTCGGCGTAGGCGCCGCCGACGCCGGCCACGACGGCCGGGCCGAAGCGGTCGTCGCGCCGGATGCCGACCATGGTGTCCACGCCGCCGGTGATCTGCTGGCCGATCAGCACACCGTCCAGCGTCCCGAAGCCCTGGCGGCCGGCCGAGTCCATCAGGTCCTTGAAGTTCTCCCGGACCTGCGAGGCCGACGTGATGTTCGTGCGGGTCAGACCGGCCGCCGAGGCCGAGGGCAGTCCGGCCACCGACGCCTTCATCACCACCGGGTAGCCGATGGTGGCGGCGGCGCGCACGGCCCAGGCCGCGCTGGTGACCAGTTGTTCCCGGGGAGTGCGGATGCCGTAGGCGCGCAGGAGTTGGTGGGTCTGCGACTCCGACAGGCCCTTGGCGGGGTCGGTGTCCCGCTTGCGGACCGTGCCCGGGGCGCCGCCGGAGGTCAGGATCTGGCGCGCCTTCACGCCGGCCATCGCGTTGTCCTCGACCAGCGAGGGGATCCGGAAGCGGTAGTCGCAGTGGTCGTAGTAGGCCTTGGCCGCCGCGACCGCGTTGGTGAGCGTGCGGAACGTCGCGATCTCCGGCGAGCGCTGCAGGATCAGGCGATAGCCGGTCTCAGTGCCGCCGGAGGAGCACCACACCACGCCGATCGGAGTGTCGCTCTCGCGCGCGGCCTCGACGAGCGCGGCGGCCGTCCACTCGCCGGAGGACCCGGTCTCGGTGACCGCGTACAGCAGCATCCCGGCGCCGGGGCGCGCGGCGAGTTCGGTGATGTCCGGGGCGTGCCCGGCGTCCTCGACCTCCAGACCGGCGCGGCGGGCGAGGTCGGCCAGGAGGGTGGCGGCGCCGCCGGAGTCGGCGGCGATCCGGACCGGACCGGGACGCTGCGCCGGCCGCGGGAAGCGGGCCAGCGTGGCGGCGCAGTCCAGCAGCTGGTCGAAGCCCTCGACCCGGACCACCCCGGCCTGCCGCAGCACCGCGTCGATCACCCGGTCGGCGCCGGTGGCCAGCACGACCAGCGGACGCCCCGCCCCGGACGCGGCCTCCGCGGCCCGCATCAGCGCCCTGCCGTCCAGATCGGTGCCGATCGCGTCCACGCACGCGGCGATCGCCCCGACGCCGTCCGCCTGAGCGAACGCCTCGACCGCGTCCGCAAACGTCGGACCGTCCTCGCCGGGGCCGCAGTAGGTCCAGCCGGCCACCGGAACGCCCAGCTCGTCGGCGGTCACCAGCGGGCATCCCGTGTGCGCGCCGGTGGTGATGAGCGCGATCGCGGGGGCGCGCGGCGCCGGATCGGGGTCCAGGGGCAGTGCCGGAACGTGCTGGCGCCGGTCCTCGGAAACAGGCCGACGCCGGGTCACCTTGATCTGCTCGGTAGACATGACGCTGGTGGCAGGCATCGCACCGCCCTCTCAGGAGCCGACTCACAAGTAACCTGACGCTGCGTCAGTTTAGGACGGAGATGCGAATTAGCACAGAGGAAACAAGCAAGAGATCTTGCGTTCACACAGATTTGTTCGTCATGAGCCGATCCGCTTTCGCAATGCCGAACGATCCACCTTCTGCCCCGCGGTCAACGGTAGGGTCGGAACCACCCGCACCTCCTCGGGCAGCTTGTGCCTGGCCAGCCGGGACCCGGCGAACAGCCGCAGCTCCTCGACGGTCGGCGGCGCGTTCGGATCGCGCGGCACCACGAAGGCCACGCCGACCTGTCCCATCACCGCGTCCGGGCGCGGGACCACGGCGACTTCGCGGACCCCGGCGTGCTCCTGGAGGACCGCTTCCACTTCCTGGGGATGCACGTTGTAGCCGCCGCGGATGAACATGTCGTCGCGACGTCCGGCCAGGCGCAGGCAGCCGGTGTCGTCGAGGAGGCCGACATCGCCGGTGCGCAGCCAGCCGTCCGGGGTGAGCGCCGCGCGGGTGGCGGCCGGGTCGTGCCAGTACTCGGACATCACCGAGGCCGAGCGGATCCAGACCTCGCCGGTCTCCCCGGCCGGGATCTCCTTGCCCTCCTCGTCGCGCACCGAGATCTCGGTGCCCTCGCGCGGGCGGCCGACAGTGTTGAAGAGCTCTTCGTCGGGCGCGTCGAAGGCCGTCAAAGTGCCGAGGCCGCCGGATTCCGTGGAGGAGTAACGGATCGAGTAGGCCGCGCCGAACGACTCGCGGGCCTTCCGGACCAGCTCCGCCGGGGACGGGCCGCCACCGATGATCAGGGCTTTGATGGCGTCGGTGCGGTAGCCGTGCAACTCGGGGACCCGGAGCAGCAGGGCCACCTGAGCGGCTACCCCTCCTATCACCGGCACGCCCTCGTCGCAGATCAGGCCCAGCGCCTCCCGGGCCCGCCAGCGCGGCAGGATGTGCAGCCGGTTTCCGGCCAGCAGGTGTCCGGCGAGCTTGGTCATGAAGCCGACGTGGTTCAGGCCGGTGGCGACCAGCAGAGGCATCGGCGCGGACTGCGCGCGGTTGTCCATGTCGGATATCGCAGCGATCTGCTTCGCGCCGAACAGCGCTCCCTTCGGCAGACCCGAGGTTCCGGAGGTGAAGACGATGGTCTCGGAGTCGTTGTGGGAGCGCGGGCCGGGGAAGGTCCGCCGCCGCTCGCGGCCCAGCATCGGCAGTCCGGCCGCGAATTCCCGACGGTCCTCGGCCTGGCGGACCGGGATGATCTGAGCGTCGGGCAGCCGGCCGTTCAACAACTCCTCGGTCCCGATCACCACATCGGGCCGGACCCCGTCGAGCATCGCCTGCCGTTCGGCGGGCGAGTAGTGCGCCCCGACGCCGGCGGTGACGGCACCGACCTTCGCCAGCGCGCAGTAGGCGACGACGTAGTCGAGGGAGGCGGGTAACAACAACGCGGCCACCTGGCCCTGGCCGACGCCCCGCACCGCGAGCCGCGCCGCCATGGCCTCGGAGGCCGCGTTGAGTTGCTGGAAGGACAAGGAGAGCGGGCCACGGTCGGCCACCAGCGCGGTGGCGGCTCCGTGCTCCCGGGCGGCTTTGCGGACGGCGAGGGCGAGGAACGTCATCGGAGCTCCCTGCAGGGATGGGTACCGATCTGACTCGGGGTCAGGGTTTCCCCTTCCTCCGGGAGCTAATCCGAAGGCAGGCCGTGGCGCTAGACCGCGACCGGCTTCTTCTGCGTGATGCCCATGAACACCAACCCGATCATCGCCGCGCGCAGCTCGGCCAGCTTGATGCTCCAGGCCTCGAAGACCCGCTGGTGCGCCGAGATCGAGGCCAGCATCGCCACCAGCGCGCCGGCGGTCGCGGTCGGCGGCATCACGGCGTCGGCCTTGCCGGCGGACTGCAGCTCGGTGATCGCGTCGGCCAGGGAGATGGTGACGTTGTTCAGGATCTTCATGCGGATCTTGTGGAAGCGCTTGTCGCCCTCGGCGGTGGCCAGGTCCACCACGCGCAGGATCGCCTCGTGCTCGTTCCAGAACTCCAGGAACCCGTCGACCAGTGCCTCGGCGGCCTGCATGCCGGCCCGGCCGGACCAGGTGCGGCCGTCCGCGAGCTCCTTCAGGTGCGCGCCGTCCTTGGCCATGTCGTTGGCGATCTCGATGATCGCCGACTCGATGTCCGGGAAGTACTGGTAGAACGTGGCCGGGGAGGTGCCGGCCAGCCGGGCCACGTCGATCACCGTGATCGAGCGGTACGGCTGCCCGACGAGCATCTCGCCGAGGCACTCCAGCAGCCGGGCCCGGGTGGCCTGGCCGCGCTTGCCCGCGATCCGCCCGTCGACGGTGCGCACTTGCTGAGCTGTCATGTCGTCAGTTTATGCGGTGTGGACCCCTTACCCGGCACTTTGGTTTCTTGATCAGCCAATGCTGCCCTGGGTGGTTGTCCATGATCGGGATTCGTTATCATGCTCGTCACGTCCCGGCTGTCGCGATACCGCGGCCCGCCGCCCCGGACTCGCGGTTGAAGCGCGGCGCCTCACCGCCGCCGTGCACCAGCAGTTCCGCGCCGGAAACCTGGCCGGCCTCGTCGGAGGCCAGGTAGAGGCAGGCCCCGGCGATGTCCGCAGGCTCGGCCATCCGTCCCATCGGCAGCCCCTGCCCGACCAGCGCCGCAGCCTCCGGGCCGCCGTAGTACGCGGTCAGCGACTCGGTGAGCACCGGCCCGGGCACCACGCAGTTCACCCGCACCCGCGGCGCCCACTCAAGCGCCAGGCTCTTGGTGAGCGATGCCAGCGCGGCCTTGGCGGCGCCGTAGACGGCCGTGCCGGGGCTCGGCCGGGTCCCGGCCACCGAGCCGATGTTCACGATGGAGGCGCCGCCGTGCTCGGGCGTCAGCGGGTACATGCACTGCGCGGCGTGCAGGACACCCAGCACGTTGAGATCGAACGCGGCGCGGGCCGCGTCCTCGGGGTAGTCCAGCGCCCGGCCCGGCCGCGCGCCGCCGGCGTTGTTGACGAGCACGTCCACGCGCCCGAACTCGTCCTCGATGGCCGCGAAGGCGGCCCGGATGGCGACCGGCGAGGCCAGATCGGCGGCGATGAAGCGGCCGACGGCCTGCGCCGGCTCGGTCCGTGCGAGCGTCACCACGGTGGCTCCGGCGGCTTCGAAGCGCGCCGCGACCGCCCGTCCGATGCCCTTGGTCCCGCCGGTGACGACGGCGACCCGTCCGGTGAACGACGTCACACCTCCGTGTGTATCAGAGGCGGCTTTTACTCGGAAGCACTTCCCTATCACCTGTTCGGTCGATTGACCGTGACCGATGTGCGTTGTCGACTCTTGCACAGTCCGGAGGAGATGACGACGATGGGCGAATCCGCCGCAGTACCGCAGAACGACCCCGCCGGCGGCGGGGACGACGAACCCTTTTTAGGCCTGGCGTGGGCCGAGGCCATCGAGGCCACGGAGCTCTTGCGCTCCGCCCTGGCGGCCCTCGGGCTGGCCGGGGAGATCCCGCGCTTGCGGGGTGACGTGAACGTGTACGGACGGCCGATGGTGACGGTGGGCCGCATCAGCCCGACGGCCGCCCGGCGGCTGGCCGCGGCCCTGAGCCGGGCCGCGCAGCACCAGCCCCGGATCTACGGCCAGGCGCAGCCGGCGGACGGTGAGACGGCCAGCTGCGGGCTGCCCGCGCCGAACGGGTCCGGGGCCGCCGGCGAGCCGCACCGGAGCCTGCGGCCGCCGCGCACCGCGACGCCGCTGAACCTGCCGGTGGCGGTGCCGATGGCGACGGTGCTGCCGGCCGCGATCCCGGCTCCGACGGGGGCACCGGTAGCCGCGGCACCGGGGGCCTCGCCCGCCGACTCCATGCGGCTGCCCGCCTGATCCCCACGCGCCGGCAGAACGATGACGGCCGGGTCGGCGGGATGACTCGGCCGCCATCGTGCGTCGAAGGTAGCGCTTCCAGGCTGGAAATGACCATGGTTTGCGCTGAAGACTGAATACCGGCGAAATCGTTACCGCCGGCGGTTGCGGTATGTCAGCAATCGAATACCGATTGCGGACACGAAGAAGCGGCTGGAGCCCGACACGGCTCCAGCCGCGATCCCGGCTGACCCGGGGGGATCGTCAACCGGGCTGTGGGTGCCGATCCCGCGGCCACCCACGCCTTGACTGCGACATGCAGATTACGAGTCAGGGCTCGAACCCGGCCAGCGTTTCGCCCCAGCGGCGAAAGGCTGGCGACCCGCCTCGGCGCCTCAGCGGGGACGCCAGCCGCCGCCCTTGGCCCGCGCCGCGAACAGCTCCGCCTGCTGCTCCGCGCCGAGGTTGCCGAGCCGCACCAGATGCGGCGCCAGCCCCAGCGCCTGCGCCTTGGCCATCTCGCGCGCCGCCCAGACCGCGCGCACCGTGCCCTCGACCGCGGCGGGTTCGGATTCGGCGATGGTCCGCGCCGCCTGCTCGGCCGCCGCCAGCAGCGCCGCGTTGTCCGGCACCACTTCGCTGACGAAGCCGATCTCGTAGGCGCGCCGCGCGGTCATGCGCTCGGCCGTGCCGAGCAGCGCCAGGCGCGCCAGCTCGCCGTGCGGCATGCGCTGCGCGAGGTGCACGGCCTCGTACGCCATCACCATGCCGTAGGTGACGTGCGGATCGAAGAACGTGGCGTGCTCGGCGGCGATCAGGAACTCGCACTCGCCGAGCAGGTAGAACGCCCCGCCGCAGGCCATCCCGTTGACCGCCGCGATGACCGGCTTCCACAGGTCGGCGGTCTTCGGTCCCAGCGCCATGCCGGGGTCGTCGACCATGAACGGCGACGACGGCTGCGGCACCACCGCGTCCCGGTCGATCCCGGTGCAGAAGGCCTTGTCGCCGCTGCCGGTCAGCACCACGCAGCGCACGGAGTCGCGGTGCCGCAACGTTTTCCACAGCCTGTGGAATTCGTCCGCCATCGCCAGATCGAAGGCGTTGTGGCGCTCCGGGCGGTTCAGCGTCACCCACGCGACGCCGTCCCGTTCCTCGTACAGGAGGGTACTGAACTCCAAGTCACTCATCCGGCGTCCAGGCCGCCACGAAAACCCCTTCGATCTCCTGGAACACGGCGCGCACCGGCTGCCCGATCTCGATCGTCGCCGGATCCACCGAGTTGATCGCGGCGCCCTCGGACGCCACGAGGTTCCCGACCAACCGCAGCCGCCGGTCCTCCGCCAGCTCCACGACGACCACCGGATACGGCGCCAGCGCCGCGTAGTCCGGCAGCAGCGGCGGACGCGGCACCGCGTAGGACCAGACGTGCCCGCGGCCGGACATCAGCTTCCACTCGAACTCAGTGCCCTGACACCTCGGGCACATCGGCCGCGGCGGGAACAGCACCTCGCCGCAGTTCGCGCACGTCTGCATGCGCAGTTCGCCCTTGGCGGCGTACTCGAAGTACGGCGCGCCGTCGTCGTCGACGAGCGGTTTGAGCATCGTGGGTGACCCTCCGTTCGGTGCGGTGCGGTGCGGTCAGCCCCGGCGCAGCAGGACGGCCGACGTGGGTACAGCTTCGCCTGCGGTGACCAGGCATGTCGAGGCCCCGGCGACCTGGTTCGTGGAGGTGCCGCGCAGCTGCCGGACGCCCTCGTTGATCAGGTTGAAGCCGTGCACGTAGGCCTCGGACAGGCCGCCGCCGGAGGTGTTGATCGGCAGCCGGCCGGACAGTTCGAGCCCGCCGTCGTCGGCGAAGGCCGCGCCCTCGCCCTTGCCGCAGAAGCCGTAGCCCTCCAGGGACAGCGGGATCAGCGGCGTGAAGGCGTCGTAGATCTGCGCCACGTCCACGTCGGCGGGGCCGAAGTCGGCGTGTTTCCACAGCTGTCTCGCCGCGGTCCACGACGGCCCGGCCAGCGGGTCGTCGTTCCAGTAATTGACCATGCCGTGGTGCTGGGCCGGCAGGCCCTGACCGAAGGCGTGGACGTAGACCGGCTCGCCGCGGCAGTCCCGGGCCCGCTCGGCCGAGACCATGACGACGGCCAGCGCGCCGTCGGTCTCCAGGCAGTTGTCGAACAGGCACAACGGATCCGAGATCATGCGAGCACTGAGATAGTCGTCCATGGTCAGCGGCCGCTCGTACATGATCGCCGCCGGATTGGCGTTGGCCCGGTTGCGGCAGGCGACGGCCACCGCGCCCAACTGCTCGCGGGTCATGCCGTACTCGTGCATGTACCGGCGGGCCAGGACCGCGATCTCGTCGACCGGCCGCAGCAGCCCGAAGGGCCGGGTCCACTGCGCCGGCGTGGCGAGCTGGTTCACGGTGTCGGTCCACGGCCGCGGGCCGCTACCCCGCTTGCGGGAGCGCCACGCGACGCCCACGCTCGCCTGGCCGGTGGCGATCGCCATCGCCAGGTGGCCGACGGTGGCGCAGGATCCGCCGCCGCCGAAGCCCACGCGGGAGAAGAAGGTGACGTCTCCGGCGCCGACCGCCTTGGCGATCTCGACCTCGTCGGTGGCCTCCATCGTGTACGCGGCGAACGCGTCCACCTCGTGGGCGGCGATGCCGGCGTCGTCCAGCGCCATGGCGATGGCCCGGCAGGCGAGCGCTTTCTCTGACGGCTCAAGGTGTTTGGCGAACTCGGTCTGGCCGATGCCGACGATGGCGGCCCGGTCCTTCAAGGGCGTCGGATTCATACACCTTCCTATCTGACGCTGCGTCAGATATCTGCCTATCATGGGCCCCGGCACGGTGCCAGAGCCAAGTTCCCTTGTGCGTTCCTCTGCGTTCCTCTGTGCGAAAGGCCGCTGAACATGACGGTGCAGCTCGGCACGACGATCCCGGACCTGGTGGCGCGGGCCGCCGCCGACCACGGCGAGCGGGAGGCGGTGGTCGACGGGGAGCAGCGCCTCACGTTCGCCGAGCTCGCCGCCCGCGTGAGGCAAGCGGGCCGGGCGATGATCGCCTGGGGCGTGGCGCCCGGCGACCGCGTGGCGATCTGGGCCCCGAACTCGGCGGAGTGGATCGTCACGGCGCTCGGCGCGGTGTCGGTCGGCGCGATCCTGGTGCCGCTGAACACCCGGCTGAAGGCGGCCGAGGTCGGCTCCATCCTGGAGAAGTCGCGGACGAAGCTGGCCGCGGTCTCCGGGGAGTTCCTGGGCGTGGACTACGTAGGGCAGCTGGCTTCGATCCGTGACGAGCTGCCGGATCTGGAGGTCATGACCGCGTTCACCGACGGCGGGATGCCGCCGGTGGTTTCGCGCCGGCAGTTCCGGGCGCCGGGGATGAAGGTGCCGGCGCCGGTGTTCGACGAGGTCGCGGCGTCGCTGACCCCTGATTCGCCCGGCGACCTGTTCTTCACGTCCGGGACCACCGGTGCGCCGAAGGGCGTGCAGACCACGCACGGACAGACGACGCGCGCCTTCCATCAGTGGTCGGAGATAGTCGGCCTGCGCGCCGGGGACCGCTATCTGATCGCGAACCCGTTCTCGCACACGTTCGGCTACAAGGCCGGGATCCTGGCCTGCCTGACGCGCGGGGCGACGATGGTCCCGCTGGCCTCGTTCGACGCCGAGGCGCTGTTCGCGACGATCGAGCGCGAGCAGATCACGGTGTTCCCGGCGGCCCCGGCGGTGTACCAGATGCTGCTGGCGCACCCGGACCTGGCCAAGCACGATCTCAGCTCCCTGCGGGCGGCGGCGACCGGCGCGGCGGTGATCCCGGTGGAGCTGATCGAGCGGATGCGGGACACGCTGGGCCTGTCGACGGTGATCACCGCCTACGGCCTGACCGAGGCGACCGGCGTGGTGACCATGTCCCGCGACGGCGACGACCCCGAGGTCGTCGCACGCACCTCAGGACGCGCGATCGACGGCGTCGAGGTGCGGACCGCCGAGGACACCGGCGAGATCCTGGTGCGCGGCTACAACGTGATGCGCGGCTACTTCGAGGACGAGGCGGCCACCGCCGAGGCGATCGACTCCGACGGCTGGCTGCACACCGGCGACGTCGGGGAGCTGGACGCGGCGGGGAACCTGCGGATCACCGACCGGATCAAGGACATGTTCATCTGCGGCGGGTTCAACGCCTACCCGGCGGAGATCGAACAGGTGCTGCTGACGTTCCCGGGCGTCCAGGAGGCAGCGGTGGTCGGCGTCCCGGACCCGCGGCTCGGCGAGGTGGGGAAGGCGTTCGTGATCGCGGTGCCGGGGCAGCGGATCGAGCCGGACGCGCTGATCGCGCACGCCCGGGAACGCCTCGCCAACTACAAGGTGCCGCGGCATGTCGAGGTGGTCGAGGCGTTCCCGCGCAGCTCCCTGGGGAAGGTGCTCAAGCGCGAGCTGCGGTGAGAGCGGCGGTAAGGATGGCGGCGGTCAGAAGCGCGACTTCATCGCCTCGGGGCTGCCCGCCGGTACCGGCACGCACTTGCCCGGCATGCCGGTCAGGATGACGAGCATCGACATCCGGTGCTCGGCCTTGCCGGTGAAGTCGAACCGGAAAAGCGCGACCACGTCCTCGGCCGGCAGCGTTCCGGGGCGGAACTCGTACAGGACGGGCGAGCCCTCGCCGGTCGGCTTGGTGATCGCCGGACCCGAAGAGCCGGGCCCACGTGGCACGGATGGCGCGTCCAGATTCGGCACGCGCCTCGCCTGCCCCCCGGGGCCGAGGTTGGGCGGCATCCCGTGCGGCGTGTTCTCGAGCGCCTCGGAGATCGCCTTCTCGTCCCGCTCGACACCCGCGGACGCCGCGCAGTCGATCGGCGTCATGGCCGGCCAGTCGGACGGCATCCTCACATCCTGGACATCGCTCTTGATGCCGGCCTTGGTCAGCGCGGCCTGGAGCTTGGCGGGGTCGAACACCTCCTGCATCGTCAGGTCGACGACGCCGTCCGCATGCTTCTGGAGCGTGAAGCCGGCGTCCTGGATGTCGAGCGTCACAGGGTTCTTGGCTGTCGACGTGCCGCCGGCCCCCGTCCCCGCCGACGGCGCCAGCACCCCGACCGCCGCGACGAGCGCCGCCGCGCTCGTCCCGATGCCGGCGGCCAGGGCGCGGTGCCGGTTGCGGGTGCGGCGGCCGAGGACCGCCACGTCGGCGGCGCTGGTGGGCAGGGTCGCCCCGGCGACGGAGCGTCGCAGGCCGGCGAACACCTCCTCGTCGTCGATCATGTCGTCGAAGTCTTCTGTGTTGATCACTTCACTTCCTCCCGCTCGGTCTGATCTTCGAGCTCCGTCCGCAGCGTCTTCATCGCGCGGTGGAGGTGGGCCTGGACGGTGCCGGGGGCGATGCCGAGTGCTGCGGCCGTACCCCGGGTGTCCAGATCGAGGAAGACCCGCAGCACCACCACTTCGCGCTGCCGGAGCGGCAGTTTGCGCAGGGCGGCGCGCAGGACGGGCTCGACGGCGGTCGCATCGCCGTCGGGGCCCGGGTCCGCGGTCGCTCCCGCGCGCGCTCCGGCGCCCGGCGCGTCGGGATACGCGAGCGCGTCCCACGACACCTCGCGGCGGCGTCTTCGCCACCAGGAGACGTGCGTGTTCAGCGCGGTGCGCACCACCCACGCCGCCGGCGCCGGGTGCTTGCGCACCTTGCGCCAGTGCCCCCACGCCCGGGCGAAGGCCTCGGCCGTCAGCTCCTCGGCGAGGTGCCGGTCGCCGACGCTGACCAGAACCGCCCGGAAGCAGGGGTCGCGGTGGCCTTCGTAGAAGGCTGCGAAATCCTCGGATCCTCTGTCCACGGTCCTTTCACGCTTTCGAGTGATGATGCGTTTACCGCGATCCACGGCCGAGTACGAATACTCTTAATCCATGGCACAGCGGGCAAAAGCTGGAATGATCCTGATCTGATGAGCCACACACAGTCTCCGCGCCGCCGGCTCGGCGCCCTCGCCACCCTCGCGGCCCTGGCCGCCGTGGCGCTGTCCATCGGCTTCTGCGGCGCGCCGATGGCCGCCGCGGACGAGATCGTGGACGACCCGCCGGTCCTGGCCACCGCCGCCGTCCTGGACGGCAAACCGGTCGACGGCATCCCGGCCGGCCCGATGGTCGCCGGCGGCTACCACGTGCACTCGCACCTGACGCTGTACATCAACGGCATGGAGCAGTGGGTCCCGGCCGGCGTGGGGGTGACCCGCCCGGTCGTCCTGGACCCCACGCGCCCGGACCCCTCGATCACCGAGGCGCACAGCTTCTACTGGCTGCACACGCACGACGAGTCCGGCGTCATCCACGAAGAGGCGCCGACGCCGCACGACTTCACCCTCGGCCAGTTCTTCGACCTGTGGGGCCAGCCCCTGGACCGCCACGAGGTCGGGCCGGCGCAGGGCGACGTGACGGTCTGGGTGGACGGCAAGAGCTACGACGGCGACCCGCGCGCCGTGGCGCTGAAGGACCACACGACAGTGCAGCTGAACGTGGGACGGGACGTACCGTTCGTGCCCTACGACTTCCCGACCAGGTACAACTGAGGCCGGCGGGCCCGGTATACCGGGCCCGCCGAAACACCTACGCCAGCGGCAGCATCGTCCGCAGCAGCCCGCGCGAGTCCGCCTCGCGCGCCGCCTGGATGCGCTCGGCCGGCACCTCGCCGTACAGGGTCGAGCGCTGGCGCGTCGGGCGGCCGAGCGGGGCGCAGATCTCCTCCAGTTCCGCGATGCCCTTCGCCGAGCCGTACTCGGAGCCGGCCATCCGGGAGATCGTCTCCTCCATGAGCGTGCCGCCCATGTCGTTGACGCCGCCGGCGAGCATGAGGCGGGCGTTGTCGGTGCCGAGCTTGACCCACGAGGTCTGGATGTTCTTGATGCGGCCGTGCAGCATGACGCGCGCCATCGCGTGCACCGCGCGATTGTCCCGCATCGTCGGTCCCGGGCGCGCGATGCCGGCCAGGTACACCGGTGCGTTGGAGTGGATGAACGGCAGCGGCACGAACTCCGTGAACCCGCCGGTCTCGTCCTGGATCCGGGCCAGCACCCGCAGGTGCGCGACCCAGTGCGCCGGGTTGTCGACGTGCCCGTACATCATCGTCGAGGTGGTGGGGATCCCGACCTGGTGCGCGGTGGTGATCACCTCGATCCACTGCGCGGCCGGCAGCTTGCCCTTCGTCAGCACCCAGCGCACGTCGTCGTCGAGGATCTCGGCGGCGGTCCCCGGCAGCGAGTCGACGCCCGCCTCCTTGGCCGCGGTCAGGAACTCGCGGATGGACATGCCGGTCCGGGAGACCCCGTTGATGATCTCCATCGGCGAGTACGAGTGCAGATGCAGCCCCGGGACGCGCTTCTTGATCTCGGCGGCCAGGTCGAAGTACGCGGTGCCGGGCAGGTCCGGGTGGATACCGCCCTGCATGCAGATCTCCGTGGCCCCGACCTGCCACGCGGCCTCGGCGCGGTCGCCGACCTCGGACACGGAAAGGGTGTACGCGTCCGCATCCGTACGCCGCTGCGCGAAGGCACAGAACCGGCAGCCGGTGTAACAGACGTTGGTGAAGTTGATGTTCCGGTTGACGACGTACGTCACCTCGTCGCCGACCGCGTCCCGCCGCAGCCCGTCGGCCAACGCGGCCAACGCCTCCAGCGCGGGACCGTCGGCGTGGATCAACGCGAGTGCGTCGGTGTCCGACAGGTTCCCCGGGTCACGCTCAGCAGCCGCCAGCGCGGTCTTCAGCGCCGCGTCGATGCGCTCCGGAGCGCTGTGGTCGACGGAAGTCCGAGAGGCGTGCTCACGGAGCTCGTCCCAGTCCCCGTAGACGTCGGAGAAGTCGGAGCGGCGGTCCTCGCTGCGGCCGTCGGTGTCGATGGTGGTGTGCAGGTCGGTACGGCCGCTGGAGGTGTCCCAGCCGCCGTCAGGCTCCTGCCACCGGATCCCGGTGGGGATCCGTCCCTCCACGGCCATCCCGGTCTCCGGGTCGGCCAGCGCCTTCACGTGCGGCATGATCCGAGGGTCCAGCCACGGCTCCCCGTGCAGCACGTACTCGGGGTAGATCGTCAGGCGTTCCTTCAACGTGAAGCCCGCGGCGGAGGACTGCTCGGCCAGTTCGTCGATGGCCGGCCAAGGCCGCTCGGGATTGACGTGGTCCGCGGTCAGCGGCGAGACCCCGCCCCAGTCGTCGATACCGGCCCGCAGCATCAGCGCGTACTGCGCGTCCACCAGGTTCGGCGGCGCCTGGATCCGGACCGAGGGCCCGAGCACGACGCGCGCCGTGGCGATCGTCGCCGCGAGCTCTTCCAGGTCCGCGTCGGGGGTGTTCATCATCGCCGTGGCCGGCTTGGCCCGGAAGTTCTGGATGATGATCTCCTGGATCCCGCGATACGCCCGCGCCACCTTCCGCATGGCGAAGATCGAGTCGGCGCGCTCCTCCAGCGTCTCGCCGATCCCGATGAGAATCCCGGTGGTGAACGGAACCGAAGAGCGTCCCGCGTCCTCCAATACCCGGAGCCGCACCGCGGGTTCCTTGTCCGGGGACCCGTAGTGCGGCCCACCAGGCTCCGACCACAGCCGGGTGGCGGTGGTCTCCAGCATCATCCCCATCGACGGCGCCACCGGCTTGAGCCGCTGGAAGTCGGACCAGGACAGCACGCCCGGGTTGAGGTGGGGGAGCAGGCCGGTCTCCTCCAGCACCCGGATCGACATGGCCCGCACATAGTCCAGCGTCGAGTCGTAGCCGTGCGCGTCCAGCCATTCCTTGGCCTGCGGCCACCGGTCCTCCGGCCGGTCCCCCAGCGTGAACAACGCTTCCTTGCAGCCCAGCGCCGCACCCTTCGCGGCGATGTCGAGCACCTCGTCGGGCGACAGGTACAGGGAGTCCAGGCGGCCGGGAACCGTGACAAAAGTGCAGTAATGGCATCGGTCTCGGCACAGCCGGGTCAGGGGGATGAAGACCTTGCGCGAGTAGGTGACCACGCCGGGCCGGCCGGCCGCCTCCAGGCCCTGATCTCGCAGGCGGGAGGCGACGGCGCACAGGACGTCCAGGTCGGTGCCGCGAGCGGCGAGCAGGACCGCCGCCTCCTCGACGCTGAGCGCGACTCCCTCACCCGCCCGGTGCAGGGCACGGCGCATGGCATTGGCGGTCGGCTGCATCGTCATTCCAGTTCCTACGCGGCAATGAACCGGATCTATTCCCGTTCGACATAGCGAGCGTAGTCGTCGAGCACCGGCAAGATCCGGTCCGCGGGCGCCGATGGGACGTTGAACACAATCTCCTCGATGCCCAACGCCTGGTAGTGCTCCATCTTGCCGGGGGTCGGCTCGGTTCCGAAGGGCACGATCCGCAAGGCGTCCGGGTCCCGTCCGGCTTCCTCGGCCGCCGCCCGCAGCACCGGCATCGCCTGCGTCAGCCCGCGTCCGCCGATCGGCATCCAGCCGTCGGCGTAGTCGATCACCGCCTTGAACAACTTCGGTCCGGCCGCACCACCGATCAGGACCGGGACGGAGCCGGCCGCCGGCTTCGGCCAGGACCACGAGGGGTCGAAGCCGATGTGCTCGCCGTGGTACGACGCGACCTCCTTGCCCCACAGCTCCTTCATCGCCAGCACGGTCTCCCGCACCTGCTCCCGCCGGGTTCCGAAGTCGACGCCGTGGTCGGCCATCTCCTCCTTGTTCCAGCCGAAGCCCACGCCGAGGTCCAGGTTGCCGCCGGTGACCAGGTCCAGGGTCGCGACCGTCTTGGCCAGCAGCAGCGGATCGTGCTGCGCGGCCAGGCAGATGCCGGTGCCCACGCGGAGGCCAGGGGCGGCGGCCGCGACGGTGGCGAGCGCGACGAAGGGATCCAGCGTCCGCGAGTAGTAGTCCGGCAGCGGCTCCCCGAGCGGCGCCGGGGTGGCCCGGCTGACTGGGATGTGGGTGTGCTCGGGGGCGTAGTACGACTGGAAGCCGCGCTCGGCGAGCGCGCGCCCGAGCTCGGCCGGACCGATGGTCTGGTCGGTCAGGAAGACCGTGACGCCGATGCGCAAGACAGCTCCTTCTGCAGAAGTGGTTCTCGGGGGTGAATCCTGGATCCATCGTTGTTTACACGGTTACTTGCCCAACGCCGCGGCGGCACTGCGGAACCGCGTGGTCCGGTGCACCGGATCCTTGTCGATCTTGGGGATCACGTGCCGGCCGATCAGCTCGATCGTCTCCAGCGTGTCGGCGAGCGAGAGCTGGATCGGCAGGCCGAACACCAGCTGGTCGATCCCCGTGGCCTCGTAGCGCTTGATCTGCGTCAGCACCTCGTCGGGGTCGCCGCAGATCAGGTACCCGTTGTGCGCGCGCCACTCGACCTCCTCCAGCGTCGGCTCGGGCAGTACCGCCGGCCAGGCCGGGATCCAGTCGGGCCGCGGGAAGGTGTCGTGGTAGCGGAACACCAGCGACTGCAGGCGTCCCATCCCCATCGTCGTGGCCGCGTGCCGGGCCCGGTCGCCGTCGGCCAGGCACACCGCCGAGGACGTCACCATCACGTTGTCGTTGACGTACGCGCCGATCGGCTCGGCGGACAGGACCGCCTTCTTGTAGGCCGCGACCGCGGTCTCGGCGTCGGCCGCGGAGCCCACCGAGAAGCCCAGCACGCCGAGCCCCATCCGCGCGGCCATCTCGTACGACGGCGGGTTCCCGGCCGCGTACCACATCGCCGGATGCGGCTTCTTCCACGGCTTGGGCAGCACGTTCCGCTCCGGCATCGAGAACCACTTGCCGTCGTGCGAATACGAGTCCTGCATCCACATCTTGGGGATCTCGCGCACCACTTCGGCCCAGATCTCCTTGGTGACCGTGGTGTCCGGCAGGCCCAGACCCAGGATCTCGCGCGAGCCGGCGCCGCGTCCGGTGCCGAACTCGAACCGGCCGCCGGACAGGTGGTCCAGCGTGGCCACCTTCTCGGCGACCTTCACCGGATGGTTGGCCTGCGGCAACGGATTGAAGATGCCGGAACCCAGGTGGATCCGCTCGGTCGCGGCGGCCAGGTAGCCCAGGAAGACGTCGTTGCTCGCCAGGTGGGAGTACTCGTCGAGGAAGTGGTGCTCGGAGGCCCACACGTACTTGAAGCCCGCTTTGTCCGCGGCCTTGGCGATCGCGACGTCGTTCATCAGCGAGGTGTGCTCGAAATCGGGGTCGGCGGCCAGCTGCGCGAGCGGCACGTGGCCCTGGACGAAGATGCCGAACTCCATGGCGCCTCCTGGTCGGTCGTCTCGTCGGATCAGTCGTCTAGTCGAAACGGACGCCGGCCAGCGCTCCGCCGTCGAGGACGAAGTCGGCGCCGGTGCAGTAGGACGAGTCGTCGGAAGTGAGGAACAGCGCGGCCTTGGCGATCTCGTTCGCGGTGCCGACGCGCTTGAGCGGGACGCCGGAGTAGCCGGCGTTCGGGTCGGCGTCCTCCGGCATCAGCTCGGTGACCATCGGGGTGTGCACGCCGCCGGGGCAGATGCAGTTCACCCGGACCGTCGGCGCGGCCTCCAGGGCCGCCACGCGCGTCAGGCCCCTGACGGCGAACTTGGTGGAGACGTAGGAACCCAGGTATGCCATGCCGGCCAGCCCGTCGACGCTCGCGGTGTTCACCACGGTGCCGCCGCCGGCCGCCCGGATCCGGGGCAGGCACACGTGCAGCCCCAGGAAGACACCGACCTGGTTCACCGTCACGACCTGCATGTACTCCTCGACGCTGGTCTTCTCGATCTTGTTGAAGCGCAGGATGCCGGCGTTGTTGATCAGGCCGTCGAGCTTGCCGAACTCGGCCTCGGCGAAGTCCGCGGCGGCGGTCCACTGCGCCTCGTCGGTGACGTCGAGGCGCACGAACCGCGCCGCGTCGCCGATCTCCTCGGCCACCTGGTCGCCCAGGTCCTCCAGCACGTCCGCGATCACCACCCGCGCGCCCTCGGACGCGAACAGCCGCGCCTCCTCGGCGCCCTGGCCCCGCGCCGCGCCGGTGATCAACACCACCCGCCCGTCCAATTTGCCCATCTGCCGACCGTCCCCTGTCCTCGGATCGCGCTTGACATCTGACTAGGTGTCAGATTGATTCCTTCCAGGCGAAAAGTGAAGGGGAGGCGGCCCATGAAGTTCTGGCTCTCACCGGCGTTCTGCGACACCGCGCACCTCACCGGCCTGGCACGGGCCGCCGAGGAGTACGGGTTCGAGGGGATCGCCATCCCGGACCACCTGTTCCATCCGGTCGAGTTGTCCTCCCCCTACCCGTATACGCCGGACGGATCCCGGTACTGGTCGAAGGACACTCATTGGCCTGAACCGTGGGTGGCGATCGCGGCGATGGCTGCCGTGACGACGCGGCTGCAATTCACCACGAACATCTACGTGGCCCCGGCCCGCGATCTGCTGACCGTCGCGAACCAACTCGCGACGGCCGCCTACCTCTCGCAGGGCTCCGCCGACGGCCACCACCGCGTCGCGCTCGGCGTCGGTCCGGGCTGGAGCAAGGACGAGTTCACAGCCACCGGCCAGGCCTTCGCCAAGCGCGGGGCACGGCTGGACGAGATGCTCGGCGCGCTGCGCCGACTGTGGACCGGCGACGTGGTCGAGGTGTCGGGGCCGAACTACACGCTCCCGCCGTGCTCGATCACGCCGACGCCGAACGACCCGATCCCGGTCTACATCGGCGGCGTCTCGGACATCGCGATCCGGCGCGCGGCACGGAACGACGGCTGGATCGGGATCTACCACACGGTCGACGAGACGCGGGCGATCATGGAGCGGATCCGTGCGGCCCGCGAGGAGGCGGGGACTCTTGATCGGCCCTTCCGCGCCATGCTCGCAGTCCTGGCCGAGCCCACGCCGACCTTGTGCGAGCAGGTGGAGGAGTGGGGCGTCACGGACCTGTTGGGCGCTCCGTGGATGAAGAACATCAAGGCCATGACGGCGCCCGGGCCCTCGCTCGACGAGATGGTCGAGGCTGTGGCGGAGTTCGCCGAGCGCTATGTGAAGTAGCGCGTTGGTCCCATATTCGTAGTCGTAGTAACAGCAAACGCCGCGGGCGCCAGAAGCCTCAGCTTCTGGCGCCCGCGGCGGCCTCGCGTACTCGTCGCGTACTAGTCGATCAGTACACGCAGGGGATGCCGTTCTGCGACGTGACCGCGCCACCGGAGCTCAGCCCGGAGGAGTCGGCGGAGTTGTCGCTGGCCACGCTGGTCGGGGCGCCCGAGGGCTGGTTCGACGGCTGGTTCGACGGCTGCGTGGTCGTGGTCGCCGGCGGCGTCTTGTAGTCGTAGCCGACGGTGACCGTGATCGTGCCCTTGGCCAGCGAGTCGCTGGCGATCGGCGCGGTCTTGGTGCCGAGCTTGGCCTGGATCTGCTTGGCCAGGGCCTCCTCGCCGCTGCCGTAGCGGATGATCGTGTGCTGCACGCCGTTGCCGCCGTTGCCGGTCTTGCTGGTCGGGATGCCGGCGTCGAACAGCTGCCCGGAGACCTTCAGCGCCAAGCCGGTGGTGGTGGTGCCGTTCAGCACGGTGATGGTCGCCGGGGGCGTCGCCGTGGTGGAGGGCGCCGCCGGGGGCGGGGTCGAGCTGGAGGCCGTGGTCGGCGGCGGGGCCACCGCGGCGTCGTTGTTGAACGTCGCGGCCATCGTGCTCTTGATCGCGGCCGGGTCGACGGTCAGCGCGCTCTCGCCGGCTATCGTGACGGTGCCGGTGGTCGGCAGCGTGATGAACTCGGTGTTGCCGCCGGTCAGGTTCGAGGCCTGGGACGCGAAGTCCAGCACGCTCCAGCCGTTGTCGATGACGATGTCGTTCTTCACGACGTTGAACAGGCCCTGCATGGACCCGACGTCGCCGAGGACGCCCTTCTTCTTCAGCGCCTGCGTCACCGAGGACAGGAACGCCTGCTGGCGGTGCGTGCGGTCCAGGTCGCCGTTGGGCAGGTGGAACCTTTGGCGCACGAACTGCAGGGCGGTCGCGGCGTTGATGGTGGACACACCGGCCGGCAGGTTGATGCCGGTACCCGCGCCGTCCATGATCGGGTCGTAGGCCGGGGCCTTCAGGCACACCTGGATGGTGCCGATCGCGTTCACGATGTCGTAGAAGCCGACCAGGTTGACCTCGGCGAGGTGGTCGACGTGCTGGCCGGTGAGCTTCTGCACGGCCCGGATCGTGGCCTCGCGGCCCACCTCGCGGCTCTCGGCCTCCTCGGTGGCCTTGTCCACCTTCTTGCCGGAGGCGTTGATCTTCTGGTCGGCGTAGGCCTTGGCGTCGCCGTAGGCCTCCTTGATCTTGCCCATGCCCATGTCCGGCACCTGGACCGTGCCGAGACCGGGGATGTTCGCGCTGCCGCCGGGGCGCTCCACGTCGCTGTCGCGCGGGATCGAGTACGCGGTGACCTTGCCGCCGTTGGCCGGGATGTGCATGAGGATCAGCACGTTGGTGTTGTAGCCGCCGATGGAGGAGGAGCCGGCGTGCAGCTCGTCCTCGACCAGGGAGGTCGGCAGGTCGTTGCCGTTCATGTCCTTGCGCGAGTCCAGGCCGATCAGCAGCAGGTTGACGTCGGCGCCGAGGTGCGGGGCGACGTAGCCGTCCTGGCCGGGCTTGATCTGGTTGATCGAGTCCGAGGTGTGCAGGCCGTCGGTGAGCTGCTTGTTCTCGAACCAGACGAAGCCGGTCGCCAGCACGACCACCGCGCTCATCGTGGCGGCGGTGATCCGGCCGGCGAGCACGCCGCGCTTGCGGGGCGGCTTGGCCGGGCCCGTCGCGCCGCGGCCGCCTGCGCGCCGGCCGCCGCCTCCGCCCCGGGGGTGGGACTCGAGGTAGTCCTCGTCGTAGTCGTCCGGACCGTGGAAGTCGTCATGGCCCTGCTGGGCCATGACGTTGGTCTGCTCCGCGGCGTACCAGTCGCCGGGGGCGCCGTGGTGCGTCGGGTCGTCGAGGCGTGCGGGCGGCGGCGGCATCGGCGACCAGGCCCGGTTGTCGCGCTGCGGCGGGGGTTCGGGGC
>NZ_JAACYW010000229.1 GCF_015356825.1 Catenulispora rubra | reverse complement strand
GGGCGGGCTCGGCGGGATGGGGTGCTCGGGGGCTCGGATGTCGACGGCCCGCTCGCCGGCGCTCCGGTCGGGCTGGACGCGGCGCATATGCGCTGGTGGGCGATCGCCGACAGATGCTGCGGGCCCCTGTCCGTCAGTTCGTAGCTGAGGTCCCGGGTGGCCCAAGGGGCGGGGAGCCGGCGCACAACGGCCCCCGCCCCGACCCGTTCACCGCCTGGTCGTGACCACGACCGATTCCTTTCCGACGCGCGCCGAGTCTGCCTTGTTGGCGGCAGTTCGCCGTTCGTGGATGAGAGGATCGATGATGATGGAACCGAGCGTGGGCCGGGGTGTGGATTTGAGCTCAGCCTTCGACAGCACGATGGGCGTCCTGCGGAAGGTCGAGCCTCATGACCTGGCGAAGCCGACGCCGTGTGCGTCGTGGGATGTGCAGGCGCTCATCAATCACATCATCAGTGCGGCGCGGTGGTGGGCGGCCATGGTGTCCGGCGATCCGGGGCTTGAGTCCGCGGAGGGTGCGGACTACGTCGGCGCTGACGGTGGCAATGTCGATGGCAATGACGGTGGCAATGTCGGTGGCGGTGACTTCGTGGCCGCTTATGAGGAGAGCATCCGCGTCACGCTCGGAGCCTTCGGGGCGCCGGGCGCTGCGGAACGGATGGTGACGGTGCCCTTCGGAAAGTTCCCCGGCGCGGCGCTGGCGCAGTTCGCGGCCACCGACCAGTTCACGCACGGCTGGGATCTGGCGCGCGCCCTCGGGCAGGACACGGATCTCGTGCCGGAGCTCGCGGTCGCGCTGCTCGGGCTGGCCGAGGTATCGATCACCGACGCGCTGCGCGGTCCGGACACCGAGGCGTCGTTCGGTCCGGAGCGGGTGGCTCCGGATGGTGCGTGCCCCGCGGACCGGCTGGCCGCGTACCTCGGGCGAGAGGTGTAGGGACGCGCCTATGGCCGACGCCGCGGACGCCGCCGAACTCGCCGAACTCGCCGAATTCGCCCGGGAGGAATTCGCCAGAGAGACAGAGCCGTACCGGCGGGAGCTGTTCGCCCACTGCTACCGCATGCTCGGCTCGGTGCTCGACGCCGAAGACCTCGTGCAGGAGACGTATCTGCGGGCTTGGCGGCACTACGGCGGGTTCGAGGGTCGTTCGTCGGTGCGCACCTGGCTCTACGAGATCGCCACCAACGGCTGCCTGACGGCGTTGGCCAAGCGGCGCGACGCCGATCGGCGGGTCCTGCCGTCCGGGCTGGGCCCGCCGGACCAGTACACGCCGAGCGCGCAGCTCGAACCGGACCTGCGGGAGCAGTGGCTCCAGCCGGTCCCGGACACGCTGGTCACCACCGACGCCGAGGACCCGGCGTCGGTGGTCGCCGCGCGCGAGGGAGTGCGGCTGGCGCTGGTCGCGAGCCTGCAGCACCTGCCGGCCCGGCAGCGGGCGGTGCTGGTGCTGCGCGACGTGCTGGCGTTCCCGGCAGCGGAGGTCGCGGCCATGCTCGAGATATCGACAGCGTCGGTGAAGAGCGCGCTGCAACGGGCCCGAGCGACGTTGCAGGAGCAGGCACCGGCCGCCGACGAGATCGCCGAGCCCACCGCGCCGCAGGCCAAGGCCGTGCTCAACAGGTACATCAAAGCCTTCGAGAACTCCGACGCGGACGCCCTGACCCGCCTGCTGCTCCACGACGCCGCGATCGAGGCGCCCCCGATCCGCGCCTGGTTCAAGGGCGTGGAGAACTGCATCCCGGTCCTACGGGACCGCGTCCTCGGCACGCCGGGAATGTGGCGCATGTTCCCGATCGCCGGCGGCGCCAACGGCAGCCCGGCGGTCGCCGGGTACCTGCGCGATGCGGAGGGGCGGTATCAGCCGTACGGGATCGTCGTGCTCGAAATCGTCGGCGACCGCGTCGAGCGGATCGTCTCGTTCGGGGATCCGCGGCTGTTTCCGGTGTTCGGCTTTGAGATGAGCCCGCTCAAGGACGCCGAATAAGCAGCGCAACGCAAAAGGGCGGGAACCGGCGCACGACGGTCCCCGCCCCGAACGCCCGGGGCCGGCTGCGATCGGCCCCGTGGCGCTTCCCGCGTCAGTCGTCGCCCAGGGGGCGGCGGGCGCGGGCGATCGTGTCGCGCAGCCAGAGGGCGCTGCGCTTGGGGGTGCGGGCTTGGGTCTCGTAGTCGGTGCGGACGATGCCGAAGCGCTTGTCGTAGCCGTAGGCCCACTCGAAGTTGTCCATCAGGGACCAGGCGAAGTAGCCGCGGATGTCGGCGCCGCGCTCGCGGGCCTGGGCCACGGCGTCGAGGTGGGACGCGATGTAGGTGGTGCGGTCCTCGTCGTCGACGAAGCCGTCGGCGTCGGGGACGTCGTTGTAGGCTGCGCCGTTCTCGGTGATCACCAGCGGGATGCCGGAGTACTCGTGGCCGATGCGGACCAGGAGGTTCGCGAAGTCGTCCGGCATGACCTCCCAGTCGATGTAGGTCTTGGGCAGGTCGCCGAAGTCGACGGTGCGGGTCACCGGGCGGCCGGCGGCGTCGGTGGTCGAGCCGTCGGCGGCGAAGCCGGTGGTCTTCATCGAGCGGTAGTAGTTGACGCCGAGGGTGTCCAGGGGCGCGCTGATGATCTCCAGGTCGCCGTCCTGGACCGGGATCGCCACGCCGACCGCGTCCAGGTCCTCCAGCAGGTCCGCCGGGTAGGTGCCCTTGAAGATCGGGTCCATGTACATGCGGAAGTGCAGGGCGTCGCCGCGCCGGGTGGCCTCGACGTCCACCGGCGCGTCGGAGGCCGGGATCGCGTTGCCCAGGATGTGCGTGATCGCCAGGTCGATCGGGCGGTCGGCGGCCTCGGCCGCGGCGCGCAGCCGCTGGGTCGCCAGGCCATGGCCGAGCAGCAGGTGGTGGATCGCGGCGATGCCGTCGGCGAACTCGCGGCGGCCCGGGGCGTGCACGCCCTCGACGTAGCCCAGCCAGGCCGAGCACCAGGCCTCGTTCAGCGTCGTCCAGTGCTCGACGCGGTCGCCGAGGCGCTCGTAGACCAGCTCGGCGTAGTCGGCGAACCGGTAGGCCGTGTCGCGGTGCGGCCAGCCGCCGGCGTCCTCCAGCTCCTGCGGCAGGTCCCAGTGGTACAGCGTGAGCCACGGAGTGATCCCGGCGCTCAACAGCTCGTCGACGAGCCGGTCGTAGAACGCCAGCCCGGCGGCGTTCGCCGGACCGCGCCCGCCCGGCTGCACGCGCGGCCAGGCCACGGAGAACCGGTAGGTGTCGACGCCGAGCGACTTGATCAGCCCCACGTCCTCCGGCATCCGGTGGTAATGGTCACAGGCGACGTCGCCGTCCTCGCCGTTCTCGATCGCGCCGGGGACGCGGCAGAACGTGTCCCAGATCGACGGGGTCCGGCCGTCCTCATCCACCGCCCCCTCGATCTGGTACGCCGAGGTCGCGACGCCCCACCGGAAGTCGCGGGGAAGCTCCAGAGACATGGTTCTCCTCAATATTCTGATACAGCTCAAGCAGACGGGTGCAAGTAACAAGCCACGGACCGCATACGGTCCGAGGCCGGCCGTACCAGCGGCGGGGGCGAGACGCCGCAGGGGTCGAAGGCCTTCGGGCAGCGCGGCTGGAACGCACAGCCGACCGGCATGTCGCGCAGGTCCGGCGGGGATCCGGGGATGCCGGTCAGCTCCCGCCGGGGGCCGCGCAACGCGGGGAACGAATGCAGAAGCCCGTCGCTGTAGGGGTGCAAGGACTTGTCATAGAGCTCCACGGCCGGCGCCTCCTCGACGATCCGGCCGCCGTACATGATCGCGATCCGGTCGCTGAACTCCACCAGCAGCGACAGGTCGTGGGTGATGAAGACGACGGAGAAGCCCAGCTGTTCCTTCAGCTTGGCAAGCTGCCGCATGATCTGCCGCTGCATCACCACGTCCAGCGCGGTGGTCGGCTCGTCCATGATCACCACGCGCGGCTCCAGGACCAGCGCCATCGCGATCATCACGCGCTGCCGCATGCCGCCGGAGAGCTGGTGCGGATAGCTCTCCAGCCGGTCCCGGGCGATGCCGACCAGGGACAGCATCTCGGCCGCGCGCACCATCCGCTCGGTCTTGGTGGACTTCGGCCGGTGCTCGGCGATGACGTCGGTCAGCTGCGCGGCCACGGTGGCCACCGGGTTCAGCGAGTTCATCGCGCCCTGGAACACGATCGACAGCTCGCTCCAGCGGAAGTCGCGCAGTTCGGCGTGCGTCATGCGCAGCAGGTCGACCGGCTCGCCGTTGTCGGGGTGGTAGAGCACGGAGCCGCCGGTCACGACGCCGGGCGGGGGCAGCAGCCGGGTCGCGCCGTAGGCGAGCGTCGACTTGCCCGAGCCGGACTCGCCGGCCAGGCCCAGCACCTCGCCGCGGTTCAGCGTCAGGTCCACCTGGTTGACCGCACGCACCGACTGCTCGCCGGTGCCGTAGTCGATCGACAGTCCTCTGATCTCCAGGACCGGGCTCATCGGCCCCCTCCTTCGTCCGTCCGCGGCGTGAGCACCGGGGTGAATCCGAGCCGCATACGGGCTTTGCGTCCGTCGGGGTAGCGCACGACGGCCTTGCTGCCGCCGCGCAGCCGCGGGTTGACGATCTCGTCGATGCCGAAGTTGACCAGCGCCAGCGCCGTGCCCAGCAGCGCGATGCACAACCCGGCCGGCACGAACCACCACCAGGCACCGATCGCGAGGGCCTGCTGGCCCTGCGCCCAGAACAAGACCTCGCCCCAGTTCCATTCGGAGATGCCGGAGACGCCGACGTAGGCCAGCGCGATCTCGGTCATCACCGCGAACATCACGGTGCCGATGAACGAGGAGGCGATGATCGCCGTGAGGTTGGGCAGGATCTCGACGGTGACGATGCGCCAGGTGGACTCGCCGCCGGCCTTGGCCGCCTGTACGAAGTCGCGGTTGCGCAGCGACAGAGTCTGGGCCCTGAGAAGCCGGGCGCCCCAGGCCCAGGACGTGCAGCCGATCACCATCGCGATCGCCCAGTCCCCGGAGTTGGGGATGACGTTGGTGACGATGACGATCAGCGGCAGGGCCGGGATCACGATGAACACGTTCGACAGCGTCGCCACCGCCTCGCCGCCGAAGCCGGTGAGGTAACCGGAGGTGACGCCCACGATCACGGCGATCACCGTGGCCAGGATGCCGGCGGCGAAGCCGACGAACATCACGCTGCGGGTGCCGACCAGGATCTGGCTGAAGATGTCCTGGCCCAGGTGCGTGGTGCCGAACAGGTGCTTGGCGGACGGGCTCTGCAAGATGTCGTTGCTGCGCGCCGAGGGATCGAAGGGTGCCAGCGACGCGCCGAAGAACGCCACGAAGGTGAACATGATCAATACCACTAGGCCGATCGTGACCTTGACGCTGGGCATCCGGAACCGGAACTTCACGAGGTCATCCCTCCTTCCGGGTGCGCGGGTCGAGCACCATGTACGCGAGGTCGGCGAGGAAGTTCGCGGCCAGCACCGCGATCGTCACGACCAGGAAGATGCCCTGGATCAACGGGTAGTCGTGCCCTGAGATGGCGTTGATGAGCTGGAGCCCGACGCCGGGCAGGGAGAAGACCTGCTCCACCAGGAACGTGCCGCCGACCACCAGGCCCAGGGCCATGCCGAAGCCGGAGACCGAGGGCAGCAGCGCGTTGCGGGCCGCGTACTTGGTCATCACGCGCGCCCCGGACAGGCCCTTGGCGTGCGCGACGGTGATGTAGTCCTCGGCGGTGACCGTGACCATCATGTTCCGCATCGACAGCAGCCAGCCGCCGACCGAGGTGACGATGATCGTCAGGGCCGGCAGGACCATGTGCTGGAGGATGTCGCCGGCGATGTTCCAGCCCGGGATGTTGCCGACGGTGTAGCCGCCGGACGTCGGCAGGCCGAGCGGCCCGGCGAGCCAGGCCACGGCGATCAGGCCGAGCCAGAAGTACGGGATCGACGACAGGAACGAGGTCGCCGGCAGCAGGCCGTCCACCCAGGTCCCGCGCTTCCAGCCGGCGAAGACCCCGAGCAGGGTGCCGATCAGGAACGACAGGATCGTGGTGGTGCCGATCAGCCCCAGCGTCCAGGGCAGCGCCGAGCCCAGCACCGTGGTCACCGGCTCCGGGAAGTTGCCGAAGCTGATGC
Source organism: Catenulispora rubra (assembly GCF_015356825.1). Lineage (GTDB taxonomy): Bacteria > Actinomycetota > Actinomycetes > Streptomycetales > Catenulisporaceae > Catenulispora > Catenulispora rubra. The sequence continues at coordinate 12,974 of NZ_JAACYW010000229.1, read as the reverse complement.
CCAGGTCGCCGTGCGAGAGCTGGACCAGGTAGTGCCAGTACTGGGACGGCAGGCTCTGGTGCTTGTCCAGGCCGAACAGGATGTTCAGGGACTCGACGGCCTTGCTGTCGACCTCGCCGCGGCGCTGCTCGATCAGGGAGTCGACGGCGTTGCCGGGGATCAGGCGCGGGATGAAGAAGTTGATGGTGATGGCGGCCCAGAGGGTGAAGGCGTAGAAGCCGAGGCGGCGGGCGAAGAACCTCACGGTGCTGCCTCCTCGGGGTCCGGGTCTTCGGTGGCTGTGCTTCCGGCGGCTGCGTTTTCGGTGGCTTCGGCGGTCTCGGCGCCTTCGGAGGCTTGGGAGGCTTCAGAGGCTTGGGTCTCAGCCTTCTCGGGCTCGGCCGTCGCGGACCCGACCGTCGTGAGCTCGGTCAGCCCGGCCAGCCCGGCCAGCTCGACGTCGACCGAGGCGGCGGACCCGTCGCTCTCGTCGCTGAACAGCCAGCAGGCGACCCAGTGGTCCGGTGCGTCGCCGACCAGCGTCCGCTCCGGCACCCGGGCCTTGCACACCTCCATCGCCTTCGGACAGCGCGGATGGAACCGGCAGCCGGTCGGCGGGTCGATCAGGCTCGGCGGCTCGCCGGTGTCCTCGTCGTCGTCCGGCAGCACCGCGCCGCGTACGCGTTCGGGATCCGGCGCCGAGTGGACCAGCAGGTGCGTGTACGGATGCGCCGGCCGCTGCGTCACGGTCTCGGAGTCCCCGCCCTCGACCATCCGCCCCGCGTACATCACCAGCGTCTCGTCGGCGAAGTACCGTGCCGAGGCGATGTCGTGGGTGATGTAGAGGATTGCGAGGTCCAGCCGTTCCTTGAGGTCCCGCAACAGGTTCAGCACGCCGAGCCGGATCGACACGTCCAGCATCGACACCGGCTCGTCGGCGAGCAGCGCCTCGGGGTCGGCGGCCAGCGCCCTGGCGATGGATACGCGCTGGCGTTGCCCCCCGGACAGCTCGTGCGGGTACTTCTCCAGGTACAGCGAGGCCGGCGTCAGCTGGACCCGGCCCAGCAGTTCGGCCAGCGACTCCTCGCCGGTGTACCGGCCGTGGATCTTCAGCGCGCGGGTCAGGTGATGCCGCACGGTGTGCACCGGGTTCAGCGACGCGAACGGGTCCTGGAAGATCAGCTGCACCCGGCGCGCGTACGCCTTGAACTGCCGTCCGCCCTTGACCGCGGTGGAGACGCCGCCGATCCGGATGTCGCCGCCGGTGCGCGGGTAGAGCTGCGCCAGCAGCCGGGCGACCGTCGACTTGCCGGAGCCGGACTCGCCGACCAGCGCGGTGACCCGGCCCCGGCGCAGGCTCAGGGAGACGTCGTCGACCGCGTGCACCACCTTCGGCGTACGGGTCAGGGCCGCACGGCCGCGGGCGCGGACCGGGAAGTGCTTGGTCAGCGCCTCGGCTTCCAGGACCACCTCGGAGGTCATCGAATGGTTCCTTCCACGGGCCGGGCGGCGGCGCCCCTCAACGCCGCCGCCCGGCTCTGATTCACAGTGGCTCGGTTGCTTGCCAGTCCGGTCAGGAGGACGGGGTCAGGTGCAGGACGATGTCTTCCATCCCCCACCGGGTCGGCTGCGGGGCCTCGTAGGCCTTGTCCGCGGCCGGCCAGCCGCTCCAGTTCTTCGTGGAGTACTCGGCGCCGAGGTTGCCGGCCGAGGTCGGGATCATCGGCATCTCCTGGACGAACAGCTGCTCCAGGTTGTCCATGGCGGTCTTGCGGCCGGCGTCGTCGGTGGCGTTGGAGTACGCCTTCAGAGCGGCGTCCACCGTCGGGTTCTTGTAACGGCCGAAGTCGCCGGTCGCGGCGGTGCCGATGGGCTCCAGGCCGGCCGAGTCCATGATCTGGTCGTACATGTCGTACGGCGTGGTCCCGGAGTTGGTCCAGTGCAGCGCCGCCTGGAAGTTGCCCTTGGCGATGTTGTCGAACCAGGCGTCGTCGTTGGCCTTGTCGATGGTCGCGTTGATGCCGATGGTGGCCAGGTTGTCCTTGATGATCGCCAGGTCGGTCTGGTAGTCGTTCCAGTCCGCCGGGTCGGTCAGGGTCAGCGTCACCGGCTTGCCGGTCGGGTCCGTCAGGGTGTTGCCGTTGTAGGTGAAGCCGTTGTCGGTCAGTTCCTTCTTCGCCGCGGCCACGCCGGAGGTCGGCGAGATGCCCTTGTACTGCGCGGCGATGTAGGGCTCGCCCTGCGGCGTGGGGACGCCGGTGACGTTGTCGATCAGCGGCTTGAAGTAGCCGGCCTCGCCCTGGTTGAAGATGTCGGTCCGGTTGATGACCATGCTCATCGCGCGGCGCAGGTGCGGGTTGTCCAGCGGCTTCTTGGTGGTGTTGAACCACAGGCCGTCGGCCGAGAGCTGGGCCGGGAAGTAGAGCTTGAAGTGGGTCGGGTCCTTGGCCACGAAGGTGCTCTTGGCGTCGGACATGAAGTAGTAGCTCCACTCGGCCGCGCCGGACGTCAGCGCCGCGCCCATGGTGTCGTTGGAGCTGTAGGTGGTGAAGTTGATCGTCTTCACCTTCGGCGCCGCACCCCAGTAGCCGTCGCGCGCCGCGACGGTGACCGTCGAGGGCGTCGTGGTCTTGATGGTGTACGGGCCGGTGCCGACCGGGTTCGCGACGGTGTCCTTGGACGGGTCCGACATCGCCGACCACTGCTTCTTGTTGATCACCTGGGTGGACAGGATCTTCGTGCGGTTCACGTACTGCGAGCCGTTGAAGGACACGGTGACCTGGTTGCCGGCGGTCGACACGTCGGTGATCGGCAGCGAGTAGTAGTCGACCTCCTTGTGGTCCTTCTGGATCTGGAAGGAGTAGGCCACGTCGTCGGCGGTCATCGGGGTGCCGTCGGACCACTTCACGCCGTCGCGGACGGTCAGGGTCACCTTGCTGTAGTCCGGGGACCACGTCCACTTGGTGGCCAGCCACGGCTGCGGGTCCTGGTCCGGCTTGGCCTCGTCCTGCATGGCCAGCGGCTCCCAGATCAGCCAGGTGTAGCCGAGCTTCTTGGCGAACGAGGAGTCCAGGTAGGGGTTGTTGTTGGCGGGCAGCGTCGCTCCGTCGGGCATGCCGACGTTGAGCACCGTCTTGCCGCTGCCGCCGGTGGAGCCGCCGCCGCTCTTGGTGCTCGCGCCGCAACCGGCGGCGAGGGTGACGGCCAGGCCCGCGGCCGCCAGTGCGGCAAGCGGTCGCCGGGCTGCGGTGCCGGGTGTCGCGAGGGTCATTTCTTCTCCTCCAAGCTGGGGGATCCGTGCCGCCCGCCCTGTGCGGGGGTGTGCGGCATCGCGGCACGGCCCTGGTCGGGCGCGCCTGGCGGATCGCGATGGGATCTAGTCCTGATCTAGTCCTGAGATGCGGTGGAGCCTCGGACGACGAAGTCGGTCGGGATGACGACCGGCTCGGCCGGCAGGGGCTCGCCGCCGAGGTGGGCCGTGAGCAACCGGGCCGCGGTGGCCCCCAACTCGCGCAGGGGCTGGCGGACGGTGGTCAGCGGCGGCTCGGTGAGCGCGGTGAACTCGACGTCGTCGAATCCGACGACGGCGACGTCCCCCGGCACCGCGAGTCCGGCCTCTCTCAGCGCCTGCAGGGCGCCCGCAGCGGAGAGGTCGTTGTGCGCGAAGACGGAGTCGAACCGGACCCCGTCGGCCACGGACCGCGCCACTGCGGCGTGACCCGAGGCGATGCTGAAGTCGCCCTCCAGCACGGCTTCGGCCGGCAACCGGTGCCCGGCCTCCTCGAAGACTTCGGCGAAGCCTTCGAGCCGTTCGGTGACACAGCCGAAACCCAGCTTGCCGGTGACGACCAGCGGGTGGCGGCGGCCGATCTCCAACAGGTGGTGCGCGGCCTGCCGGCCCCCGGCGCGATTGGTGGTGGCGACGGAGGCGAACTGCGGCCGGCTCTCCCGATCGTCGATCAGGACCACCGGCAGCCCTCCGGTGTGCAGTTCGGTGATGTAGTCCAGGGTTCCCTCGGGCTCGATGACGAGCAGCCCGTCGAAGGCCTTGGCGTTCACCTGGCTGGCGAAGCGCCGCATGGACTCGTCGCCCTGGTTGCAGGTGAAGAGCATGACCCCGAACTCACCGCTCTCCACCACGTCCACGGCGCCCTGGATCACCTCGCCGATCCACGGCCAGGTGAGCGAGGGCACCAGCATGCCGATGACGCCGGTCCGCCCGCGCGCCAGCGACACGGCCCGCGCGCTCGGCACGTAGCCGAGCTCGTCGATGACCTGCCGCACCCGCGCCACCGTGGAGACGTCGAGCTCGCCTTTGCCGTTGAGGACGCGGGAGACCGTGGTCTTGCTGACCCCGGCCCGGGCCGCGACGTCGGCGATGGTGATCGGCATGGACGGCGCCTTTCGGACGGCTTGGTGCCACTGGATGTGTCAGTGCTTTGGTGCGCTGTGCTCGTGCAGTGGTGCGAGCTGTGCAATGTGCATTCTGCGCTGTCGTGCCTTGGTGCGCTTGCGCTGTGGTGCCTGTGCCTCGGACCCGTTGCCAGGGGCCCGGATCGGCGCGGACGGTACCGGAACCGGTCTCGCGACCGCTTACGGCACCGGTTCCGAAACCGGTTCCGGGGAGCAGTCAACACCCGGTCGGGCGGCTGGGCAATAACGGCGGGGTAACGTTCTGGAAATCTAAGGGCGCGCAGGGCGGTTGGCGACGCGACAGGACGCGGGCGGCGGCAGACGGCAGCAGGCGCGGGGCGCGGGCGGCGGCAGACGGCGTCGCGGCGATGCGGCAGGGCTGTGCGGCGGGTGGTGGCCGGGGTTACCTTCGAAGCGTGCTGACACTGGGGGAAGAGCTGCTGTTGGTCGCCCTGGACGCCGACAAGGGCGTCTTGCGGCGATCGGCGGCTATGCAGTTCGCGTTGAACGCGGCGGGAATGGCGGAGTTGGCGGCGGCGGGACGGTTGCAGTTGCGGCGCGCCGACGGATCGCCCGGCGTGACGATCACGGCCGAAAGCGACGCGCACCTCGGCGAACAGCCGCTGCTCGATGAGGTGCTGCTCCAGGCCCGGCAGACGCGAGCAGGCCAGCGGCATCCCGAACGATGCCTCAGGAACTGGGTCGCGCCTTCGCTGTTCGCGTACCTCAAATCGCTGCGGGAGCGGGAAATCCTCACCTGGGACAAGCCGAAGAACCGTGCCCTGTACGGACAGTTCCATCTTCTCGACGCCGATGCGGCGGCCTCGGCCCGGGCCCGGGTCGAGCGGGTCGCGACCGGTGCCGGGCCGAGCGAGCGCGATGTGGACCTGGCCGGGATCGTCCACGGGATCGGTCTCGACGAAGACCTCTACAAGGGTCCGCGCAACAAGGCGAAGCGCGCGAGACTGTCAACGGCGCTCGAAAGACATCGCTACGCGGTGATGCTCCCCCGTCTGCTTCCGGAGATCCCCGGCCAGAAGTTCACGTTCGATTCCAGCAACGATCTGAAGATGGCGAGAGAGATGTGAGCACCACGTGGGATCGGACTCTCTGACTCGCACCGGCCTTCTGTCGGCCTAAAAAACCATCGCCCAGTGGGTACTTCTCCCGTCGCGACGCCCTCGGCGGGCACGTCATGCTGTGCCGGACACCACCGGAATCGGACGAGGAGACGCCGTCGTGGCCGACACAGGCGCTTTCAGCATCGACCTGCCGCTCATGAGCCTGGTCACTGCGGACCTGGAGGGCCTGGTCTGCACCGGCAACAGTGCGCTGAGTGAGCTCGGTTCGCTGGTGCTGGGCGGGGAGATCTTCGGTGAGATCGGGTCGCTGGTCGGCTCGGTCGACGGGCAACTGCACGACAACCTGCTCAGTTCCCTGACTTCCGGCATGGGGCTGTTCGGCACGCTCAACGGCGCCCTGCAGTGCTGCGCGAGCGACTACGCCGCGCTGGACACGCTGGTCTCCGACAGCTTCGCGAGCCTGGGCCTGGGCGGAACGCTGCCGTCCACGCCGACGGCCGGGAGCAGCCCCGCCGACGTGAACAAGTGGTGGAGCGGGCTCAGCAAAGACCAGCAGACGGCGCTCGTGGCCACCGACCCCACGAAGATCGGGGCGCTGGACGGCGTGCCGGACACCGTGCGCGACGCCGCGAACCGGAAGGTGCTGTCCAATCTGCAGACGCAGACCCAGCAGCAGATCACCGATCTGAAGAACACGCCCCTGTCGCCGTTCGACACCGAGGGCTTCGACGCGATTCAGAACCAGAAGCAGATCGACGCGCTGCAGGGCAAGCTCGACGGGATGAACGAGCTGCAGAAGGTGCTCAACGACGGCGGCACCAACGGCGCGCCGCAGAAGTTCCTGCTGGGCATCGACACCAACGGGGTCGGCCACGCGATCGTCGCCAGCGGCAACCCGGACACCTCCGCCAACGTGGTGACGGTCGTCCCCGGCGTGAGCACCGACCTGTCGGCGGGGCACGTCGACCAGTACACGAAGGCCGCCGACAGCATCGTGGCCTCCGCCCACAACGCCGACCCGAACCAGAGCACCTCGGCAGTCGCGTGGATGAACTACAACGCCCCGGCGACGGTCCCCGGCGCCCTGTTCTCAGGCCCCGCAGAAGCCGGCGGCCCGGTGCTGGACAACTTCCAGCAGGGCCTCTACGCCACCCACGACGCCGGCGACCCCCTGCACACCACGGTCATCGGCCACAGCTACGGCACCACGGTGGTCGGCGAAGCCACCCAGGCCCCCGGCGGCCTGCGCGCCGACGACGTGGTCCTGGCCGCGAGCCCCGGCATCAACGTGGACAACGCCGCGGCGATGCACGTCCCCAACGGCACCTCGCACGTATGGGCCACCCGCGACGACAACGACCCGATCGTCTGGGCCGAAGGCTTCCACAACACCGACCCGGTGACCCCGGCCTTCGGCGCCCACGTCTTCAACGGCGGCGTAGGCCCCAGCTGGGACCCCATCGGCGCACACGACTACTACTTCGACCCGTCCTCCCCGGCCATGGCGAACTTCGGCCAGATCGCCACCGGCCACTACGGCCAGGTGACCTCCCCGCCCCCGGTCGAACCGGACCCGGCGTGGTCGTTCCCGATGGTGCCGTAAGGACGCGGCGCTGAGACTTCGGGGAGAGAGGGCCTCCCCGACGAAGCGAGGTCCCGGTTCGGCTTCGGCCGCGCCGGGACCACGCTTTTGTGGGGGTGGTCGGTGACGGGCGAGCCCCGACCGGCCGCGCGGTTCGCCGGTTCCGACCGGACCATGCGGGGTGTTGGTTCTGGGTCCCTCGCCGCGTCAGCGGGCGCAGCCAACCTGCCCGGTTTGGCGGTGTCAAGCCGGACGAGGCTGCACCACAGCAGCAGCGATGCGGCTTGATTCCGCCAAACCGGGCAGGTTCCGTTTACGGCGATGACGCGGCGAGGGACCCAGAACCTTGGCGACCACAAGCAGCACCGCCAGCGCACAGCGCGACGCAGGCAACAGCGGACAGAAAGCCGAACAGTCGCGGGCCGGCGGCATCAAGCACGACGCGCGGGTCGCCCCCTCGTCGAGGAGGCCCGCCAGAGGCCTCAAGGCACCCACCAAACGCGGCAGACACCCGCCCGCACGACGTGTGCGCAGTGACTCGGACCGACGCGCGGTCTTGCACGCGAAAACCGCCAGCCACCAGCGCAACTGAGTGTGCGGGTCTGGCGTGGCGGCATTTTGTTATGGAATTATCGCCCCTTATGCACAGATATAGCACGCGCCACTGACAACCACACCCGGCCAGTCGGCGGAAACCTCGCATAACCATAGATATCCCCGCAATCTCAAAGATGCCACCCCCCACCCCCATCCACGACCGTAACGATGCCCGGCCCTCCGCCCGGGCCGTTCCGCGTCAAGGGGGCATCGGCATGCCACACACACGCCGCGACCACGCCGTGGTCCTCGGCGCGAGCATGGCTGGCCTGCTGGCCGCCCGCGTGCTCAGCGAGTCGTTCGATCGGGTCACCGTCGTCGAGCGCGACGCGCTGCCCGCCGATGCCGAGCATCGGCGCGGCGTGCCACAGTCGCGGCATGTCCATGTGCTGCTGGCGCGTGGGGCTTCGATCCTGGAGGACCTGTTCCCCGGATTCGTCGCAGAGGCCGAAGCCGCCGGGGCCCAGACCACCGATGCCCTGGGCCAGGTCCGCCTGCTGCTCTCCGGTCAGCGGCTGCTCCAGACCGACATCGGTCTGCGCTCGGTCCTGTGCGGCAGGCCGTTGCTGGAAAGCCTCGTGCGGGCGCGGGTGCGGGCTTTGGATGGGGTCAGCTTCCTCGAACGCCACGATGTCATCGGCCTGACCGCGACGCCGGACGGTCGCCGCGTGACCGGCGCCCGAATCCACGCAGACGGTCGCGAGCAGGAAACGACCCTCGAAGCCGACCTAGTCCTAGACGCAACCGGCCGCGCCTCACGAGCACCCGTCTGGCTCCACCAACTCGGCCACGGCCGCCCGACCGTCGACAAAGTCCAGGTCAACCTGGCCTACGCCACCCGCACCTACCGCCTCCCGCAAGGCGCGATGGGCAAGGACCAGCTGATCCTCAACAACGCCACCCCCGCCAACCAGCGCGCCGCGGTTCTCGCCGAGCAGGAGCACGGCCTGGCGCGCCTGACCCTCGCCGGCATGCTCGGCGATCGTCCGCCGCTGGAGCCGAAGGCCTTCGACGCCTTCGCGGCCAGCCTCCACTTCCCCGACATCTTCGAGGCGATCCGCGACGCCGAGCCGCTGGACGACCCGGTCGGTTTCCAGTACCCGGCGAACGTCCGCCACCGCTACGAACGGATGCGCAGCTTCCCCGACGGCTTCCTCGTGCTCGGCGACGCGGTCAGCGCCTTCAACCCCGTCTACGGCCAGGGCATGACGTCCGCCGCGATGCAGGCCGAGGCGATGCGCGCGGTGCTCGCCGGGCACGCCGGACCCGCCGGGCACGACGCGCCCCTCGCACTCCCACATGACAAGCCTCTGACATGGCGTCGTTACTTCCAAGCCATCGCGAAGGCCGTCAACCCCCCGTGGCAGATCTCGGCAGGCGGCGACCTGGCGTTCCCGGACGTTCGCGGCCGGCGGACCCCCGCCATCCGCATGATCAACGCCTACCTCCCGAAGGTGCACGCCGCCGCAGCCCACGACGTGGACATGGCCGTCGCCTTCATCCGCGTGGGTTCGCTGGTGGACCGCCCGGAGTCCCTCCTACGCCCGGGCATGGTCTTCCGCGCGCTGCGCCGCCCGTGACGCCCGTGACGCCAGTGACGCCCGAAACACCCACCTACGGACACGGATGTCTCAGCTCACGGACGATCACATGGCCCCTATGCCCCACTGTCGCAGAATGTTGTTTCCGTCACGAAACATCCGGATGCGACGCTGACTGTTGTTCAATCATCTTTAGCCCCCATACACCGTCATCCGACCGATACCTCCGCTACATCCGCGCGCCACCGACGCTCCGCGTCGTCCACGGACCATGGACTTGGAAGGTGAAAGGGCATGTCTGAGACCCACCCGCCGCTGGGAACCCGGTTGGCGATCGTTTCGACCTACGCGCCGCGCCGCTGTGGCATCGCCACGTTCTCGCAGGACCTGACCACGGCGCTGGCGCACTCGGCGCCCGACCTGGCCGTCGAGATCTGCGCGCTGGACCGGGACGGCCTGGACTACCCGGCCGAGGTGTCCACCGTCATCGGGCAGGACTCCTACTCCGACTACCGCAAGGCCGCCGCGCGGCTGGCCGACTCCGGTGTGGACGCTGTGGTCATCGAGCACGAATACGGGATCTTCGGCGGCAACGACGGGGCGTGGATCACCGGTTTCGCCGGCGAGCTGGCGCGGCGGGGCGTGCCTTATCTGGTGACTTTGCACACAGTGCTGTCCGAGCCGACGTGGACTCAGGCCTCGACGTTGAACCGGCTGTGCCAGGACGCCGCGGCGGTGACCGTCTTCACCGAGACCGCGCGCACGCTGGTCGTGCAGACCGGGATCGCGTCGCCGGACCGGATCGTGTACGTGCCGCACGGGGCGCCGGAGCCGGTGACCGATCAGCTGACGTCGTACGAGATCGGCCTGGAGGGTCGGCGGACCTTGGACGCGCTGGCCGGCCGGCGGCTGCTGTCGACGTTCGGGCTGATCTCGCCCGGCAAAGGCCTGCAGACCGCGATCGAAGCCCTGGGCCTGATCGCCGAGGAGCACCCGGATGTTTCATACCTTATCGCCGGATCTACGCACCCTGAGATCGTGCGCAACAGCGGCGAGGACTACCGCGAGAGCCTGATGCGCGCCGCCAAAGAGGCAGGCGTCGCGGACCGGGTGGTGTTCCTCGACAGCTTCCTGACCGAGATGGAGATCGGCGCGATCCTGGCGCAGACGGAGATCTTCCTGACCCCGTACCGCTCGCGCGAGCAGATCTCGTCGGGCGCTTTGACGTTCGCCGTGGCCGCCGGAAAGCCGGTGGTGTCGACGGACTACCACTACGCTGTGGACATGCTCGGTGACGGTGCCGGGATCACTGTTCCGCCGGAGGACCCCGAGGCCTTCGCCGGCGCACTCCGTACGCTGCTCGGCGACGACGAGCGGCTGTCCGCCGCACGCCGGGCGGCGCGCGAGCGCGGGGCGGGGCTGCGCTGGGACGCGGTGGCGCAGCGGTTCGCGGCGATCGTGCGGGCCTGTGCCGCACAGCGTCGCCTGAAGGGACCAGCGGCGACCACGGCGAGCATGGCGAGCGCGGGGAACGCGGGCAGCACGCCGAGCTCGGAGCGGTCGAAGCACGCGGAGCGCTTCGAACTCCCGCGCCTGAAGCTGAAGCACCTCAGCCGGCTCACCGACTCCGGCGGCATCATGCAGTTCGGCCAGGGGATGCGGCCGGACCCGGCCTCCGGGCACTGCGTCGACGACGTCGCGCGGCTGGCCATCGTCGCGGCCGGGCTGTGCGCGGAGCAGCCGCAAGCCTTGCGTGCCGCGGCCCCGCACACCTGGCTGGACACCAGCCTGGAATTCCTCCAGCAGGCCTACGACCCGGAGTCGCGAGCGGTCCGGAACATGCGCACCGTCGACGGCCGCTGGCTGGACGAGCCGCACTCCGGGGACCACGTCGGGCGGCTGGTCTGGGGCCTGGGCGAGGTGGCGTCGGGCCCGGCGGTCCCGGACAAGTTCCGGGAGCGGGCCACCGAGCAGTTGATGGACGTCCTGCCCGCCGTCAGGGGCCTGACGAGCCTGCGGAGCATGGCGTACGCGGTGCTCGGGCTGGTGCGGATCCCGGAGCCGACGCCGGAGCTCGACCGGTGCGTCGAGCGGCTGAACGCGGCGTGGCGGGGCACCGCCACGAGCGAGTGGCCGTGGTTCGAGGAGCAGCTGACGTACGACAACGCGCGGCTGGCCCAGGCGCTGCTCGCCGGCGGGGCGCGGGCCGGGGACGCGGCGATGGCCGAGCGGGGCCTGACCGCGCTGGACTGGTACCTGGAGCAGGTGGGGCTGGACCCGGCCGGGGACCCTGCCGAGGACCCCACCGCGGACCCCACTGCGAACCCCACTGCGAACCCCGCTAAGTACCCCGAGCGGGGCCGGCTCCGGCTGGTCGGGAATCTGTGGCGGTACAAGGGGGTGGCGCGCCTCGAGGACGAGGGCGACGAGCAGCCCATCGACGCCGCGGCCGTGGTCGAGGCGGCCGCGCAGGCGTGGCGGGTGACCCGGCAGGAGCGCTACGCCAGCCTCGCGCGACGTTCCTTCGGCTGGTTCCTGGGGGACAACCGGCTTGGGCTGCCGGTGTACGACACCGGTTCCGGCGGGTGCCGGGACGGGCTGCGGTCCGGGGACACGAACGTGAACCAGGGGGCCGAATCGACGTTGGCCTACTACCAGGCGCGCCTGGGGCTGATCCGGGCGGGGCTGGCCGACGCCAGGGATACCGCCAATCGATAATGAGGGGGCGGCTTTGCCGACCAAAGACGACATCATCCGGGACCTGTTCCGACGGGAGCCCGCCAACCCGATCCTCACCGCGGAGGACTGGCCCTACCGCGTGAACACGGTGTTCAATCCGGGTGCGGCGACGCATGACGGCGAGACCGTGCTGCTGTGCCGGGTCGAGGACGCGCGCGGGATCTCGCACCTGACGGTCGCGCGCTCGCCCGACGGCGTGCACGGCTGGCGGGTCGAGCCCAAGCCCCTGCTGGCCGAGGACCCGGGCGACCACACCTCGATGTGGGGCGTGGAGGACTGCCGCGTCACGTGGGTCGCCGAACTGGGGAAGTACGTGATCGCGTACACCGCGTACGGCCCTTCGGGGCCGTGCGTCGCACTGGCCACCACCGAGGACTTCCACTCGGTGGAGAAGCTGGGCGCGGTGATGCCGCCGGACGACAAGGACGCGGCGCTGCTGCCGCGCCGGGTGAACGGCGAGTTCGTGCTCTACCACCGGCCGGTCAGCTCCCGGTTCGGCAACCGCGGCAACATCTGGCTGTCGCGCACCACGGACCTGCACCACTGGAGCGCGCCGGAGCCGGTGATGGCCAGCCGCGAGGGGCCGTGGTGGGACGCGGCGCGCATCGGGCTGGGGCCGGCGCCGATCGAGACCGAGCACGGCTGGCTGGCGGTCTACCACGGGGTCAAGCAGATGCCGTCGGGTCCGATCTACCGGGCCGGTCTGGTGCTGTTCGACCTGGAGGAGCCGGCGCGGGTGGTACGGCGCTCGCCGGCCTGGGTGATGGGGCCGGCCGCGGAGTACGAGACGCGCGGGGACGTGCCGAACGTGGTGTTCCCGACCGGGATGGTGCACGACGAGGACAGCGGGGAGCTGCGGCTGTACTACGGGGCCGGGGATTCGGTGGTCGCGCTGGCCACGGCGAAGCTCGACGAGTTGCTCGACTATCTGTGGCAGTACGGCTGAGGGCGGCCTGAGGGAGTGCTGCGGAGCCGCTGCTTCGCGCTCGGGCCGGGGCTCGGGGGTGGGGCGGCGGCTTTTTGGTGCGCGGAGGCGCTGCG
>NZ_JAACYW010000228.1 GCF_015356825.1 Catenulispora rubra | reverse complement strand
ATGCGGACCGTGGCGCGCGTGGCCATCGACCCGCCGGAGAGCTGGGAGCGCCTCACCGCCAAGTTCGAGCTCTCGCGCCGGGACGCCATGCGCGTGCTGGAGGCGAACCTGCCCGGCATCAGCGGCGAGGACCTGGTGTTCCGCATCCGCTGCGCGGCGGGCATCCTGAACTGGCTGGCGCTGGCCCCGATCGGTGCCGAGCTGGCGACACAGCCTGCTGAGGAGATCGCGCGGAAGCTGCTTCCGGTGGTCGCGGGCGCGTTCCACGGGCATTCATCAATGTCCTGACACCGGTGGGCAGCGCCCCTAAAACCCCTAGTGCCCCAAGCACTTGCCCCAAGCACCTGCCCTAGCGCCTGCCCCTAGCGCCCCAAGCACCCCTAAGCCTTCTCACTGCGCCGATGAAAAGACTCGGCATATGCGAACGACCGAAAGGCAAGAACCGGATCGTCCGAAAGCTCAATCCCCCCAGTGACCCGCGTCGGATCAAACCGCTCGCCCTCCCAGTGCCCCTGATCGTCCACCGGCCCGGTCAGCTCCAGCCACCCGGCGGTCAGCTCCTTGCGTTCCTCCGGCCACGCGACCGTCGGGTCGTGCGTCGGATCGTCGTCCTCGGCCAACTGGACGTACAACATGAACGTGACGCGCCCCCGCGCCAGCCGCTCGTGCAGCTCCACGGTCAGATAATCCGGCGCGCGACCAGCCGCCTCCTCGGCCGTCAGCTCGGACCTCCCGGCCGCCGGCTCCCATCGATACCGGACCGCCTGCTTCCGGCCATCGGCATCGACCCACAGGAAGGCGTGGATCGCCCAGAAGGCGGTCCTCCCATAGCTCTCCGGAATCGGCGGCTGCTGCATGATCGGCCCGGCCAGGTGCGGATGAGCACCGACGAAAGCCTGTACCCGGCCCATATCCGGATGCCCGGTACCCCAGGTACCTCCGCTACCAGGATCCGGCCGCAACGCCTCGGTCAGGCCGACGAACTCCGCCGGCGTGGACGCGACGAACACCGGAACCGTGATGCCCAGCAGATCGGTCGAGCGACCGTCCGGCAGATGGAACCGCACCGCCATCCCACGCGTGACCGGCGCCGAATCAGGGACCTGCGGATTCCCATCCGAATTCGAGAACCGCACCGTCACCGGCACCCGCTGCTTCTGAAGGTGGCCGGCGGTCGTCAGCGCGGCGGCGTCACCGGTCGGCGTGAACATGCCGGTGAAGCAAGCCCCGCGCGCGCTGGAACGACGGCAACCCGCATGCGCCCCGCCGCTCATGCGCTCCATGCTGTCCACCACCTGAGCGGCGCTGGGCTGTTCCTCAAATGTATTCGCCACCGTCGCCATCGCCCCGATCACCGCCCGCCCAGCGACCCACGCAACTTCCGGCACTCCCGCGCATACTGCCGCCGCCCCACGACCGCCCACATCAGCCGCCCGACAGCGGGCACCTTCCCGAGAAAGTGCTTACGCTCAGCCGGCGTCGCGTCCTCCAAGATCGCGCCCAAGACCAGCAGCAGCCTGTTCTTCGGCGTCTCCGCCAGCCCCCGCTCCCCAACCGCATCCCATTCCTCGACGGTCAGGTGCTCAGCGATCAGCGGCACCACATAGGCCTCTTCATCGTCCAGGTGCTCCACCAACACCGCGCGGTGCTCCTCCAACACCTCGGCGATCTTCAGCCCGACGCCCGGATCCGCGTCCTTGCGCCAATCCGGCAGCAGCTCCACGACCACCTCCAACGTCCCGTCGATCAGCTTGTGCTGGCTCTCCATCCGCGTCACCACAGCGTCGTCGGTCTCGGCCCGCTCGTGCAGCAACGGCCACACCAGCTGATCCTCCAAGGAGTGATGGCTGTGCAGTCCGCCCACGTAGTTCTGCACCGCGTCGGCGACGTACGCGGCACGCGCCGTGTCCCCGTCCGGCACCGTGCGAATGATCTGCGGCAGCAGGTCGACCTCGCGCCGGAACACCTTGTGGATGATCAGCATCTCGTCGGCGTAAGGACGCGCGCTGGTGACAGCGCCGTTGGCAGCCATGGAAGCACCCCTCGTGTGGACCGGCCCGCGCGGTTCCGGGGCCGTGGTTCACCTGCTTACGGCCGCGCCCCCGACGGGGTTCAACGGCCGGCCGAACCCGGCCTGCGACCTGGCAACGACCTGGCACAACCTGGCACAACCTGGCACAACCTGGCACAACCTGGCGGCGCCCCGGATCGGCCCGGGCGCGTAAATCAACCGTAAATCAAGGCTGACTACGGTTCGGTCCGAGCTTGAATCCCGTTGCTTCCCTGCGGGCGAAAAGCGGCCGGTCGGCATGGGGCGGCGGGCTCTCGACAGGAGCCTGCCGCAGCCGCGGCAAGGGGGCGCTTTCAGGGGCATTGCGCTCTTCTGTTCATTTCCTTGATTTCCTGAGCTGTTGAAGGAGCATTTCAGTGTTTCGACGTTCCGTGGCGATCCTCGGCGCGGTGGCCGGCGTCTGCGCGCTCGCCACCACCGCCTGCGGCAGCCGTACCTCGTCCAAGCCCGCCGCCTCGGGGGGCGCCGCCGCCGGCGGCGGCACGATCGTCAAGATCGGTCTGGACGCGCCGCTGACCGGCGGCCTGCAGGCCCTCGGCCTGGGCATCCAGTACTCGGCGCAGCTGGCCGTGGACACCGCGAACAAGCAGCAGACGGTTCCCGGGGTCACCTTCCAGCTGGTGCCGAAGGACGACCAGAAGTCGGCCAGCATCGGCGAGCAGAACGCCGCGGCGTTCGTCGCCGACCCGGCCGTCGTCGGCGTCGTCGGGCCGCTCAACTCGGCCGTCGCGCAGTCCATGCAGTCCGTGTTCAACCAGGCCAACCTGGTCGAGGTCTCCCCGGCCAACACCAACCCGTCGCTGACGCAGGGCCCGAACTGGAAGTCGTCGAAGACCCGGGCCTACCCGTCCTACTTCCGCGACATCACCACCGACGCGATCCAGGGCCCGTTCGCCGCGGACTACGTCTACAAGACCCTCGGCATCCACAGCGTCGCCACCGTCGACGACGGCCAGACCTACGGCGTCGGCCTGGTCGAGACCTTCACCGCCGAGTTCAAGAAGCTCGGCGGCACGATCGCCCTGGCGCAGACCGCGACCGCGACCACCACCGACTACAGCTCGGTGATCAGCGCCGTCAAGAGCTCCGGGGCGAAGCTGGTCTACTACGGCGGCGAGTACCCGGCCGGTGCCCCGCTGTCCAAGGAGCTCAAGGCCGCCGGCCTGAACATCCCGGAGATGGGCGGCGACGGCGTCCAGGACCCGACCTACATCAAGACCGCGGGTCCGGCCTCGAACGGCGACTTCGCGACGGTGCCCGGGGCGCCGCTGGCCTCCCTGCCGTCGGCGAAGGACTTCATCGCGGCCTACCAGGCGGCGAACTTCCCGGCGCCCTACGCGATCTACGGCGGCACCTCCTACGACGCCGCCGAGTCGATCATCCTCTCGGTCAAGGCCGCGCTGGCGCAGGACGGCGGCAAGGTCCCGGCCGGCGACGCCTTCCGCTCGCAGGTCGAGAAGGCCGAGCAGGCCGTGTCGTTCACCGGCGTGACCGGCCCGGTCGCCTTCGACCAGTACGGGGACGTCAGCTCCAAGGTGATCACCATGTACAAGGTCGAGAACGGGGCCTGGGACCAGGGCACTTACTCCGGCCCATTCGCCGGCTGAGCCCTGGCGGTGGCGCGGTCCGCGACGCGGTCCGCGCCACCGGCATCCCCGCCGCCCCACGTCCGCGAACAACGAAGCAACAAGGAAGCAAGGATAGATCCGCGTGTCTGTCTCAGTACTGCTTCAGCTGGTGGAGAACGGCCTCGTGCTCGGCGCCATGTACGGCCTGATCGCCGTCGGGTACACCACGGTCTACGGCATCATCCAGCTGATCAACTTCGCCCACGGCGAGATCTTCATGCTCGGCGGGTTCGGCGCGCTGACGGTCTACGCCTGGATCCCGGGCGTGGCCCACCTGCCGCTGCTCGCCGCCCTCCCGCTGATGCTCGTCGGCGGCGTCCTGGTCTCCGTGTCCGCCGCCGTCGGCGCCGAGCGCCTCGCCTACCGGCCGCTGCGCACCGCGCCCCGGCTCGCCCCGCTGATCACCGCCATCGGCCTGTCGCTGGCGCTCCAGCAGGTCGTCTCGCTGTGGTTCAAGCTGCCCGGCGGAGTGAACGCCAAGGCTCCCGTGGCCTTCCCGTCGTTCGGCGGCAAGGCCTTCAGCCTCGGCGGCGTGCTCGTGCAGCGTGCCGACCTGTTCACCGTGATCGCGGCGGCCGTGTGCATGGCCGGTCTGGCCTGGTTCGTCGCCCGCACCCGGTCCGGCCGGGCCATGCAGGCCACGGCTCAGGACCCTGACACCGCCCGCCTGATGGGCATCGACACCGACCGGATGATCGTGCTGGCCTTCGCCGTCGGCGCCGCGCTGGCCGCCGTCGCCGCCGTCACCCAGGGCCTGCGGTACGGGCAGATCTCCTTCGACATGGGCTTCGTCGCCGGACTCAAGGCGTTCACCGCCGCCGTGCTCGGCGGAATCGGGAACGTGCGCGGCGCGATGCTCGGCGGGATCGTGCTGGGACTGGCCGAGGAGCTGTCCAGCGGCGTCCTGGCGCACTTCCGCGACACCGCGCAGTTCGGGCAGGCCTGGGCGGACGTCTGGGCGTTCGTGCTGCTGATCCTGGTGCTGCTGTTGCGGCCACAAGGACTACTCGGCGAACGCGTCGCGGATCGGGCGTGAGATGGCAATGACTACTTCTTCTCTCATCGGGCAGAGCCGCAACGCGCGCCACCGCGTCGGAAGGCGCACCGATCCGCTGCTGGGCAAGTGCCTGATCGCGTTGGGATCCGTGGGTGCGTTGGGCTCCACGTTCCTCGCCTGGACCTGGACCAGCGCGTTCCCCGGCAATCTGACCGTGACCGGGTATCCGGGCGGCAACCAGCTCATCACCCTGATTCTCAGTATTTTGACACTGCTGGCGCTCGGTCCCGCCCTTGGTACTTCCGGAGTGCCCGGCACGCGTTGGATGGCACCGCGTGGGTGTGTAAGGCTCCTGCGAGGACTCACTCTGGCCAACGCGCTGTCGACGCTGTACGTCGTGGTCGCCATCGCGTGGGAACTCGGGGGAGTAGCGAACTACGTCGCAGGATCCTGGGTCGCTGGTATCTCGGTCGTGCTTCCCGTCGTCGGCGCGCGGCTGCTGCCCGACGACGACCACGAGTCTGCGCCACCCAAGCCTGCGGCCCGAGCCATACAGATCCTCGTAGTCTTCGCCGTGGTCATGCTGGGGCTGTTCGTCGCGGACTTCGGCGTCACAACCGGGTACTCCGAGGAGTTCATCGGGTTCTGTCTCGCCGCCGGGTTCGCCGGACGCGGCCTGGCCGCCTCGGGGCTGTTCGAGCGCTTCTCGGCTCTGACCGCGGCAAACCGGATCGCGACCAGCTGCGCGGTGCTCGCCGCAGCCGTGTTGTTCGCGTTCCTGCAGTCGACCGACGCCTACACCAGCGTGGCCGACAACATCCTGATCTTCGCGACCGTCGCCCTCGGTCTGAACATCGTGGTCGGACTCGCCGGGCTGCTGGACCTCGGATACGTCGCCTTCCTCGGCGTCGGCGCCTACACGGCCGCCCTGGTCTCGGGCACTGCGGCCTCGCGGTATGCGCACGTGGTGCTGCCGTTCTGGGCGCAGGCGCTGATCGGCGTCGCGGTGTCGGTCCTGGCCGGGCTCCTGATCGGGGCTCCGACGCTGCGGCTGCGCGGGGACTACCTCGCCATCGTCACGCTGGGCTTCGGCGAGATCTTCCGCATCACCATGAACAACCTCGACGGGCAGTCCGGTCCGCAGGTGACGAACGGTGCCGAGGGCGTCTACGGCGTCCCGAACCTGCGGCTGTTCGGCTACGACTTCGGCCAGCGGCACACCGTCCTGGGCCACACCTTCGGGCGGTTCGGCAACTACTACCTGCTGCTGGTCTTCGTGATCGCGGTGGTCATCTTCATCTTCGCCCGGGTCAACGACTCGCGGATCGGCCGCGCGTGGGCGGCGATCCGGGAGGACGAGACCGCTGCGGAGGCGATGGGCGTGCACGGCTACCGCTTCAAGCTGCTGGCCTTCGGGCTCGGCGCGGGGTTGGCGGGGTTGGCCGGGAGCATCCAGGGCCACCTGACCTCGACGGTGACCCCGGACCAGTACACCTTCAGCTCCTCGGCTCCGCCGAACTCCGCCTTCCTTTTGGCGGCCGTCGTCCTCGGCGGTATGGGAACGATCTCCGGGCCGCTGCTTGGGGCCTCCCTGCTGTTCCTGATCCCCGACAAGCTCCAGTTCTTCAACAACAAGCAGCTGCTGCTGTTCGGCATCGCGCTGATCGTCATGATGCGGCTGCGGCCGGAGGGCCTGGTGCCCGACAAGCGGCGGCGGCTGGAGTTCCACGAGCGGGAGACGAGCGCCGAGGAACCGCCCGAGCTGTCCGTCCCCGACGAGGTGGAAGCCGAGGCACGAGCGTGAGCATGCAGCCCATCCAGATGGCCGATCCGGTGGACTCCGTCGACCCGATCCTCGAGGCGCGGGGCGTGACCATGCGCTTCGGCGGTCTGACCGCGGTCGACGACGTGGACCTGAGCGTCGCGGCCGGCGAGATCGTCGGCCTGATCGGGCCGAACGGCGCCGGCAAGACGACCTTCTTCAACTGTCTGACCGGTCTTTACACCCCGACAGCCGGCTCGATCACCTTCCGGGGACAGCAGCTTCCGCCGAAGCCGTATCGGGTGGCCGAGGCCGGGATCTCGCGGACGTTCCAGAACATCAGGCTGTTTCCGAACATGACCGCGCTGGAGAACGTCATGGTCGGTCGGCACTGCCGGACGCGCGAGGGTCTGCTCTCGGCGATCGGGCGCGGCCCGCGCTTTCGCGCCGCCGAACGTGAGGCGCGGGAGACGGCCGAGGACCTGCTGTCGTTCCTGGACCTGGACAAGCACGCCTACTCCATCGCGCGCAGCCTTCCCTACGGTGATCAGCGCAAGCTGGAGATCGCGCGGGCGCTGGCCAGTGATCCCGGTCTGCTGCTGCTCGACGAGCCGACGGCCGGCATGAACCCGCGCGAGACCACGGCGCTGCGCGAGACCATCTTCAAGATCCGGGAGCGGGGCCTGTCGGTCATCGTGATCGAGCACGACATGCGGTTCATCTTCAACCTCTGCGACCGGGTGGTCGTGCTGGCGCGCGGCAAGAAGCTGACCGAGGGCCGGCCGGACCAGGTCCGGGCCGACGAACGGGTCATCGCCACCTATCTGGGGACGGCGGACCAGGAAGCGAGTGACGTCCGGTGAGCGCGCTGTTGAGTGTCGAGCGGCTGCATGTCGCCTACGGAAAGATCGAGGCGGTCAAGGGCATCTCGATGCAGGTGGAGGAGGGACAGACGGTCGCGCTGCTCGGCGCCAACGGCGCGGGCAAGACGACGACGCTGCGTACGCTGTCCGGGCTGCTGCGCCCCACGGCCGGAGCGATCCGTTTCGCGGGGAAGGCGCTGGAGCGGGTTCCCGCGCATCGCATCGTCGAGCAGGGCCTCGCACACTGTCCTGAGGCCCGGCGGATCTTCCCGCGCATGACGATCGAGGAGAACCTGCGGCTCGGTGCGTTCATCCGGGGCAAGGCGGATCTGAGCCGGGACATCGAGGAGGCCTACGAACGGTTTCCGATCCTCGGGCAGCGTCAGGACCAGATGGCCGGGCTGCTCTCCGGCGGTGAGCAGCAGATGCTGGCGATTGCCAGGGCCCTGATGTGCCGTCCCAGGCTGCTGATGCTGGACGAGCCCTCCATGGGGCTGTCGCCGATCATGATGCAGCAGATCATGGTGACGATCGCGGAGCTGCGGGACGCCGGGACCACGATCCTGCTGGTGGAGCAGAACGCGCAGGCGGCGCTCGCGCTGGCCGACTACGCGTACGTGCTGGAGACCGGGCGGATCGTGCTGGAGGGGACCGGGGCCGATCTGCTCGCGGACCAGCGCGTGCGCAGCGCCTACCTGGGGGAGGACTGAGCGGTCGGGGGCGCCACGGTGCGGGCGAACTGGCGGACCATCGGGTCGTAGGCGTAGCTGCCCCACGCTCCCGGCTTGAGGAGGTGCGCGTCGGCGAGGGATTCGAACAGCCGGTGCAGCAGGTCCTCGGGCATGCCGAGCTCGCCGGCCGCCCTCGACACGGGGATCCAGGTTCCGTCGAACTTCGCGGCTCGGCAGAAGATCCTGGCCTGCTCGGGTGTCAGGCGGTGGTAGGCGCGTTCGAGCGGCGCCGAGCTCGCGGTGCCCGACAGCCAGGTTCGGTAGGTGACGTGCTCCGGTTCTGTGTGCAGGAGCTTCAGCGCGTGCTCCAGTCTCCACCGAGGACGCGCGGTCAGCCGCGTGGCAAGCTCGCGGACGGCCAGCGGATGGCCCGCGCAACGCGCGACCAGCGCCCGGGCCGCGTCCTCTTCTTCGCGGACGCGCGTGGTGCCGACGAGCGCTTCCAGCAGGGCGAACGCCTCGTCGGTGCTGAGTTCGGGGACTTCGTGGTACGTCGCGCCGCTCAGGCCGAGCAGCGTGCCGCGGCCGGTGACGATGAAGGCGCTTCCCGCTGGAGCGATGAGCGCGTCCCGGACCTGCTGGATCGCTTCGACATCATCGAGGACGACGAGCATGCGGCGCGTCGCGAGCAGGTCGCGCCATGCCCACGCCCGCACCGCCGGACTGGCCGGCACCTGCTCCGCCGGCACGCCGGCGGAGCGCAACAGGGCGGTGAGGACCGCGGAGCCGGTCATCGGCACGCCATCGGGGCCGCCGAGGTCGAGGTAGATCTGGCCGTCGGGGAAGGCGGGCGCGAGGAGGTGCCCGGCACGCAGCGCGAGCGAGGTCTTGCCGATGCCCGGCGTCCCCCGCAGGCCGACGATGCGCGGGCCCTGCGGCTGGCTGAGCTGCCGACGGATGGCTTCGAGAAGGCTTTCTCTGCCCGTAAAGTCCGGCGGCGCCGCAGGCAGGCGGACGGTCGGCGTCGCCTCCAGCGGCTGCTCAGCCTCTCTGCCCTCATCCCCAGTCAGGATCCGGCGCTGTATCTCACGCAGACCGGCCCCGGGCTCGATCGCCAGCTCGTCGCGGAGCGTGCGCCGCGCGCTGGCATACGCTTCGAGGGCTTCCCCCGGGCGGCCCGCCTTATGCAGGGCCAGCATCAGCAACTCGTGCAGGCTCTCGCGCAGCGGATGCTCGGCGACCATGGCGCGGATCCTGGCGACGGCTCCGGCATGGCCACCAGTCTGCACCTGCGCCGTGAGCTCGGTCTGCACGGCGTCGGCATAGAGTTCCATGGTCCTGTCACGCACAGCCTCGGCGAAGGGCCCCGCGATGCCCGCGAGCGGCGACCCCCGCCAGAGCCCCAGCGCCTTCCGGCTCAGGGCCAGCGCACTGTCGGGGTCATCATCGAGCACTGCCATGGCCCGATGGACATCGCCCTCGAACCGGTCGAGGTCCACATCAACACCAGACGTCGGGAGCACATAGCCGTTGCCGGCAAAGACGATCGCAAACCCCCGGCACGCCTCCCCGGCAACACCCGGATTCCGCAGCACGGAGATGTACTTGCGAATGATCCCCACCGCAGTCTTGGGCGGCGCCTCCCCCCACAACCCATCGATCATGGAGTCGACCGAAACCTGACTCCCCCGCGCGAGCAGAAGCATGGCAAGCACCGCCTGCTGCTGCGGCGGCCCGCCATAGAACGCCACACCGTTCCGCGTGGCCCGCACCGGGCCGAGCAGTTGGACTCTGAACTCGCTCACGTGCTCCATCTCCCACCGAATGTCGATGGTGGTCTTACGGCCGCAGCGGCGGCGGGGTTCAACGGTTCGCGGCCGGGGCCCGGCCGGCTGACCGGGCGCGGTCGGCGGCCTGACCGAGCGCGACGGCGCGGCAAGCGGGCCGGTGCGGCCAGCTCGCCGGCTCCGGCGCAAACCGGCGCGCGCTGCGCTGGCGGCAGCGGCAGCGGCGGCGGCGGCAGCCAAGCCGCTATGCCACCAAACCAGATAACAGGCCCCAGATGCTCTAGCAACCTCGGATGGCGACGGGCCAGCCTGACTGACCATGTGGTGATGGTTTCAGCGGCCTCGGGTGGTGACGCGCCAGGCTGACTGGCCGGTGGTGATGGTTTTAGCAACCTTGGGTGGTGACGGGTCAGGCTGCCGACTCTGATGAGAACTGGCGCCTTGGTGGCTGCGGTTGGTGACGGGCCAGGCTGCCGGCCCGCGATGAGTACCGGTGCCTTGGCGGCCTCGGTTGGTGACGGGTGAGCGTGGCTGGCGATGTCGTGAGGGGGTCCGAAGGACCATGCGGGGTGTTGGTTCTGGGTCCCTCGCCGCGTCAGCGGGCGCAGCCAACCTGCCCGGTTTGGCGGTGTCAAGCCGGGCGCAAGGTGACCACAGCAGCAGGGGTGCGGCTTGATTCCGCCAAACCGGGCTGGTTCCGTTTACGGCGATGACGCGGCGAGGGACCCAGAACCCGGCGACCACAAGCAACACCGCCACCGAACAACGCGACGCAGGCAACAGCGGATGAGAAGCCGAACAGTCGCGGACCGCCGCCAAACCGCCGGACGCGCGGGTCGCCCCCTCGTCGAGGAGGCCCGCCAGAGGCCTCAACGCACCCACCAAACGCGGCCGCCGCCCGCCAGACCAAACGCATGCGCAGTGACTCGGACTCATGCGCGGTCGTGCACGCGAAAACTGCCGGCCGCAGCGTGCACGCAGTGACTCGGACCCATGCGCGGTCGTGAACACGAGCACCACCGGCCGCCAGCGCGACCGGCGGTGCTCCGCCGAACTGCGTCCCCCTGCGAGGTCATCAAACCTTTGGCGAAGCCGTAAAAAATGGCCTGTAAACCAAAGACTTTCCGCACTCCGGTCTACTCACCGAACCCCCCGCCGGGCCCGGCAATCACACCTCAATCAGAACCGAACTCGGCACCGGACCTCGGCACACCCGACCTCGGCACACCCGAACTCGGCACACCCGACCTCAGCACCCGACCTCAGCACCCGACCTCAGCAACTGAACTCCGCACCCGAATTCGGCACCGACCTCAGCCCCCATCCTCAACAACTAAACTGATCACCAGCAAACCCAACCACATCCCCCAGCGCCGCAGCCATCAGCGTGTTATGCGTCGCACCCGGGTAGAACTTGAACGTCACATCAGTCCCCGAAGCAACCAGCTGGTTCGCCGTCTGCTGCGAAGCCGGCGGAAACACCGTCGTGTCCGCCGTCCCCTGCCCGATGAACACCGGCTCGGGGTCCAGGCCGGTCGGCACGTCGAAGGTCTCGATCAGCGCCGCGAGTGCGTTCAGTCGCGCCGGGTCCTCGTTCAGCACCTGCCCCAGCGTCAGCCCTGCGACGTCGGTCCCGATGGCGTCGATGCAGTCCTGGCTGGTCTTCGCGACCAGCTGCAGTCCGGTCGGCGTGAGGAAGTCCGCCGGATTGAACGTCCCCGGGTTCGTGGCCTTCAGCCCCGCCACGATCAGCGGCAGGAACGTGTTGACCGGCGCGGCGGGGTTGTGCAGCCCGGCGACGTTCAGCAACTCGGCCCACTGCGTCGGCGGCGCCGTGGCGACCGTGCCACGGAAGTCCAGGTCCGGCGCATACGAGTCAGCGACCGGGGCGGTGTAGAGCGCGGCCTGACCACCCTGCGACTGCCCCACGACCATCCACCGGTTGCTCAGCGAGACGCCCAGCCCCTGCGCCGCGCGCACGATATCGATTGTGTCGTAAGCTTCCGCATTCCCGTTCAGGAACGGATGCGGCCCGTCCGCGACCGTCCCCAGACCCTGGTAGTCAGTGGCCGCGACGGCGTACCCCGCGGACAGCCAGCCGTCGAGGTATGCGACGTCCCGAGCCGAGCGCCCGGCGATCGTCGGCCCGCACTGCGGCGCGACGCCGACAGTCCCGTGAGCCCAGCTGATGACCGGCCAGCCGCCCGCCGGCGCCGTACCGGCAGGCACGAACACCTGCCCGGAAACCGTGGCGCCGCCACCGTTGTAGCTGGTCGAGGAGTAGACGACATTCCACCCCGAGGCGGCCGACGGCAGGAGCTGAGCGGAGCTGACCGGCGCAGAGTCCAGCAACTCCCCGGCCCCGTACGACGCCGCCGAGCGTGGGCCCGAAGCCGCCGCCGAAGCCGAAGCCGCCCCCGAGAACGCCGCCGAAACCGCGGCCGGACGCGCCGGAGCGCTGGCGGCCACGGCAGTAGCCGGAGCCAGTGCCGGGACCAGGACAGCCCCGACCGCGAATAGGCGCAAGCGTGCGAACATGCCATTCCTTCCTGTCTTGCGTGCCTTTGATGAATTACGCACCGCGGTATACGGCGACGCGCCAAGCCCGGTTCAAGCCCCCCGGTTCAAGCCCGTTCAAGCCCGCTTCAAGCCCGCTTCAAGCCCAAGAAGGAACGCGCGGCCCAAAAACCGCTTCGCACTGAACCCTTCACCGAAAGCCCCCGTAAACCATCCGGGCGCACGCTCATGTCGACAACACATGATCTGAATGGGGGCCACATGTTCCAGGTCGGCATCTTCTACGGCGGTCCGTCCAGCGAGCACGACGTCTCCTGCGCATCGGCCAAATCAGTACTCCGCAACCTGAGCCGCGACCGCTACATCGTCCACGCGATCGGCGTCACCAGAAGCCGCCGCTTCATGCTGCTCCCGCCCGAGGCGGTCGAGTACGCCCGGAACGAGCCCGCGCCGAGCGTCCCCATCGCCGACCGCCTCCCGATCGGCGGCATCCCCGTCGAGCTGATCCCGCACCGCGCCGACGGATCCCTCAGCGTGGTGCACGCCCAGGACCCCGCCCACCAGGTGGCACGCATCGACGTCGCGTTCCCGGTGATGCACGGCGCGTTCGGCGAGGACGGCGTTATCCAAGGCCTGCTGGAAGCGTACGGAGTGTGTTACGTCGGCTCCGGAGTCGCAGCCTCGGCGGTCGGCATGGACAAGGTCGCGATGAAGCGGGTCTTCGCCGCCGAAGGAATCCCGGTGACGCCCTACGTCGCCCTGCACGCCGAACGCCTCGCCGCCATCCGCGACGCCAAAATCAGCGACAACAGCAACACCGGCATCAGCAACACAAGCACCACCCTCATCCCGCTCCTCAACACCCTGCGTTGGCCCCTGTTCGTCAAACCCGCAGCAGGCGGATCCTCAATCGGCGTAGTCCGGGTCACCGACCCGGCAGAACTCGCCGGCGCCATCACCCACGCCCTGGCCAGAGACACCACCGTGATCGTCGAGCAGGCCGTGAACAACGCCCGCGAAATCCGCTGCGGAGTCCTGGCCGGCGCGGACGGCGTCCTGCGGACGTCCATGCCGGCCGAGATCAAAGTCGACGGCGGCGTGCTCGACTACCGCCAGAAGTACGAGGCCGTCGATTCGCGCCTGTCCGTCCCCGCCGACCTGCCGGGCCCCGTGACGCAGCGAGTCAGGGAACTGTCGATCCAGGCCTTCGACGCCGCCGGCGCCTACGGCCTGGCACGCGTGGACTTCCTCTGGGACCAGGCCGCCGACGAACTCTTCGTCAACGAGATCAACACCATGCCCGGCTTCACCGCACGCTCCTCCTTCGCCCGCGCCTGGGAGGCCGGCGGCGTGCCGCTGCCGCAGCTGCTGTCCTGGCTCATCGACCAGGCGCTGCTGCGCCCCGCACGGCACCCGGACATCGCGACCCGGCACCTGGAAGGCAGCGCGTCATGACACGGCAGATCCTGGTGGTCGCCCCCGACCGCCCCGAAGCCCACCCGAGCATCGGCGCGGCGCTGCGCGAGGCCCGCGACGGCGCGCTGATCTTCATCGCCGCGGGCACCTACGCCGAGCAGGTCGTGGTGGACCGCTCGGTCACGCTCAGCGCCGAGCAAGGCCCCGGAAGCGTGCGGATCTGCGGCGGCGAGCAAGGCAGCACCCTGATCGTCGACGCGGCCACCGTGACGCTGTCCGCGCTGGAGTTCATCGGCGCCGACGAGGAGGCCCCGATCCTGGACGTCCGCAGGGGAGAGGCCGTCCTGGACGGCTGCGCGATCGACGGCGCGGGCCGGATGGCCGTCCTGGCCCACGAATCCGGAACGCTCGCGGTCCGCGACTGCCGGATCGCGAACCGCCTCGGCGCCGGGATCGTGGTGACGTCCGCCGAAGGCGGCGTCGTGGAGCAGACGACGTTCGCCGAGATCGGCTCCTCGGCCGTGGTCGTCAGCGAACGCGGCCGCCTGACGGTGAACGGCTGCACCATCGACCGGCCCGTCGGCAACGGTATATACGTGAACAGATATGGCCACGCAGACGTCGAGGACTGCGTCATCATCGGCTGCGGGAAGCCAGCCGTGGCGCTGGAACACAACGCCGGAGCCCAGCTGGCGCGCTTACGAGTCAGCGACGGCGAGGGGCTTGACCTCTATATCGCGACCCGCGCCGAGGTAGTAGTAGAGGACTGCGATTTCTCCGGCTCGGCGGGCATCTCGGTCCAGATCGCGGGCGGCAGCTCGCCGGTGCTGACTGAATGCCTGATCGCCGATCCGGCACGCGTGGGGGTGTACGTCACCGGCGGCGCGCGGCCGCGCTTCGAGCGGATGCAGATCGAAGGGGCGCCGGTCGGGATCGTCGCCGACGGTGCCAGTGTCCTGACATTCAACGAGGTCGATGTGCTCTACGCGCAGCGCGACGCGGTCGTCGTGTCCGGCGGTGCCACGGCGCACTTCGAGGGGATTGTCGTCGAGGGTTCCGGCGACGGCGTGACCGCGTCTTCGGGTTCTGAGGTACACATCAGCGGCGGTGTGCTGAAAGTCAGCGGCGCGGGTGTGGCGGTGTCCGGAATCGCTCAGCTGAGCCTGGAGTCTTCCATGCTGCGGGCGTGCGGCGCCTCGGTCGTCGCCGACGCCAGTCTGACGGCCACCGACACCGAGTTCTCCGAGGAGATCGTGATTCGGGACCGGGGCCGCGCCGTGTTGCACAGCTGCAGGATGGTCAGCCGGGCCGGCGAGGCGGTCGATCTTCGGGACGGCGAGATCGCGCTGTCGGGACCGATGGTTCCGACAGCGCGGTGCGAGGCTTAGCCAGCAACCAGCAACCAGCCGCCAGCAACCAGCCGCCAGCCGCCAGCCGCCAGCCGCCACAAGCCACCAGCCAGTAGCCACCGGCCGGCGTCAGCTCTTCTGCCGGCGCAGGCGCTCGGCTGCGTCGGCGAAGGCCTTGCTGATCTGAATCGCCCGCTCGGGTTCGGAGTCGAGCAGGTCGGCGGCGGTCTCGGGGCCGCCGCGTTCGGCCAGGTGCCGCCATACGACTTCGGCCTGGCGGAGGAAGTCGCGGTAGAAGTCGCCGACCTTGTCCGGTGTGGTACCGGTGGCAGCCTTGGCGTCGGCGGTCGCGTCGGCGGCGTCCTTTTCGGCGGTGGCCCGCGCTGCGAACGCTGACAGGTCGGGCAGTTGGTCACCCTGGCGTGGCTGGTCGAGGGTGAGGAGTCCGTGCAGCGGCTCGGCCCAGGCGTCGCGGTGGGTCAGCGGCTTGGCGTCCGGTGCGAACAGGGCTCGCAGGGTGGCAGGCACGGCGGTGTGGTCATGGATCGCGCCGTCGATCGTGCCCTTTGCGATGAGCGGAGAGACGAGCACGGCCGGGACCCGAGGCCCGAGCATGGTGAAGTCGAAGGCCGTCGAGCTCTTCTCCAGGATGAGGTGCGCGAGGCGGGCTCCGGCGCGGGCGGGCCCGGGAGCCGGGACGTCCTGCGGCGGGGGCACGTGGTCGTAGAAGCCGCCGTGCTCGTCGTAGGTGATGATCAGCAGGGTGCGGGCGAAGAGGTCGGGTTGCGCGCGCAGTGCTTCGTAGACCGCTGCTATCAGGGTCTCGCCGCGGGCGAAGTCGGTGTTCGCGTCGTCGGGGAAGGTGTCGTAGGCCTCGCGGGACACGATGTTGTTGCCGGGGTGCTGGCTGTCGCTGATGTCCGGCCGGCCGATCACACGCTCGTGGTCGAGGGTGTGCAGCGGGGGCCGGTGGTTGGGCTCGATGAACGAGTACGCCGGGAGCTTTCCGGCTTTGACGTGCTCGGCGAAGGTGCTGAAGGGGTGCCACTTCGCGTGCCGCTCCGGGGTGTCCCAGAGGTTGACGAACGCCCAGACCTGCGGGGTGTCGTCGTGGTAGATGGTCCAGTCGTGGCCGTGGGCTTCGAGGAGTTCGAAGATCGTGGGGTTCGCGTACAGGCGGGTGTCGATGTCGGTCTCGCCGTCGGAGGTCGCGGCGTGCAGGAAGTTGCGGTTCGGCCAGGTCTCGCCGGGGACCGGGGAGAACCAGCGGGTGCAGACCGCGAACTCGAGCGCCAGGTGGGACAGGACGGGGACGTTCGCAGGGTTCTGGCACCGCATGACCAGCGGGCCGATGCCGGCCAGCGGGGCCGAGGACACGGTCTTGTGCGAGAGGTGCCTGTTCACCAGAGGGCTGAGGAACCCGGTGAAGCGTTGCGGGTCCAGGTTGCGGCCGACGCGTTCGAAGTCGGCGACGAAGCCGTCGTTCCTCGGCTGTCCGTAGGGCGGCTTCGCGGCGACGCCGAGCTGCTTCATCACGGCGTCGTGTTCGTGGTTCGGGTCCTGCGGGAGCACGGCTTTGGCGTTCGGGGTGGCCGCGACCGGCGGTCCGCCTTCGAACCCGGGGTTCGTGTGCGGTCCGCCGGTCAGGAGGCCGTCGAAGGCCGGATCCGGATGCTCCAGGAAGCCGAGCATGTGGTCGAACGAGCGGTTTTCCAGCATCAGGACCACGACGTGGTCGATAGTCGCCACTGGTATGACTCCCGGTTTGGTTCGCGACGAATTGGCTGTTTGTTCGCCAGGCGTTGAGGGTCTGGCGAATGTCGCGAAGGTAGGGGAGTGAGGTTTATTTCTGATTTACGTCGGTTTCGGCGGTTGCTCGATGCGACGAGGAGCGGCGGCGACTGCGCGCTAGTGGGTCCGGGTGACCTTCGCCAGCGCGCGGGGCGCGTCGGGGTTGAGGCCGCGGGCCATCGTCACGTGGTAGGCCAGCTGTTGCAGCGGCAGGATCTCCAGGATCGGGGACAGCTCCTCCGGGACCCCGGCCGGCAGGGTGAAGCCTGCGGACGCTCCGGCCATGTGCTCCTGTGAGCCGATCACGACCAGGTCGGCGCCGCGCTCCCGCAGCCGTTCCAGCACCCGCTCCAGCGCGGTGCCGCCTGCTCCTTCGGCGGCTACGGCGATCACCGGGGAGATGTTGTCGACCATGGCCAGCGGGCCGTGGAGCAGGTCCGCGCCGGAGAAGGCGTGCGCCGGCGTGTACGACGTCTCCATCAGCTTCAGCGCTGCTTCGCGGGCGGTCGGGTAGGAGTAGCCGCGCGCGGTCAGGACCAGTCGGGAGGCGAAGCGGTAGCGTCCTGCCAGCTCTGCGACCTCCGCTTCGCGGGCGAGCGTCGCCGCTGCCAGTTCCGGGAGCGGCTTGGCTGCCGAGCCGTCGCCGCCACGGAGTGCGTCGACGAGGAGCCAGAGCGTCAGGAGCTCGGCGGTGTAGGTCTTGGTCGCAGGGAGGGCGAGTTCCGGGCCGGCCAGGACATCCAGGTCCAGCTCGGAGGCCGCGTTCACCGGGGATCCGGCGACGTTCGTCACCGCCAGCGTCAGGCCGCCGCGTTCCTTGGCCATCTCGGTGGTGGCGACGAGGTCCGGGGAGCCGCCGGACTGGGAGACCGTCACGCACAGGACGTCGGTCAGGTCGGGGCGCGCGTGGTAGGCGGTCGTGGTCGACATCGAGGTCAGGCCGACGGGGAGGCCGAGGGTGATCTCCATGAGGTACTTCGCGTAGTACGCCGCGTTGTCACTCGTTCCCCGCGCGGTCAGGAGTGCGAAGCGGGGGTTGGCGGCGCGGATGCGTTCGGCGACGTCGCGGATCCGCGGAAGTCCCTTCGCCAGGATGCGTTCCAGCACCTCGGGCTGTTCGGCGATCTCGCGTGCCATCACTTCGCCGGGCAGGACTTCGTCGGTCTCGTTCACACCGAACACGGTAGACGGCAGGCGGCTCGGGTGTACGGTCCGATTCTGTGACGGAAAACCAGTCCAATCAGTCCAGCCAGTCCAGTCACGGGTTCGAGACGCTGCTGGTGCTCGACGAGTACGGGCCCGGGCCGCTGCACGCGCGGCTGCGCCGGGCGCTGCGGGCGGCGATCGCCGAGGGGCGGATCGCGCCGGGCAGTGTGGTGCCGCCGAGTCGGATGCTCGCCGCTGACCTGGGATGTTCGCGGTGGGTGGTCACGGAGGCCTATGCGCAGTTGGCCGCCGAGGGGTACTTGGAGGCGCGGAGTGGTTCGGCTACGCGCGTGCGGCGTGGGCCGGCTGATGGTCAGGAGGAGGTTGCCCGGGACGCGGTTCTGGCGGGAGCGCTGCTGCCGCCGCGCTTCGACTTCGATCTCGAGCCGGGACTGCCGGATCTTCGAATGTTCCCGCGTAAGCGCTGGATCGAGGCGTTGCAGCACGCGATGCACGACGCGCCGAACGCCGACTTCGGCCACGGCGACCCGGCCGGCCACCCGGCGCTGCGGGCCACCCTCGCCGAGCACCTGACCCGGTCGCGGGGCGCGGCGGTGGCGGCGGAGCACGTGACGATCTGCGGCGGGACGACGGACGGGCTGGTCAGGATCCTGACAGCGATGCGGCGGGAGGGGCACACCGCGCTCGGCGTCGAGGACCCGGGGTGGGACTGGCCCGCGACGCGTGCGCTGATCGCCGGCGCGGGGCTCACGGCGGTCCCGATCCCGGTCGACGGCCACGGCCTGCGCGTGGACGCGTTGCGGCAGACCCCGGCGGTCCGCGCGGTCCTGGTCGCCCCGGCCCACCACTTCCCGACCGGCGTGGCACTGGCGCCGGACCGGCGCAGCGAGCTGATCGCGTGGGCACGCGACGTGGACGGCCTGGTGCTGGAGGAGGACAAGGACTCGGAGTTCCGCTACGACGGCCGCCCGGTCGGCGCGCTGCAGGGGATGGCGCCCTCGTACGTCGCGCTGCTCGGCTCGCTGAGCAAGACGCTCGCCCCGGCGCTGCGGATCGGGTGGATCGCGACGCCGGCGCGGTGGACGGCGGCGCTGGCGGGTGGGCGGGCGC
>NZ_JAACYW010000227.1 GCF_015356825.1 Catenulispora rubra | reverse complement strand
GTGAAGTACCGCCTGGACCGCGAGACCTGCATCGCCGCCCGGGAGCTGGGGCGCAAGGCGAGCCGGCTGGATTCCGGTGTGGATTCCAGCACGATTCTTGGTGCGGGGCCAGACTATCGGACTGTCGTCGTGACCTGACATGCCGCTCGTCTGTGCCGGCGATCAGATCCTGGCGGACGCGAGCAGCATCAGCGCTGCGGGCTACGCGGTCGCGCTCGTGGACGAGCTGGAG
Organism: Catenulispora rubra; assembly: GCF_015356825.1. Classification (GTDB taxonomy): domain Bacteria; phylum Actinomycetota; class Actinomycetes; order Streptomycetales; family Catenulisporaceae; genus Catenulispora; species Catenulispora rubra. The sequence continues at coordinate 18,974 of NZ_JAACYW010000227.1, read as the reverse complement.
TCCGGGGGTCATCCCGGTGCGTGCGCAGACGGCGTGGGCCGGGAACCGATCGCGCCGGCCGCCCCGCACGCCACGGCGCACAGAGTGAAGAACACCCCGGTTCCCTACGCCCCGGCCACGACGCCAACGAGCGGAAAACACCAGCGGGCCCCTGGCAGTGGAGACGGGCACCGTGCCGAGGAGACCGAACACGATGTGATCCAGCCGAGCAGCAGCGCGGCGGTGAGCACGAGCGAGGGGGACCATGCCGGCCGTGGTGAAGGTGGCACGGCACACGGCCATCTTCGGCTTCTCGCCGTCGATGCCTTGATCTGACCACTTGCTTGAACTCGAGAGACCAACGGCGCATGGCTGGTTCCAAACGGACTCGCAGCGCCCGAAGATCCGCCGTGCAGGGATCTCGCTTCGAGCTGTGCCGCCCGCTACCAGTCCAGCTCGTCGTGGGGCAAGATCTGGGCGGCTTTGAAGGAGATACCAACGCGGCCGTTCAGAGCCCACGGTATGGCGTCCAGTTCAACGATGCGTAGTGGTGCGCCGACCGTAACGCCGAGCGGCTCCGTGGCAGTCGAGATATCGATCACGGTTGGTTTGCGCTGGCCGAAACGGCGCACTGCTATGGCGGTGGTCCATAGGGGATTGCCTTCGTGGTCGGCGAGAATCTTGCCGGAGGGGTCGCGTCTGGGTTCGGGAGCGGTGACGCACAGTGGAGTGTGCAGCCGGTCCAGCGCGAGGGGAAGTGACTGCAAACGCATCTCCAGAACAGGTAGGCGAGGGCGGCAGCTTGTACCGCAGCAGCGGCCCTGTACGCACTGGCGCGGAGTGAAGACGCCGGTGTCTGGGTTCCCGGCGGGTCGCGGTCGATGAGGGTTGGCCGCAGTGTGTACCGGGCGGCCCATGCCGTGATCTGTCGTGCGGCTATGACGCGGGCACACGTCGGCTGCGTGCGGTGCGGAACGGCTGAGAGAACCGATGGGCCTGTCCACCTCGCTTTGCTCGAGGTGGACAGGCCCGGTTTTCGTACGCGGGCTAGGTTGTGGCGTGCCTGAGAGTGCGGCGTCGTGCGGCTAGACGGACTTGCTGTAGCAGTGACTGTTCGCCTGGCCAGTTCGCGCGGCGCGGTCGCGGCGTGTTGTGGGACTACTCCGTTGCCGCCCAGGGGCGGCGATCCTCGCAGCGGCCGGAACTCCGGCGAGGCAGCTTGCCACCTCCTTCTGCTCGACGATCTCGTCAGCTGGCGGTTAGTCGTCTGGTTCAGCGCCGTGGATCGCGAGCAGTTGGTCTGCGTATTCGTCGATGTCGTGATTCATGAGGTCTCCAGTTCGCCCGCCTTAGCGGTGGTGGGCTCCGGCGTGGCGGTCGCCTGGCCGGTGGCCGCGTGGCGTGTGGGTCCGGTGGGCGGGTGCTCAGTGTGGGTTTCGTGACCGGCGTCGACCTCTTTCGCCGAGGATGATGTGCTGCGGGCTCTACGGGTGCTGTGCGATGGCGGCTCGACGGGCCAGTTCGCGGAACGCGGTCTCGGCGTGGTGGGGGACGACGCCGTTGCCGGCGAGCCGCAGCGCGGCGATCCTCGAGACGTCGGGGACGCCGGTGAGGTAGTCGTCGGTGGGGAGTCCCATGACCCAGGTCGTGAACTCCGGACGTAGCCGGGGGCGTCCGTTGCGGCCGGGCTCGGTGGGCTCGGGTGCCGGCCGGCTCAGGATGTGCTCCCAGCGCTGCACCGCCTCCCCGTAGATGCCCCAGGGGTAGGTGGAGTGTTCGGTCAGGCGGCCTCGGGCAGGTGCTTGGTGGGCACGGCTGGATGCCGGGCCAACCTCGCGATCGCCGAGGTGAGCATCAGGTCGCCCTTGCTGCCTTTTTGATTCGGTGAGCCCTTCGTCCCATCTGAGGCCCGCGGTGTGGGGAACGGTGCCGCTGGGGAGCCATTCGGACTGAGCACTGACACGGCGTCGTCCAGCCCCACGGAGTGTCCTCCGGCCCGGCGTGCAGCAGGGTCGGATGCTCCCCGGCCGTCGCCGTCGCGGGCCTGGGGTGTGGGCAGCAGTTTCAAGGAGCCGGGTCGCGGCTTCGCCGGGCTGCCAGGCGAGGATGAAGCAGCGGGCTCGTCGATGGGGGGCGCCCACTTCGGATGCTCGAAGGCAGAGCCATTCCGTGTCGTACCCGCTTGTGGCCAGGTCGGACTGGACCTGTTGGAGCCCGCGTCCTCGGAGCTGAGCAACGTTTTCCAGGAGCACGAGATCGGGTCGTAGATCGCGAACGGCAGTTGCGACGGTGTGCCAGAGGCCAGAGCGGTTTCCCTTCTTGATTCCCTCACCGCGCCCGGCGATGGATATGTCTTGGCACGGCCATCCGGCCGTGAGGATGTCGACGCCCGAGACGGCTGTCCGGTCGGCGAAGTCCAGGGCGGTGATGTCGCCGAGGTTCGGCACCCGCCGGTGGTGGTGCTTGAGGACTCGGACGGCGTCGGGGTCGTTGTCGGCGAACCAGGCGGGCCGCGCGCCGAACAGCTTCGTGGCCGCGAGATCCAATCCGCCATATCCGGTGCACAGACTGCCGAGATTTGGTGCGCTGGCTGCGCGCGCCGGGCTCACGCAGCCACTTCCGAGAAGCCCGGAGGCTGCTCGGGCTGGCCAGACCGGCAGGCCCAGGGCGAGCATCCGTCGGGATCGCCGTTCTCCCAGTCCACGCTCTCGTTCTGGCCGACGATACGCAGGTGTCGACGCTGTGGCGGGGCGTCGATCGGCGCCTCGTCCAGCGGCAGTAGTGAGGGATGCAGGAAGGCTTGGCCGAGCAGCGGCCTGCCGTTGGCGTTGGCGCGTGCGTTGCCGGCGCGGATGGCGTGGTCGAACTCGACGGCCTCGTTCCACTGCTCGGGCTGGTCGTCCCGCAGCCTTCTCCACCCGGCGTTGCTCGTGTAGGGGCACCCGATACACGCGCTCTTCGACACCGCAGCGAACCCGTGCTGGTCGAGGTACGCCTGCGTATCGGCGCGAGTGAGACCGAGTTCCAGCAGCGGGAAGGTGTTGACGGCGTACTTCACGCCGGAGTCCTTGGCGCGGTGGAATTCGTCTGAGCTGATTCCGACCCACATCGACAGGCTCTGGCCGCGTTTGACGCGGCCGACGCGGCCGTCGTCGAAGACCTCCGCTCCGAGGCGTCGGCGGGCCTCGGCAAGCAGGATCTTGATCTTGTAGGTGGAGGTGCACTGGCGCCGGAGCATGCCCTTGGATCCGTCGCGGTTGCGGATGAACAGCGGCATCGTGCTGAAGCGGCTGTTGGGGTCGAGGGCATCTCGGCGGATGTCTCCAGCGCGCAGACGGACGATCTCGATTCCGGCGGGCTTTGCCACCTCGTTCTCTAGCCGGTCGAGGGCCGCGTAGGTCTCGGGACGTTCCCAGCCGGTATCGGCGAAGGCGGCGTAGTCGATGCGAGGGAGGAGGCCGTGAGCGGACATCAATAGGAGGGCGGAGCTTTGCACGCCGGCGCCGAAGCTGAGCGCGTTGATGGCCGGGGTTTTGGCGTTGGTGAGGGTTGGTGTCATAGGCGTCCTCCGAGAGTTGAGCGAGTGGTCAGGTTGCGGCGGCGGCTCGGAAGCATCCGCAGACGTCTTCGGCGTCTGCATCGCCGCAGCCGACCGCGCGGTGGACGTTCTGCGTCCAGATGAACAGGTCGAGGAAGTGGTTGGGGATGCCGAGGCGACGGGCATGACCTGCCAGCTCGATGATTTCGTCGGCCACCGGGTACGCGTCGGGTTCGGCGCCGTGGATCATCAGCAGCTGGTCTGCGTATTCGTCGATGTCGTGATCCATGAGGTCTCCAGTTCGTCAGCTTCAGCAGCGGTGGGCTTGGGCACGGCGGTCGCTCGGCCGGTGAGCCGCGCGGCGTGCCGGTCCGGTGCGGGTTTCGCGACAGGCGATGACGGCGGCGGACCAGTCGTGGAGGTTCTGGGCGCGCTGCTTGATGTCGGCGAGTTCGGCGTGCACCGCGCGGTGCGTGAGTTCTGAGCCGTCGGTATCGCCGGGTTTGGCGACCAGACCGTGGGTGGCTACCAGGGCGTGGATGTAGGCGTTGGTGTCGAAGGCCATAGGTGTCCTCTCAGCCGAGGTGTGCAGGGTGTGTCACGGCTTCAGGGCTGGGCTGTTGTGCTGTCTGTTTGCCACAGGGTGCGGGCGATGTTGTCGGTGCCGCGGTCCGGGCGTGGCCGAGTAGCGGAGCTCCAGCCGGGGCGCGCTCGCAGGTCGCGGACTTTGTGCCAGCCGGACGCGCGAAGGCTCGCACCGTGTTCGCCGTCCTGGGTGTAGGTGATCATTCGGTGGTAACCGATGGCGCGGCCGGCTTTCCACGCTGCCGAGTAGAGCCGGGAGCAGCTGTTCGGCACGCCTAGGGTGGCCAGCCTGGTGACTTCCAAAGTGAGACCGTCGTCGAGGTGCCTGGCTACCGGCCTGCCGACGATCGCGACGGCGACCAGAGCGCCGGTGGGATCGGTCAGGCCGATGGAGCATTTGTGGCCGCGGGGCCTTTGGTGGTGGCGGTGGTGGGTGTCGATGAAGGCGCACGCCTCAGCGAAGCTCACCGGACGGACCTGCAGCCGCGGGCTCGACGGCGCGCTGGGTTCCAGCTGTGGCACCTCAGTGGTGAGCGGCCTCAGCGGCATGTACCCCGCCCTCGGTCGTCGAGGGCCTCGCTTTTGGCGCGCGGTTGCCCTCGGACAACTGCTGGCGTGCAGTCAGGCCGGCGGCGGCGACAGCGGCGAGTGAGAAGATCACCCAGTCCATCGCCGAGTGGCCGCGCGCGACGTTGGCGAAGAGCTCACCGACGTGGCCGAGGATGACCGCGGCCGAGATGTCGTAGTGCAGCCACAACGCGATGGCGACAGCCACGAAATCGCCGAGGAATCCGACCGCGAAGGCCAAGAGCGCGGCGAGCGCCGGCAGCCATGCCGAGCGCGGTGCCGGGGCCTTGGTCAGGCATCGGGCCAGCACCAGAGCAACCAGCAGGCAGGCATACGCGAAGTGGTATTCGGTGATGCCGGACAGCACGCCCCAGATGAGGCACAGGCCGACAGCGGCGGCACAGGCCCGAACGATGGCCGGACGGATACGGGCGGGTTGGGGCAAGAGAGGGCTCCTTCAACAGACGGCAGAGAGATGAGGGAAGGCCGGCCCGGCCGGTGGACGCGATGTGCTTCTGCCGGGCCGGGCTGCGTTATGCGGGCTGCCCTTGGAGGCGCTGAAGAAGGAGGTCCGCGGCCGACAGGGCGGCGGCTCCGTCATGGTCGTGGTCCGCGTCGGAGACCGCGACGATCTCGTCGCCGACGCGCACGAGGATCACCTCGGGCTGGGCATAGCTGGCGGCGTCGGGGCCAGTGGCCGTGACGCGGATGCGGAGCGCTTCGTCGCCGAGCTTGGTGAGGCTGTCGATCGTGACGGTGCCGCCGACCGACTGCCCGGTCGGATCCGGGGCGGCGAAGTTGGCGCACCGCTGGGCGAAGTCGCGGATCTCGGTGAGCTGCTTGGCGGCGTCGCCGGGGTTGGTGGCGGCGACGACCAGGTGCAGAGAGTTTCCGGCGTTGTCGAGTTCCTCGCTCGCGTAGGCGGCACGGTAGTCGGCGGTGAGGGCATCGGCGTCGATAGAGGGCGCCGCAGTGCAGTCCGCGTCCGGCAGTGAGGGCTTCGGGAGATCGTGCGGGGCGGTGAAGTCGGTGCCGGTGTCGTAGACGCCAGAGACGGTGATCCCGGCGGCCACGTCCGTCAGCGTGGGAAGTGCGGAGCGCAGAAGCAGACCGGTCAGCGCCCCGGGAGCGGGCGCCGAACTGGAGGCCGCTCCGGGCCGGTTCGCAGTGGCGGTGACGCTTCGCGGGGTGGCGCGATGGCCGCTGCCACAGGCGGATAGTGAAGCAGTCAGGGCAGTGGCGGCAGCGAGGGCTACGGAGGCCTTGGCCAGGGTCGTACGGCGGATCAAGTTTGTCTCCATGTTGATGGCGAGGGAAGGCGCGAGCCAGCTCGGTCAGGCGGTGTCGCGGATGACGGAGTCCGCTCCGCCGACGTCGACGAGACGGCGGGCGTGGGCGCGGCACAGCCGCAGCCCCTTGGCGCGTGGTGTGTTGCCGGTGGCGACCGGCAGCATCGGACAGTGCGGGTAGCGTCGAGAGCCGGCGGAGGCAACGCGGCAGGTGCGACACCACGGTCCTGCTGGGTCGGTGGTGAGCTCGGCGTGGCAGCGCGGGCACAGCGGCGGACGGCCCGCGCACCCGAACTGCTCGGGTGATTTCACGGGCTGAACGCGTTGGGCGGAAGCGGCGAGTCGGCAGTGGCCGGGGTTCTTCCAGATCCGTTCTGGGCGGCCGAATCACCGTCGAGCGGCGCGCGAAAAACCAGCACGTCCTCCGCGACGATCAGGTGCATCGGGACGCCGGCGGCCCGAGCCTGACGGATGTTCGCGAGCTGGAAGAAGCTGGGCCGGGTGACTAACTGCCCGTCACGCACTCCGGCGATCAGGGCCAGGCACCGCTCGATCGGTTCCAGCCCGGCCGAAGTCCCCGCGGCGATGACTTCGCTGGGCAGGTCGACGAGCTCTCCGTGCTCGCGCCACGGCCGTGCAGTGACCGCGACCACGCCTCCGGGGCGGAGGATCTGGCGGCAGCCGGACAGGATCTCGGCGAAGCCGGCGACGAGCTTCTCCCGGCTGGCGTGGGCGAGGTTGGAGCGGTCGGTGGAGTAGCGGTAGTCGAACTTCTGCACCCCGCGCTCGCCGGTCTCCGCGGTGGCCCTGATCTGTCCGTGAACCGCCGCCCCGTAAGGCGGGGAGGTGATCACCAAGGCCGCCGTTCCCAGAAGCTCCGGCGGCACGACCTTCGCCAGCCGGCGCGCGTCGGCGCGGATGACGCGGGCACTGTCTCCGGTGGCGCCTTGGGAATTGGCCAGGGCGATGTTCGCCCTGGCGAACTTCGCCCAGCGAGCCTCGTATTCAACGCCCAAGGCGCGTCGGCCGAGGTGCATCGCTTCGACCAGGGTGGTGCCGATTCCGCACATCGGATCGACCACGAGGTCGCCTGGCTCGGTGTAGGCGCCGATGGCGTAGGCGGCGATGTCCGGCAACATCTTGGCCGGGTGCGCCACCGATTCGCGGACGTAGCGACCAGCGCGCTGGGTGCGTGAGTTCCGTTGTGCTGTGACCCATACCGAGGTCGGTATCGCGGCCATGTCTCGGACCGGTGCCCGGCTGCCGTCATGGCGAAGTGAAGCGTGGTCAGACACCGATGTGGTCCTCTCCGATGCTGCGGAAGATGAGCAAGTCCGAGTGAGACCGGGCGTGCACCGGCACGCCTTGGATGCGGGCGTTGAGAAACGCGTCGAGATCGCTTGCGGGAAGGTCAGGGGCGATGCCCTCGTCGTCGATGAAGGAGTCGACCAGAGCGATGTGCTGGATGTAGGCGAAGCTTTGCTCGCGGGCGGCCGTGATGACCGATCCGGTGTCGTCGATGAAGCCGACGCCCGGTGTCGGGCGGGGGAGCCTGACGGCGAGAATTCCACCCGTGGCGAGCCGCTCGGAGGCGCCGCTCAGTACTGCGGGAAGCTGCGCCAGGAAGTGCTCTGCGGCCTGCCTCCCGCGGCGCGTCGAAGACTGCTGGGCAGCGTGGTCCTGGTCGGCGGGGACTACGATCGCCAGGGCGTCCGGCTCGAAGATCCACTGCCGGTACCGGTCCTCGTCCAGGAGGTCCAGCGCGTCGGTGTGGTGATAGTTGCCGCCGGAACGCTCCACGCGGCAGCCGGGGTTGGCCAACGTGGTGATGGTGAAGTTCTGGTTGGTCTCGGTGAACTGGCGGATGGTTTCGGCGACAGCCCAGTCGTACTTGTCGACGACGTTGTCGGCGTCGCGAATCGAAGCGACGGGCCGATTCTCCGGGTGCGGGGCGAACCAGATGTTTGGGGGGACTCCGCATCCACGGATGCGAGGCCGGCGGGCATTTCTGACTGGATGAGAAGGTGTCGGGCGATCCTCACCTCCGCTATTCGGTGGTGTGGGGCTCTGGTGCTGCTCCATGACGTTTATCCGTGTCGTGCGGCACCGCGTTTCGTGCTGACCAAACCTCCTAGTCCAAAACGGGGCCGTGTGGTTCCACCAGGAATCGAAATGTGACCGGGAGCACGCGGCCGAAGTTGAGGTCTCTCGTGCGTAAACCACAGGTCAGAGCTCAAGTGCGCACGCTTTGCGCACGAAGTAGCTACGCCAGCTGCGGCTTGATGGAACTATGCGCACGGAATGCGCATACCTAATCCTGATAGGGAGAGCTCGGCCAACGTGCAGTAGTGCGTATTGTGTGCGCACTTTTTGCGTATCCGTCATCGTTCGATGAACCCGTCAAACCGCACTCTGTGAAGACGGGAGCCCATCGTGGCCAGCACGTCGAATCCCTTGAAGGTCGTAAAGAATACCTTCGACCTCCTGTGTCAAGGTCCTCTGCCTTTGTCCCTGACCATTCCTGCGGACGCTGGCAGCCAAGTGGCCGGGAAACGCATGGATCTGAGCGAGATAACTGGCCTACTGGATGACTCGAACACCGAGACGGCCACACGAAACGCGATCTGGGCGCAGCTGGTGCGGGAGAGCCGGGGCGAGGACTCGAGCTGGGTCGTCGTTGCCTGCGCCCTGGCGTATCCGGCACTGCGCAGCAAGGCGCGCACGCTGTCGCGCTGCTTCCCTGGCGATCCCGCCGACATCGCCGCGGAAGTCCTCGAAGGGTTCCTGATCGCTTTGCGCACAGTGGATCTGAGCGATCCCGCGATCGGCAGTGTCATCGGCGTGCTGGTGTGGAAGGCGTTCAATCTGGCCCGCAGGGAGCGCTACCGCGAGGTCGGCCAGATTCCGGCGTTGGACAGCGTTGCCGAGTCCCAGTCGTCGATGTATCCGACCGGGCACCCGGACATCATCCTGGCCCGCGCGGTACGCGCCGGCGTCATCACCGGCGAGGAAGCCGACTACATCGGCCGCACTCGCCTGGAGGGGCAGAGCTTCGACGCTGTGACCGCCGAGTTCGGAATCGCCCGGGCGACCCTGTGGCGCTACCGCGAAGCGGCTGAAGCGCGTCTGGTGTCGGCGTTGCAGACGGGCGCCATCTGAGTGGTCGTCAGCAGAAAGTCCCGCCGTCGGTGGAACCAGCGCCCCCGTTTTTGGACTAGTGATTCCGCCGGACTTCTACGGAACTTCGGCGGGCAGAAATCACGGACGCCGCACCCACTGCGTGGTGCTGACCCATCCACCGTTTGGCATATCGACACCCTCCCGGAAGGAGCGAGTGTCGTGCGCGCGGCGGTCCACAGATTCCTGCTCCCCGGCACATTGCGCACCACCTTCTCGCGGCACGCCTCGGCCTAGTCCGCACCCCGCCGAACCCGGCCCGGACCCGGGCCTGTCGCCGCGCCTCACCCGATCTCGCACAGCATCAAAGGACCCACCTTCATGCACCACGCGCTCGATCCCGTACGCCCGAAACCACTCCGACAGCAATCCACTTCGAAGTCGCGTGCCGCGCGCCGTAGGCGCCTGCGGATAGCGGCGATCGCTACCGGCGCTGTAGCTCTAGCCGCCGTCAGCATGAGTCCGGTGTTCGCCGCGGCAACATCAGGTTCCGGACAGGTCCTAGTCGCAGCCGACGACGTCCCGACGGTCATCGGCAACGTCACTGGGTGGCTGATGGGGCTCCTCGCGGGGCTGGCGACGCTGATGCTCACTGTTGGCGGCGTCCGCTACGTGCTCGCCGCCGGTGACCCGGCGGAGGTGGAGAAGGCCAAGACCTGCTTCAAATCCGCCGGGATCGGCTACTGCCTGGCCGTCTTGGCGCCGGTTGTCGTCGCTCTACTGAAGAGCCTGGTCGGCGGCTGAGATGAAAGGCGAGCCGAAGCCCGAGCACTCGTACGCCGCAGGCGTCGGCGCGCGGGTCCGGGCTTCGGCCCGGCCCGTCGCCCGCACCGTGGCCGCTCTGATCGCCGCGGTCGCCGCACTGCTGATCTTGATGGTTCCGGCAGCCTCGGCCGACGAGGCACCGCGACCTTCCTTGCCCATCGCAGCCAGCCCGGCGCCCGACGATCCGGCGCCGCCACCGGGCCCCACGGCTACAAGCCCGGGGATCAGCCTGGGCCCTGGGGCGCCGGTGCCGTCGGACACCGCGCCGGCGCCCGGCGCGACCGGTGGAACGAGCACCGGCGGCAACAGCGACCCGAGCTTCTGGGACATCCCCGGCCAGATCGAGAAGGCGATCAACGACTGGTTCGCCTCGCTGGTATCCGACGCGCTCAATCCTGTGCTGAGTCTGCTCGGCTCCACGGTGCTGAGCACCCCGGACGTGACGGTGATGCCGCGCGTCGGGCAGATCTGGACCACGATGGCCGTGCTGGCCAACTCTTTCTACGTCCTGTTCGTCCTAGCCGGCGGCGTCATCGTGATGACCCACGAGACGCTGCAGACCCGGTACGCGGCGAAGGACATCGCCCCGAGGCTCATTGCCGGATTCCTCGTCGGCAACGCCTCCCTCGCCGTCCTCGGTCTGATCATCCACCTCTCCGACGCTCTGGCCGCCGGAATCATGGGCGAGGGCCTGGACCCGAAGGCCGCCGGCACGGCGCTGGCCCACATGATCACGGGAAAGATCCTCGGCTCCGGTGGGATCTTCCTGGCGATCCTTGGCCTGGTCGCCGCGGTCTTGGCCGTGGCACTGCTGATCACCTACCTGGTGCGGGTCGCGCTCATGGTTCTTCTTGCTGCCGCTGCACCGGCGGCGTTGGCCTGTCACGCCCTGCCTCAGACCGACCCGCTGGCCCGGCTGTGGTGGCGGGCGGTGATCGGGACCCTGGCGGTCCAGGTTGGTCAATCCCTGACCCTCGTCGCCGCATTGAGGGTGTTCCTGGACCCGGCCGGCCAGACCGCGCTGGGGTTCCCGACTGGAAGCGGACTCACCGACTTGCTCGTGTTCATCATGCTCTTCTACATCCTCCTCAAGATCCCGTTCTGGGTCGGACGAAGCGTCTTCGGACCTTCCCGGTTGCTTGCCATGGCCAAGGGCATCGCGACTTACAAGCTGATGGGTGCGACAGGCCTGCGCGGGCGGCGCCGTGCCGAAGCCACCCGCCCCTCCACGGGACGCACTCCCGGCGCAACACCGCCCGGCGGAGCGGGCGGCGGCGGACCCCGCGCTCTGCGTCCCGGATCCCGGCCGCCGGGCGGAGGTCCAGGGCCCGGCACAGCAGGGCCTCGTATCACCGTCACCCGTGTCGGTCGACCTGGCCCAGGCCGTCCCCGGGTGATCGCTGGGGAGGTCCTTGCCACTCGCGCGGCCCCGGCCATAGGACCCGCGCCGGGTGCGGCGGCTGAACTACCGCCAGGAGTTCAGGCCCGGCTGGCCAAACGGCAGGCCGAGACCGCTAGCAAACCCAAACCGCGCGTAGTTCAGCCTGGGCTCTTCCCGCCGGTCCCGCGCACTCCACGCCCCGGATCGCCATCCACCATCACCGAGTTCACCCCGCCGCCCCCGCCACGCACAGGCATCCGGCAGCCCGCGCTATTCGACCGGCGTGGCCAGATCACGGCTGCGGCTGCCCCGACCAATACGTCGGCGACCGCTCCGAGCGCTGCCGCTGCGGCAGTCCCCGCGTCCGTTGCCGCCCGCAAGGCAACCGCGGCTGCCGGGCCAACGGCGACCCGCCCCAGCACCCCCAGACCGGCCGACTCGGCACCCACCGCTCGCACCGCGACGCCGCCGAGCTCTCCTCTCAACAGCCCGCCTCGAACCGCTGCGCGCAAGGCAGCACCGGCGAAAACACCGCCCACCCGCATCGCCGGCGCCGCAGCCACAGTTCGCAAGCCAGCCACCCCCGAAGGACCCGCACGATGACGAATCACCGACCCGCCTCCACTGCACACGGCGCCTACCGGGGACGACACCGCAGGTTGCGCCCGAGCCTGCGGAGACTGATCTACGAACTGCTCATCGCCCCTGCCGCGACCCCCTTGAAGCCCGCCGCCGAGATCCGCCTGCGGGCCCGCCGCTCCGCGGCCCGGCAGCGGCGGCTCGGAGGCTGGGATGCGTGAGGAGACCGAGTCCCGCTACGCCACCAGGATCCCGGCCGACGTCGACCGCCCCGATGTCATCGTGGCCAGGCTCACCGCCCGCCAGGTCGTGATCCTGGCCGGCACCGGGGTGGTGGTGTGGGCGGTGTTCATGGCCGCTCACACGGCGCTGCCGCAGGTGCCGTCGCTGTACCTGATCATCCCGGCCGTCCCGATCGCCGCCGTCGCCATCGGACTGGCCCTCGGGAAGAGGGACGGCCTGTCCGCAGACCGATTCGTGTTGGCGGCGTTGCGACACGGCCGTGCTCCGAAGCATCTGGTGCCCGGTGGGGGACAGGCCGCGCCGCCGCTGCCGTCGTTCCTGCCCAAGCAGTTGCGTGCCAAGGCCGGGCCCCAGCCGTCCCCGGTGCCGATGCCGGCACGCGGTATCGACGAGCACGCTGTTGTCGATCTGGGCAGCGAGGGTCACGCGGTCCTGGCCGCGTGCGGAACGGTCAACTTCGCGCTGCGTACCCCCGGCGAGCAGGATGCGCTGGTGGCCGCGTTCGGCCGCTGGCTCAACGGCTTGAACGCCCCCGTCCAACTGCTGGTGCGCACCCACCGCCTGGACCTGTCCGGGGCGGTGGCTCAGCTGCGCGATGCCGCCGGCGGACTGCCACACCCAGCCCTTGAACAAGCCGCCGCCGAGCATGCCGACTTCCTTCAGGCCCTGGCCGGCCGCCGCGACGTTCTGCACCGTCAGGTGCTGCTCACGGCGCGCGAGCCGCGCAGCGGACGCGCCCGGCAGAACACCGGCGCCGACCCCGACGCCTCGGCGCCGCAGCGCCTGCACCGCCGCGTCGATGAGGCGGCCCGCGCTCTGTCCGGCGCGCAGATCCCTGTGCGGACCTTCGACCTTGCCCGCCTGCGCCACCTGCTCGTCGATGCCACCGGCGCCGGCCAGGAGGCCGAGCCTTTGGAAGGAGACACCGACCGATGATGTTTAGGACACGCGGCAAGCACCTCGCTCCCGCACCGGTCCGCGCTCTGGACGCGATGCCGGCGCCGGAGTCGGTGCAGGTCGCTCCTCGCCATCTGCGCATCGGTGAGATGTTCGCCGCCAGCTTCGCCGTCACCGGCTTCCCCTCCGAGGTCGGTCCCGGCTGGCTGGAGCCGCTACTTACCTATCCCGGACGCCTTGACGTGTCCCTGCACATCGAGCCGATCGAGACCGCAGTCGCTGCCGATCGACTGCGCCGCCAACGGGCCCGCTTCGAGTCCGGCCGTCGCGCCGACTTCGAGAAGGGCCGCCTCGCCGACCCCTACGCCGAAGCCGCCGCCGAGGACGCTACCGAACTCGCCTACCGCCTCGCCCGCGGCGAAGGCCGGCTGTTCCGCGTGGGGCTCTACCTCACCGTCTACGCCGGCACCGAAAGGGCTCTCGCCGAGCAGACCTCCGCAGTCAAAGCGCTCGCCTCCGGACTGCTGTTGCAGATGCAGCCGACCTCGTTCCGGGCCTTGGCCGGGTGGACCAGCTGCCTGCCGTTGGGTGTCGACGCCATCAAGCTGTCCCGCACCTTCGACACCGCCTCCCTGGCCGCGAGCTTTCCGTTCACGTCCCCAGACCTGTCGCCGGCCGATCCCACGGACACTGCCGCGCCTGAGGGGATTTTGTACGGCGTCAACGCGGCCAGCTCCGGGCTGGTCATCTACGACCGGTGGGCCCAGGACAACTACAACAGCGTCGTGCTGGCTCGCTCCGGGGCCGGGAAGTCGTTCTTCACCAAGCTCGAGATTCTGCGCTGCCTCTACCGGGACGTGCAGGTCCTGGTGGTCGACCCGGAGAACGAGTACGAGCGCCTGGCTGTCCTGGTCGGCGGTGCCTTCCTCGACCTGGGCGCGGACGGCGTGCGGCTCAACCCGTTCGATCTGCCCGAGGACGCGGAGAAGGTGGCCGGCACCACCAATGCGCTCATCAGGCGGGCGCTGTTCCTGCATACCTTCATCAGCGTCCTTGTCGGCGAACAGCTCAGTCCTTCCGAGCGCAGCGCGCTGGATAGGGCAGTGCTGGCGGCCTACGCCGCTGTGGGCATCACGGCCGATCCGCGTACCTGGAAGCGTCAGGCGCCGATCCTGTCGGACCTGGCTGACGCCCTGCGGGCCGGAACCGATCCGACGGGGGTCGCTCTCGCTGCAAAGCTGGAGCCGTTCACGACCGGGTCCTGGGCCGGGCTGTTCGACGGGCCGACGACCACCGCACCAAGTGGGCATCTGCAGGTCTTCTGCTTGCGCCAGCTGCCTGAGGAGCTCAAAAGCGTCGGAACGTTGCTGGTGCTGGACACCGTCTGGCGACAGGTGACCTCCCGTGAGCATCGCCGGCGCCTAGTCGTCGTCGACGAGGCATGGCTGCTGATGAAAGAGCCCGAAGGGGCGAAGTTCCTGCTGCGTATGGCCAAGGCCGCACGCAAGCGCTGGGCAGGACTGGCGATCACGACGCAGGACATCGCTGACGTGCTGTCCACAGACCTGGGCCGGGCGGTGGTGGCGAACGCCTCCACCCAGATCCTGTTCCGGCAGGCGCCCCAGGCCCTGGACGCGGTCGCCGATGCCTTCCACCTGTCCGCTGGCGAGCGTGACTTCCTGGCTACCGCCCCGGTCGGTACCGGACTGTTGGCCGCCGGCGAGGCCCGTGTGGCTTTCACCGCGGTCGCCTCCGACACCGAGTACGCCGTGGCCACCACCAACCCAAATGACCTGGTCGACGTGGAGCCAGACGGCTACTTCGACTCTGAATCCGAACCGCACGACGGCATGTCAGAGCCCGTGTTCACGACGGCCGACATTGATGACCCCGACGGGATGCTCCTTTGACCACCGCCACACCCAGCAGTGTCCCGCCGCCCGGGCCGCAGCCTTCCTCCGGGCTTGTCGGGCGGCTGATTGCGCATCCTGGCGCGGAGTTTGCCCTGCTGGGCCGCATCGCTGCCCACGCCGGGCTTTCCTACGGCCTGCTTTGGGGGCCGCCGATCCTCACCGCCGTCGCCCTGGCTTTGTATCTGCGGTCCCGGCACCGCCGTGCGGTGCATGAGCGGTTCACTGCCGACGCGCGGCTGATCACGGTGATGGCTCCACCTCGCGTCGAATCCGACGGCGCCGCGGCGCTGTGGTCGCACTTGCTCGGACTGCTGCGCCCGGCTCGTCGACGCCTGCTGTCCGGACAGCCACATCTGGCCTTCGAGTACGGCTGGACCCGCGCGGGGCTACGCATCAGCATCTGGGTCCCCGGCGTGGTCCCGCCGGGGATGATCGAGCGCGCCATCGCCTCGGCCTGGCCCGGCGCTGCCACCGACACCCAGCCCGCTGCCGCGTCGCTGCTGCTGCCTCCGGATGCGAGCGCGACCGGCGGCCGGCTGCGCCTGGCCCGTACCGAGCTGCTCCCGATCGCCACCGGCCACGACGCCGACCCCCTGCGTCCGTTGCTCGGCGCCTGCGCGGGGTTGTCCGGGCAGGAGCACACCGCCGTGCAGATCCTGGCCCGCCCCGTCACCGGGCGCCGCACCCGCCGGGCTCGCCGCCAGCTGACCGCGCTGCGCACCGGCCGGGCGGCCAACCCCGTCTCCAGGATCCTGGACGAGTTCACCCCCGGCGCCGGCGCGGGTAGGCGCGCTCCGGCCAGGACCCCGGGCGTGCCGGCCGACCCGACGAAGGCCGCTGAACTTCGCGCCGCCTCGGCGAAGATCGCCGGCGGGCTGTGGGACGTGCGCGTCCTGTACGTCGCCGCATCCACCGGCGCCGGGGAGACGGACAGGAGTCCGCGGCTTCGCGGCCGGGCGCATGCGATCGCCAGTGCGTTCAGCATGTTCGCCGGATCCAACTGGTTCGCCCGGAAGAAGCTGGCGAACCCGGTGGGCGTGGTGAATTCCCGGCGTTTCAGCGGGCGCGGCAGCCTGCTCGGCGTCGGCGAGCTCGCCGCGATCGCGCACCTTCCCACCGACGCCGCCGCCCCGGGTGTCGAGCGTGCTGGCGCCCGCGCAGCCACGCCGCCCCCAGGCATCCTCACCCCCACCGGACCCGAAGCGGGGGAGGGCGTCGCGCCGGTCAAGCCGCTGGGTATTTCGGAGTCCGCCAACCCCCGCCCGGTCGGACTCGCAGTGGCCGATGCCCGACAGCACGTCCACATCCTCGGCGCGACCGGCTCCGGGAAATCCACCCTGATGACCCACATGATCCTTGACGACGTCGCTGCCCGCAGGGGCGTCGTGGTGATCGACCCGAAGGGTGACTTGATCACCGACATCCTGGTCCGTCTGCCGGAATCAGCCCTCGGACGGACCGTTGTCTTCGATCCCGACGATGCTTCCGCTCCGCCCAGTCTGAACGTCCTGCAACTGGAACGCCCGGACGAGGTCGACATGATCGTCGACAACCTGTGCGGCCTGTTCGGCCGCATCTTCTCCTCGTTCTGGGGGCCGCGCACCGACGACAACCTGCGCAGCGCGTGCCTGACTCTGCTGCACAGCCCGGAGGCCGCGACCGGCGGGGTGTCCCTGGCCGACATCCCGCGACTACTCGGCGAGGACGCCTACCGGCGGCGAATGACCGCCGGGTTGAAGGACCCGGTGCTGCGCGGATTCTGGAACCAGTACGAGGGCTTGTCGGAGGCCCAGCGCGCCAACCACGTCGGCCCGCTCATGAACAAGCTGCGTGCGTTCCTGCTCCGCTCGTTCGTCCGCGATTCCATCGCCGACGGTCCCAGCTCCTTCGACATGGAGAAGGTCCTGGACGGGGGAGTGCTGCTTGTTCGGCTGCCCAAGGGAGTCATCGGCGAGGAGACCGCGAAACTCCTCGGCTCCTTCGTCGTGGCGAAGGTGTGGCAGGCCGCGTCCCGGCGGGCCAAGCTGCCGCAGCATCAGCGCCGCGACTGCGCCCTCTACCTGGACGAGTTCCAGAACTTTCTGAACCTGCCGTATCCGATGGAGGACATGCTCGCCGAGGCCCGCGGCTACAAACTCTCCCTGACCCTGGCCCACCAGAACCTGGCGCAGCTGCCCAACGATCTGCGCGAGGGCATCTCGGCCAACGCCCGCACCAAGCTGTTCTTCAACGCCTCGCCAGAGGACTCCCGGCTGCTGGAACGGCACACGACCCCGATCCTGCTCGCCCACGACCTGTCCCATCTCGGCGCCTTCCAAGCTGCGGCCCGACTGGTCACCGGCTCCCAGCAGCGTCCGGCGTTCACGCTGCGCACGAAACCGCTGCCGGCCGCCATCGCGGGCCGTGACAACCAGGTCCGCCGGTCAGCTCGTGAGATGTTCGGCCACGCCCCTGGGGAGACCCGCCGACCCGGGACCGCTGGACTGAACCGGCGACCGGGACGAACCGCCGGCGCCGCGCGACAAGACCCGGGCCCGGCACATCAGAGCTCAGACACCCTGAACGCGGCCGGCCAGGACAACGAAACTCCGCCTACAGCCCGCTGATATAGCGCGCCCACGAGCGCCTCCGACCACGCTCCAGCGAACGCAGAGGAGAACTGTGACCCCACCCAACCCCGGACCGCCAGCACATCCGGACTACCTGCCGGCGATCCACGTCCGCGAGGCCGGCCCGACCGTGCGCCGCGCCCCGCTGGCCGAACTGTCCGCCCGGCTCACACCGCGCGACCGCTGGCTGTTGCACGCCCTGCGGGAGAACCAGACGCTGACCGGCCCGCAGATCGCCCGCATCGCCTTCGGCCACTCCCGCCTGGCCAACAAGCGACTGGCAATCCTGACCAACAGCCTGCGCGTCATCGACCGCTTCCGGCCGCTGCGCACGACCGGGAGTGCCCCGGAGCACTACGTGCTGGGCGCCCACGGCGCCCAGGTGCTCGCCGCCGAAGCCGACATCACCATCAAGCAGCTGGGCTACCACCGCTCCCGCGCCCTGGGCATCGCCCACTCCCCGCGGCTGAACCACACCGTCGGCGTCGGCGAGGTCTACTCCCACCTGGCCGCTGCCTCCCGCTCCGATATCGGTGCCGCCTCCGATGGCGGGCTCGTTGCCTGGTGGTCGGAGCTGACGTGCTACCACCTCTACGGGGACCTGACCCGCCCCGACGCCTTCGGCTGCTGGCAGGCCCCCGACCCTCGCGGCGGTGTACGCAGCGTGGAGTTCTTCCTGGAATACGACACCGGCAGCGAAAGCCTGCAGAAGGTCATCGGCAAACTCGACGGCTACGCCCGCTTGGCACAGGTCACCGGCGTCCAGACCCCGGTGTTGTTCTGGCTGCAGTCCCCGAACCGCGAGCGCAACCTGCACCGCGCGCTCGCCCTGGACCCGCCGGCCGTACCGGTCGCCACCGCCACACCCGCCGTCTGCGAGCGCACCACCCTCGCCGGCCCGGTGTGGGAACTGGCAGCACGCCGCACCAACAGGCGGCTGCACCTGATCGAGCTCTCGGCATACTGCACCGGCGCCGGACACACCGAAGCCGACGCCACCGGCGCCCGGACCGGCCGCCTGTTCGCCCCGCCGTCACCGCTGCCGCCTGGCCATTCCCGCACTGCGGCGGCCGGGCTGCGGCATGGCTAAGGCGGGCGCGGCAGCCGGCGCGGCGCTGCTGCTGGTCATCATCCTGATGGCCGGAGCAGCCGCCGGTGTTGCGTCGATATTCGGCTTCGGGTCGGGCTCCCCGCCCACCCAGACAGCCGCGGCCGACATCCCCTCGCAGTACCTGGTGCTGGATATGCAGGCCGCGGCTACTTGTCCCGGACTGCCCTGGTCGGTGCTGGCCGGCATTGGCAAAGCAGAGTCCGACTTCGGTCGAGCCAAGAACCAAGTCAGCGCCGCCGGTGCCGTCGGGCCGATGCAGTTCCTGCCCGAGACGTTCAACCAGTACGCCCGGCCCATCCCGCCAGGAGGAGCTGACCCACCCACCCCTGGCTCTTATACAC
>NZ_JAACYW010000226.1 GCF_015356825.1 Catenulispora rubra | reverse complement strand
CTCCGGCACCGCATCGCCCACCGCTCTCCTCATCGAGCAGCGCCCTCTTTAGTTGTCACCAGCGATCCGCGGGAGCCCCCCTTTGGCACATCAGACGAAACACCTGTTCGTAACCGGGGGCGTCGCCTCCTCCCTGGGCAAGGGCCTGACCGCCTCGTCGCTGGGCGCCCTGCTCAAGGCCCGGGGTCTGCGGGTCACCATGCAGAAGCTCGACCCCTACCTCAACGTCGACCCGGGCACGATGAACCCGTTCCAGCACGGCGAGGTGTTCGTCACCGACGACGGCGCCGAGACCGACCTGGACGTCGGCCACTACGAGCGGTTCCTGGACACCGACCTGCACGGTTCGGCCAACGTCACCACCGGCCAGGTCTACTCCGCGGTGATCGCCAAGGAGCGGCGCGGGGAGTACCTGGGCGACACGGTCCAGGTGATCCCGCACATCACCAACGAGATCAAGTCCCGGATCCGGCGCATGGGCGGCGACGAGGTCGACATCGTGATCACCGAGGTCGGCGGGACCGTCGGCGACATCGAGTCGCTGCCGTTCCTGGAGGCCGCGCGCCAGCTCCGGCACGAGGTCGGCCGGGAGAACGTGTTCTTCCTGCACGTCTCGCTGGTGCCCTACATCGGCCCCTCGGGGGAGATGAAGACCAAGCCGACCCAGCACTCGGTGGCCTCGCTGCGCAGCATCGGCATCCAGCCGGACGCCATCGTGTGCCGCGCCGACCGGCCGATCAGCCAGGCCATCAAGCGCAAGATCTCGCTGATGTGCGACGTGGACGAGGAGGCCGTCGCCGCGGCCGTGGACGCGCCGTCCATCTACGACATCCCCAAGGTCCTGCACACCGAGGGCCTGGACGCCTACGTGGTGCGCCGGCTGAACCTGCCGTTCCGCGACGTGGACTGGACGCAGTGGGACGACCTGCTGCGCCGGGTGCACCAGCCGGACCACGACCTCACCGTCGCCCTGGTCGGCAAGTACATCGACCTGCCGGACGCCTACCTGTCGGTGAGCGAGGCGCTGCGGGCCGGCGGCTTCGCCAACTCCGCGCGGGTGAACATCCGCTGGGTCCCCTCCGACGAGTGCGCCACCGACGAGGGCGCGGCCAAGCACCTGACCGGCGTGGACGCGATCTGCGTGCCCGGCGGCTTCGGCGTGCGCGGCATCGAGGGCAAGGTGAACACGGTCAAGTACGCCCGCGAGAACCTGATCCCGCTGCTGGGCCTGTGCCTGGGCCTGCAGTGCATCGTGATCGAGGGCGCCCGCAACCTGGCCGGCATCCCCGCGGCGAACTCCGCGGAGTTCGACGAGGCCACGCCGGACCCGGTCATCTCCACCATGGCCGACCAGCGCGACATCGTGGCCGGCCAGGGCGACCTGGGCGGCACCATGCGCCTGGGCCTGTACCCGGCCAAGCTCGGCGAGGGCACCGTCGTCCGCGAGCTGTACGCCGGCGCCCCCTACATCGAGGAGCGCCACCGCCACCGCTACGAGGTGAACAACGCCTACCGCCCGCGCCTGGAGGAGGCCGGCCTGGTCTTCTCCGGCACCTCCCCGGACGGCCGGCTGGTGGAGTTCGTCGAGCTCCCGCGCGAGACGCACCCCTTCCTGGTCGGCACCCAGGCGCACCCCGAACTGCGCTCGCGTCCGACCCGGCCGCACCCGCTGTTCGCCGGCCTGATCGCGGCCGCCGTCGAGCGGTCGAAGGGCGTGGCCACCGCCGCGGCCGCGACCGCCGCGGCGACCGCCGCCGGGGAGGCGCTGGCCGAGACGGCTGCCGGCGCCTGAGGCGCGGGCAGGGAGCACGACACCGCGCCCCGGCGTTCGCGCCGGGGCGTTCGTCGTCCCCGACGCCTGCCGACAGGGCTGTCGCGATAGGCTCCGATCATCGATGTCCACTCATCGATTCCGCGACACACACAGCCCCAGGAGCGTGATGGAGATCCGCGACGAACCGGAGAAATGGCCGGTCCTGGCCTCCGAGGAGAAGTTCCGGGGGCATGTGATCTCCATCCGGACCGACACCGTGGAGATGGTGGACGGCAAGGTCGCCGAGCGCGACTACGTCGTGCACCCCGGCGCGGTCGGCGTCGTGGCGCTGGACGAGGCGGACCGCGTGCTGCTGGTGCGCCAGTACCGGCACCCGGTCGGCTGGCGGCTGTGGGAGCTGCCCGCGGGGCTGCTGGACCACCCCGGCGAGAACCCGCTGGAGGCCGCGCAGCGCGAGCTCTACGAGGAGACGCACCAGCAGGCCGAGGACTGGCGCGTGCTGGTCGACCTGTTCACCACCCCCGGCGGCTCCGACGAGGCGATCCGCGTCTACCTGGCGCGCGGCGTGCGCGAGGCCGACGGCGAGCAGTACGCGCGCGAGCACGAGGAGGCCGACATGGCCGTCGTGTGGGCCGACCGCTCCGAGGTGACCAAGCTGATCCTGGCCGGGGAGCTGCACAACCCGCTCACCGTGGCCGGCGTGCTGGCGCTGACCACCGCGATCACCACGAACGCTTTGGACGACCTGCGGCCGGCCGACGCGCCCTGGCCGCAGCGGCCTTTCTAGGCGCGGGTCTTTCCAGGTACGGGCTCGGCGCGAGCAGGGTGACCGGCTAGCTGGGTATGGTCTTGGCGCGAGCTCGGCAACCGGCTCGGCGTGGGCTCGGCGCGAGCGCGAATCAGGGTGCGGGCTGGGCCCGGCCTACCACGCCGGGCCTAGATTGGGCCGATGGAGACAAAGTCTGCGGCGACGGAGCCCACCTCGCCACGCCCCTTCGCCGCGGTCGTCATCGACTTCTTCGGCACGCTCACCCACAGCGCCTCCGACGAGGCCTGGTTCCAAGCCGCGGCCGCCAGCGCCGCTCCCCTCGGGCTCCCCGCCGAGCAGTGGCGCGAGACGCTGTCCGACTCCTTCGTCGAACGCGCCACCGGAGCCCTCGGCGACCTGTCCGAGACCTTCCGCGCCCTGGCCCGCCGCTGCGGTATCGAGCCCTCCGACACCGCCCTGGCCGAGGCGTGCGAGGCGCGGGTGACGGCGCAGAACGCGCTGTTCGTCTGCCGCGACGACGCGCCCGAGGCCCTGCGGGCCCTCAGAACCCGCGGCTACCGCCTCGGCCTGCTCAGCGACTGCACCCCGGAACTGCCGGTCGCGTGGCCGGGCCTGGCCGTCGCCGAATACTTCGACACCGCCGTGTTCTCCTGCGACGAGGGCCTGAAGAAGCCTAATCCGGCCTTCTTCCAGCTCGTATGTGACCGCCTCGGCGTCGCCCCCGCCGAGTGTCTCTACGTCGGCGACGGCGGCTCCCGCGAGCTCACCGGCGCCGCCGGCGTCGGCATGACGCCGGTGATGCTGCGGGCCGCGGACTGGCACGGCAGCAGCGCGCACGACCGCGAGGACGACTGGCCGGGCCCGGAGATCGCCTCCTTCACCGACTTGGTCAGCATGATCGACGCACCCGGTCTCAGTGCTCGGTCACTTCTCGCCCACCATCAGGACCGCGATTAGGCTTGAATCGGCGGAAACAGCCGATTCGCCGTCCCGGGGAGGACCAAGATGTCCCTCGAGTTCTACGGTCCCGCGTCGTGGGAGGGCCAGGCCAAGCGGTACGGGCCGGTGGAGCGGGTCGCGGTGCTGTCCGACGTGCACGCCAACCTCCCCGCGCTGCGCGCGGTGCTCGCCGAGCCCGACGTCGCCGCCGCCGACCTGGTGGTCTTCAACGGCGACCTGACCTGGGGCGTCGACCCCGACGGGGCGGTCGCGACCGTCAAGGGCCTGGGCCGGCGCGCGGTGTGCGTGCGCGGCAACAGCGAGCGCTACGTCCGGCAGATCGCCACCGGCGCATACACCCCGGCCAACCCGCGCCAGGAGTGGGTCCCGGCCCGGCACGGCACCGGATCGCTGGCCTTCGTCGGCTCGTTCCCGTTCAGCGTGGTCGTGGACGTGCGCGGCCTGGGCCCGGTGCGCTTCTGCCACGGCTCCCCGCGCAGCGACAACGAGGCCGTGACGCCCGGCACCCCGGCCGAGCGGTTCGCCGAGATGACCGCCGGGATCGAGGAGGACGTCCTGGTCACCGGCCACACCCACCTGCAGTTCGACCGCTTCGTCGGCACCCGCCGCAGCATCAACCCCGGCAGCGTCGGCCTGCCCTTCCACCACGACGAGCCGGGCCTGGCCTACTGGGCGCTGCTCGGCCCCGACGTCCAGCTGCGCACCACGCGCTACGACGTGCGCGAGTCGGTCGCCGCGATCGAGGCGGCCGGCGACCCGGGGCAGGCGCGGATCGCGGAGCTGCTGCTCAAGCCGCCGACGCCGGAGGAGATCATCGCCGAGGCCGAGCAGGCGGTGCTGGTCGACTGAGCACGGCTGGGAGGTTTGTCCAGCTGGGCTGTGGGGCTGTTGGCAGCCCCACCTTGCTCATCTCCGCACGGCCCGCAGCACCACGAACTTCGGATTGCTGCCCACGACCTCGCAGTTCCCGAACAGCCGCTTCAGTTTCAGGTGGTAGCCGAGGTGCCGGTTGCCGACCACCCACAGCTCCCCGCCACGCCGCAACGCCGCCCGCGACCCCGTGAACATCCGCCACGCGGTCGCGTCCGTCGTGGCCTGGTGGCTGTGGAACGGCGGGTTGTTCAGCACCAGATCCACGCTGCCCGGCTCGAAGCCGTCCATCCCGTCGCCGGCCCGGAACTCCGCATCCCGCGTCCCCGCCGGGAACGCCGCCTCGAACGTGGCGCGCGCCGAAGCCAGGGCCTGGTACGACTCGTCGACGAACGTCACCGCCGCGCCCGGATTCGCCAACGCCGCCGCCAACCCCACAACCCCGTTGCCACACCCCAGATCCACAACCCGCGCCACATCGGACCGGCTTGTATCTGACCGGCTCGGCAGATGCTGAAGAAACAACCGCGTCCCGATGTCCAAATGGTCGGCCGAGAACGTCCCCGCGTAGTTCACCACGGGACGCTCGCTCGCGACCCCGATACCATCAGGAAGCTGATACGTCAGCGGCCACGGATTCTCCTTACGCGGCAACGCCAAATCCGGCTCGCAGAAGATCAGCCGCGCCTTACGCACCGCCAAGGAAGTCCGCGTGGGCCCCAGAATCCGTTCAAAAGCCTGAAGCGTCGAGGTGTGGATCTCGGTCACCATCCCGGACCCCACGATCCGCGTCCCCGGCCCGACGAACGGCCGCAACCGCCACAGCTGGTCCTCCAACAGCGCCAACGACTTCGGCACCCGCACCAGCAACACGTCGATCGGCGCCGGGAGCCCCGCACCCACACCGAATTCCGCACCGAAATCCTCGGCCGCCGAGGCCAGCACCACCTCAGGCCGCGAATGCCCGTTCCGCGCCAGGTTCGCGGCGGTCGCCTGCTGCCCGAGGAACGAATCAGAGATCTGCGTGACGTGCGCCCCGGTCAGCGCCAGCGACGTGGTGATCGCGCCCCACCGGTCGCCGACCACCACCACCCGGCCGAGCAGGCCCGCGCGGTCCGAGCCGTCGTCGAGATGCCGCAGCAGGTACTCGTCCGCCGCGTCCCAGGCCCGCAACTGCTCTCGCGCGTCCTCGGGGAACCGCGTCAGCTCCAGCTCGCCCGGCGGCACAGGCACCCCGCTCACAGCCATTTCGCCCGCTTCAGCAGCACGTACAGGATCACGCACGCCGTGGCCATGATCCCCAGCACCACGTAGTACGAGTAGTGGTAGTGCAGCTCCGGCATGTCGTCGAAGTTCATCCCGTAGATCCCGGCGATCGCCGTCGGCACCGCCAGGATCGCCGCCCACGCCGAGATCCGCCGCATGTCGTCGTTCTGCTGCACCGACACCCGCGACCGGTCCGCGTCCAGCATGTGGTCCAGCAGCTCGTTCCACTCCCGCGCGCCGTCGGTGGCGCGCAGCACGTGGTCGGCCACGTCCCGGAAGTAGGGCTGGGTCTCCTTCGCGATCCGGTCCTCCTCCCCGGCGACCAGCGCCTTCGTCGGCATCACCAGCGGCAGCACGGCGCGCGCGAACACGATCGCGTTGCGCTTGAGCGCGTAGATCGGCCCGCCGTAGTCGCCGCGGACGGGGGAGAAGACCTCGGTCTCCAGCTCGTCGATCGAGTCCTGCATCAGCTGCGCGTAACCGCTGTAGGAGTCGACGATCAGGTCCGCGACCGCGTACAGCACCGCGCTGGGCCCCAGCTGCAGCAGCTCCGGCTCGGCCTCGACCCGGTGCCGCACCCCGGTCAGCGGGTTGGCCGCGCCGTGCCGGACGGTGACGATGAAGTTCTCGCCGAGGAACACCGAGATCTCGCCGAGCTGCAGCGGATGGTGCGGGTCGGACTCCAGCAGCGTCTTGAACACCAGGAACGTCGAGCCCTTGTAGTGCTCCAGCTTGGGGCGCTGGTGCGCGCTCACCGCGTCCTCCACGGCCAGCGGGTGCAGCCCGAACTCGCGCGCCACCAGGTCGAACTCGTCGGGCTCGGGCTCGAAGAGCCCCAGCCACAGGAACGCTCCGGGGTCCCCGCAGCCCCTGGCCTGCTCCAGCGCGTCCGACAGGTCCTCGGGCGCGGCCACGCGGCGGCCGTTCTGGTAGGTGGCATTGTCGACGATCATGCGGGCGATTATCCCGCAGGCCGGGCGGCGGGGAGGAATCCGATCCGGTGCCGGGGCGCCGATCCGATCCGGCCGCGGGGCGCCGATCCGATCCACCGCCGCCCGCGGAATCCGATCCGCCGCCCAGGCGCCTCAAGTCGTAGGGTGAGGCCTGTGACCCTGGTACTCCTGATCCGCCACGGCCGCACCACGGCCAACAGCTCCGGCATCCTCGCCGGCTGGACCAAGGGTGTGCGCCTGGACGAGCGCGGCGAACAGCAAGCCGGCGAGCTGGCCAAGCGGCTGGCCGAGGTGCCGCTGTCGGCCGTGGTGAGCTCTCCGCTGGAGCGCTGCCGACAGACCTCCGACATCGTGCTGGCCGGCCGCGAGAGCGTGCCGGTGCACCTGGACGAGCGGATCGGCGAATGCCGCTACGGCGACTGGACCGGCCGGCCGCTGGCCGAGTTGGCCAAGGAACCGCTGTGGAAGGTCGTGCAGGGGCATCCGTCCGCCGCGCGCTTCCCCGGGCCCGAGGGCGAGTCGATGGCCGACATGTCCGCGCGTGCCGTGGCCGCCGTGCGGGAATGGAACACCCTGATAGCGGAGGAACACGGACCGGAGGCGGTGTGGGCGCTGTTCTCGCACGGCGACGTCATCAAGGCCTTGGCCGCCGACGCCCTGGGCCTGCACCTGGACCAGTTCCAGCGCATCACCTGCGATCCGTGCTCGGTCACCGCCGTGCGCTACACCGAGATGCGGCCGTTCGTCGTGCGCCTGAACGACGTCGGCGGCGACCCGGCTCCCTACAAGCCGGCCCCGGAGCGTTCGCCTACAGCGGACGCGGACGCCGCAGTGGGGGGCGGCGCGGGCGCCGACAACGCATGAACGCATAGGCTTGATTGCGGGGCCCATGAGAGGGCCTGAGCGCGAAGCTTGTAGGAGGAAACACGGTGTCACGGGAACTCTTCGTCTACGACCCCCCGGAACGGTTCGTCGCCGGCACCGTCGGACTCCCCGGGCACCGCACCTTCTACCTGCAGGCGGCCTCCGGCGGCCGGATCACCTCGGTGGCGCTGGAGAAGGAGCAGGTCGAGGCGTTGGCCGAGCGGCTGGACGATTTGTTGGACGAGGTCGTGCGGCGCTCCGGCGGGGCCGCCCCGGTCCCGGCGATCGCGCCGTTGGAGCTGGCCGACGACAAGCCCCTGGAACAGCCGGTCTTCGAGGAGTTCCGGGTCGCGGCCCTGGCGCTGGCCTGGGACGGCGAGACCCAGCGGGTCGTGATCGAGGCCATGGCGCCGATGGAGGGCGAGGGCGAGCCGCCGCTGGGCGACATGGAGGCCGACGGCCCGCCGACCATGGTGGTGCGGCTCACCGGCGCGCAGGCGCGGGCGTTCACCTCCCGGGCCAAGGCCGTGGTCTCGGCCGGCCGGCCGCCTTGCCCCTTCTGCTCGCTGCCACTGGACCCGGAGGGTCATGTGTGTCCGCGTTCCAACGGCTACCGGCGGCGCGCCGCTTGAGCACCTCCGGAGCGGACGCGGCCGCCGAGCAGGACCAGAGCCAGGACCTGGATCCGGCCGGGGTCCGGCAGGTCCTGACGAGCGGCGAGCTGGCCATCACCGGCCGGCTCACCAACGCCTCCAACGCCACCCTGTACGGCACGGTGGCCCTGGACGGCGTGAGCCTGACCTGCGTGCACAAGCCGGTGGCCGGCGAGCGTCCGCTGTGGGACTTCCCCAACGGCACGCTGGCCGCCCGCGAGGTCGCCGCCTACGAGCTGTCGCAGGCCACCGGCTGGCGCATCGTGCCGCCCACGGTGATGCGCGAGGGCCCGTGGGGCCCGGGCATGTGCCAGCTGTGGATCGACACCCCCGACGAGGACGAGCACGACCTGCTCGCCCTGCTGCCGGAGGACTTCGACGACGACCCGGCCGACGAGGCCGCGGCCCAGTGGCGCCCGGTGCTGTCGGTGGAGCTCGGCGACGGCCGCCCCGCGGTGCTGGCGCACAAGGCCGACGAGCGGCTGCGCCGCATCGCGGCCTTCGACGCGGTGGTGAACAACGCCGACCGCAAGGGCGGGCACCTGCTGGTCGGGATCGCCGAGCCGGAGCATGTGTACGGCATCGACCACGGGCTGACCTTCAACGTCGACGACAAACTGCGGACCCTGCTGTGGGGCTTCAGCAGCGAGCCGCTGGGCGCGGAGGTCCGCGAGGTGCTGGAGAAGCTGGACCGGGACGTCGAGTCCGGCGGCCTCCGCGGCCGGCTGGGCGACCTGCTGGACGCCGACGAGGTCGCGGCGACCCGGGGGCGCATCAGGGAACTGCTGGAGACCGACCGGATACCGGGGCCTGAGGGGCGTCGGCGTCCGGTGCCCTGGCCGCCGTTCTGAGTCTCGGTTTGAGTCTCGGCGCTGAACCCGGGCTCGGGGCCCCGGCCGCCGTTCCGAAACGCCGCCTCCGAGCCGAGCGGGCCGCTAGTGTGTCTGGCGGTTCGTGAGGGAGGTGTTCGGTGGGGCAGAGTCCGGAATTGCTCGCAGCACATCAGGCGCGCCGAGAGGCCTTCGACCCGTTGCTGGCGTTGTCGGAACCGCTTCCCCCGCCTGGGAAATGGGATACGGCGCTGAGCTGCCCCGGCGGCGTGGCGCTGGTACGCAACCTGATCGCCGATCCGGACACCTGGGGCTACACCTTCTTCGCGGCCCACGAGAGCAAGCTGGTGCCGAAGGTCGACGGCCCGAAGGCGTTCGCTGAGCTGCTGGATCTGTGGGCTGAGCAGGACGCGTTCCGGCCGGGCCCGGACAGCATCGCCTCGATCACCTGGCCCTCGCGCGACACCGAGATGTCGCGGGCTTTGGCCGAGCGGGGATTCACGCCGCAGGCGATCCTCGGGGTGCGGCTCGCCGGGCAAACGACCGGCGCGAGCGCGGCCCCCGGGAGTACCGGCTCCGGCTTTGGCTCCGGCATCGTGGTCCGCCGCGCCAAGCCCCGGGACACCGAGGCCGTGACGTGGCTGTGGATGGAGCAACTGCGCTGGGACGCGCAGTTCGGCTACGTCTCGATCCGGCCCTCCACGCCGTCCGGCTTGGCCGAACAGGTCGCGCAGGCCGTCGGCGGCGAGGAGAAGCGGGCCTGGCTCGCCGAGCGCGACGGCGAGCCGGTCGGGCTGATCGTGGTCCAGCCGCCGGATCACGCCTCCTGGGCCGCGCACCTGATCCGCGTCGCTCCGGCCGCCTACCTGAACTGCGGCGCCGTCACGGCGGGGGAGCGGGGCGGCGGCGTCGGGAGCGCGCTGGCCCGCCACGTCCACGCCGAACTCGACGCCGAGGGCGTCGGCGCGATCCTGCTGCACTACACGGCCACGAACCCGCTGTCCGGACCGTTCTGGAACCGGTGCGGATACCGGCCGCTGCTGACCGCCTGGACGCGCGGGACGGTCGGCGCCGCCGGGTCTTCGCCGGGTTCCCGCCGGCCGCCGGGACCGTTGGCTGAGACGCCCTGAGACGGCCCGAGTCCGCGCTTCGACCTCATGCGGCCTCCGGAACAAACGCCACCCTTCGCTCCGTTGCCCCTGGTGCCTGCCCTGTCCCTGTCGGCGGCAGGCAGCGGCTCCGTGCCGCCGTCCGCACCCGCACCCGGCACCGTCCGCGCCGATCCCGATAGGATCATCCGCATGCACGCATGGCCCGCCCCCGAGGTTCCTGACCTGCCCGGTCACGGCTCCGCCGTCCGGCTCCACGACACCGCCGCGCAGGGCCTGGTGCCCACGCCGGCGGCGGCCCCCGGCGAGGCGGCCCGCATCTACGTGTGCGGCATCACGCCCTATGACGCGACCCACATGGGACACGCCAACACCTACCTGGCGTTCGACCTGATCCAACGCGCGTGGCTGGACGCCGGGCACCCGGTGTCCTACGTGCAGAACGTCACCGACGTCGACGACCCGCTGCTGGAGCGCGCCCTGGCCACCGGCCAGGACTGGGTCCGGCTGGCCGAGTCCGAGACCGCCCTGTTCCGCGAGGACATGACCGCCCTGCGCATCCTGCCGCCGCAGCACTACGTCGGCGCCGTGGAGTCCATCCCGCTGGTCGTGGACCTGGTCGTGAAGCTGCTGGAGCGCGGCGCCGCCTACGACGTCGACGGCGACATCTACTTCTCGGTCCACGCCGACCCGGCCTTCGGTTCCGTGGCCCACCTGGACACCCCCGACATGCTCACCACCTTCGGCGAGCGCGGCGGCGACCCGGGCCGCCCCGGCAAGAAGAACGCCCTGGACTGTCTGCTCTGGCAGGCCGAACGCGAGGGCGAGCCCTCCTGGGAACCCGGCGAGGCGGCGCGCGCCGCCGGCCTGAAACCGGGTCGCCCCGGCTGGCACATCGAGTGCGCCGCGATCGCCCTGGAACACCTGGGCATGGGCATCGACCTCCAGGGCGGCGGCAGCGACCTGGCCTTCCCGCACCACGAGATGGGCGCCTCCGAGGCCCAGGTGGTCACCGGCGAGCGGCCCTACGCGCACACCTACGTGCACTCCGGCATGGTCGGCCTGGACGGCGAGAAGATGTCGAAGTCCAAGGGCAACCTGGTCCTGGTCTCCAAGCTCCGGCACGCCGGCGTGGACCCGATGGCCATCCGCCTGGCCCTGCTGGCGCACCACTACCGCACCGACTGGGAGTGGACCGACGCCGACCTGGCCGCCGCCGAGGTGCGCCTGGCGCGCTGGCGCGCGGCGGTGTCGCGGCCGGACGGCGTGCCGGCCGACGACGTGCTCGCCGCGGTGCGCGAGCGGATCGCCGACGACCTCGACACGCCGGGGGCGCTGGCGGCGATCGACGGGTGGGTGGCTCGGCAGGAGGCTGCTGATGCTGCGGATTCTGCTGACGCTTCGGCTTCGGCTTCCGCTTCGGCCGAGCGGAACACGGCAGCGCCGGGTCAGATCAGCCGAATCACCGACGCGCTACTCGGCGTAGCCCTCTAACCGGTCCTCCCAAGGGCTCTCCTCACCCTTCAGCGATGTCCCGCCGCGCGCGGATCGGACTGGTCAGCACCACCGCCGGCACGGCGAGCGTCGCGGCGGCGGTCCACCACAAGGCCGCGCGCGGCCCGTACCAGGACGCGACAGCCCCGGCGGCCAGCGCGCCGACGGGGATGACGCCCCACGAGACGAAGCGCACCGTCGCCATCACCCGCGGCAGCAGCTCGGTCGGCGTCGCGATCTGCCGGTAGGTGCGTGTGACGATGCTGGCCACGACGACCGTCCCGGCGAACGCGGCGTTCCCGAGCGCGAACACCCCCGCGGCCCACCCACGTCCAGCCAACGGCATCAACGCGTACCCGACCGGCAGCGCCACCGACGCCACGACCAACGCCCGCCCGGTCCCGATCCGCCGGGTCAACCGAGGCGTCAGCGAAGCCCCGAGCAAGCTGCCCAACCCCTCGGCCGCCATCATCGCCCCGACCCACGCCGCGCCCAGCCCGAGCGTACGCACCAGGAACAGCGGCGTGAGCGCCATCAGCGCGCCACAGATGAAGTTCATGGACGTCGCGATCCACAGATTCGCCCGCTGCACAGGCTCGCGGATGAGGAAGTGCCACCCCTCCCGAATCGAAGCGCGCACACTGGCCTTGACCGCACCGGCGTCGGCAACGACCTTCGGCGGCCGCGGCACGTTCCACAACAAGAGCGCTGATATCAGGTAACTGACGACATCCACGACGATGGCCACCGCCGCCCCGACCGCCTGCACCAAAGCCCCACCCAACGACGGCCCGGCCAACGTGGTCACGGCCTCGGCCCCCGACGTAAGACTGTTGCGCGCGGTGAGCTCCTCCTTGTCCACCAGGAACGGCAGCATCGTGGCATTCCCGACATCAAAGACCACCGAAGCCACCCCCACCACCAGCGCGACCACCACCAACTGCGCCACCGTCACCGAAGCGAACCACCAAGCCACCGGCACCGAAGCCAAAGCCACCGCCCGCACCAGATCCATAGCCACCTGCGTCCCCCGCAACGGCAACCGCCCGACCAACACCCCCGCAGGCAACCCCACCACAGCCCACGCCGCATACCCCGCAGCAGCCACAGCCCCAACCTCGAAGCTACTGGCACGCGCCGCCGCCAACGCGGTCAGCGGCAGCGCGACGGTGGTCACCGCAGTGCCGACGCGACTCACCGTCGACCCCGCGAAGTAGCGCCAGAACCAGGAGCGTGCGGCGGGGGCGGCGCGGGTTGGCGGCGCGCTGGCTGGCTCTGCGGCGGCCGGCGGTGCGGCGCTCGCGCGATCCGGCAGTGTGCTGGCCGGCGGCGCGGCGCTGGTGTCGCCTGCCTGTGCGCTGGCCAGTAGTGCGCTGGGTGGCGCTGCGGCGGCCGGTAGTGCGGCGCTCGCGGGATCCGGCAGTGTGCTGGCCGGCGGTGCGGCGCTGGTGTCGCCTGCCTGTGCGCTGGCCAGTAGTGCGCTGGCTGGCGCTGCGGCGGCCGGTAGTGCGGCGCTCGCGGGATCCGGTGCTGAATTGTCGCTTGCTTGCGCACCGTCCGGCGCCGCAGCTGCGCGATCTGGTTGCGCGGCGGCGAGCGGCATCTGTGTCGTCGGCGCAGCGAGCGCGCTGCCTGGTGCTGCAGCAGCCATGCCATCTGGCTGCATGGCCGCCACCTTGCGGCCTTGCCTCGTGTCGTTCATCCGATCCGTCTGCGCGTCGGCGCTCACGTGTGCCCCTCCCCGGAGTCAGTTCCTATTCTGAACTGTCTGAGTTCCCATTGTGAACCGACTATACTGGCCCCGTGAAGTACACCCGCATCGCGGACACCGACTGCTCCATCGCGCAGGCGCTCGACGTCGTCGGCGATTGGTGGACGCTCCTCGTCGTGCGCGATGTCGCCGGCGGCGTCACGCGCTTCTCGGACCTCGCCGCGGAGCTCGGCGTCAGCCGCAAGGTGCTGACCGAGCGGCTGGCGATGCTCGTCGAGCGCGGGGTTCTGGAGCGGCGTCAGTACTCTGATCGGCCGCCGCGCTTCGAGTACCACCTCACCGACGCCGGGCGCGGCCTGCTCCCGGTGCTGATCGCGTTGCAGAACTGGGGGGCGCAACACGTGATGGGCGACGGCACGCTCACCGCCACCTCCGAGCCCGCCTCCGCCGAAGCCCGCCGGGTCCAGGCCCTGGTCGGCACCGGTATTCCAGCCCTGACACTCCCGGCCGCCGACGGCACGCCGACCGACCCGGTCTCCACCGGCGCCAAGTGGACCGTCCTGTACACCTTCCCCGGCTCGCCGGCCGTCGAGCCCGGCCTGGCCCCCGGCTGGTCCGACGTCCCCGGCGGCCCCGGCTGCACGCTCGAAGCCCGCACGTTCCGCGACCGCCTGCCCGACTTCGTCGCGGCCGACGCCACCGTCATCGGAGTCTGCACGCAGCGCCCCGAGCAGCTGGCCCAGTTCGCCGAGCTGGAGAACCTGCCGTTCCCGCTCCTGTCGGACCAGACGCTCCAACTCGCCGCCGCGCTCCGCCTGCCGACGTTCCGGGCCGCCGGCGCCGACCGCCTCAAGCGCGCGACGCTCATCGTCGACTCCTCGCGCACCATCCGCGGGACGCTCTACCCCGTCCCGGACTCGGCGGCCTCCGTCGACGACGCGCTTCGCCTCATCGCAGGGTTCTGAGGTACCTCAGATAAGAGCGCGCCACGCCCAGTCCAGCAGTGTCACAGCCGGGCCCAGCCCAGCCTAGCCAGCCATCCATCCAGCCGTGCATCCATCAGCGGCCGGCCATCCGCAATCCCTCATCCGCCGGCCGCCAACGGTTTCCACCCGCTACCTACTACCCCTCCTCAGAGGACCCCCGCCGCCGCTCCTGCCGCCGCAGATACCGCTCGAACTCCCGA
Organism: Catenulispora rubra; assembly: GCF_015356825.1. Classification (GTDB taxonomy): domain Bacteria; phylum Actinomycetota; class Actinomycetes; order Streptomycetales; family Catenulisporaceae; genus Catenulispora; species Catenulispora rubra. Next base: position 4,776 of record NZ_JAACYW010000226.1, on the reverse strand, counting down.
GCGATCGCCTCACCGCTGGCCTCCGGCAGATCGGCGGCGTCCTCGCTGTCCCGCTGCTCCTCCAACGTCCGCACGTACTCGCCGACCTCGGCGTCGTTCTCCGCCAGCTCGTCCACGCCGGCCTCCCACGACTGCGCCTCCTCGGCCAGCCGCTTGGTCGGCACCGACAGGTCGAGCACGTCCTCCAGCCGCCGCAGCAGCGCCAACGTCGCCTTCGGCACCGGCGGATGCGCCACGTAGTGCGGCACCGCGGCCCAGAACGACATCAACGGGATGCCCGCGAAGTGGCACGCCTCCTGGAACACGCCGGTGATCCCCACCGGCCCCTCGTACGTCGGCGGCTCCACGTCGAACAACGCCTGGTACGCCTCGTCCGAGCTGGTCCCGGTCACCGGCGTGGCCCGCGTGTGCGGCACATCGGCCAGATACGCGCCCAGCGTGATGACCTGCCCCACCCCCAGATCCCGCGCCAGCCCCAGGATCTCCTCGCAGAACGATCGCCAGCGCATGTTCGGCTCCACACCGTGCACCAGCACCAGGTCCCGCGGCTCCTCATGAGCATCCCCGGGCAGCAGCCGCGCAGGCGCTCGCACGATGGAGAACCGCGTCGTCGGCCAGATTACCTGCCGCCGATCCTCCACCGAGGCCACCACCGGCCGATGCACCTGGTAGTCGTAGTAGTCCTCCCCGTCCAACGCCGCGAACACCCGCCCGCCCCCGGCATAGGCCTCAGCCAGGTGCTTCACCGCGTTGGAAGCCGCCTCCCCGGCGTCGTTCCACCCCTCGAACGCCAGGATCGCAACAGGATCTGTCAACTCTGGAAGGCCGCCATCAAATTCGATCATGCTAGGACCCCCAGTGAAATAGCCTTACGTCGTTCGACGGGACGATCATGGACTAGACCTCGAACGGAGCACACATGTCTAGGGTACTTGGCGTCAAGCGTTACTCGGGTGACGATGACGCGGGCGCGCTCCAACGCCAGGAGGAGGCGCTCGATGCCTGGATAAGGGCGAACGGCGTCAAACTGGCAGCTTGGGTGGAGGACGAGACCGTTTCGGGCGGCGTCAATCTGGACGAGCGGCCGGCACTCGGAAAGTGGCTGAAGCCGCCGCTGCTCGACGAGTGGGACATCCTTGCTGTCACAGAGCAGGACCGCATCACCCGCGACGACCTTCACTGGTGGGGGTTCGTGGCGAACCTCACCAAGTGGGGCAAGGCGGTGCGCGTTCTCGATGACCCCGGCATGGATCTGACAACGCCGAATGGTCGTATGTTGGCTGGCATCAAGGCCACGCAGGTCGCCAACTACCGCCTGGACGTCAAGAAGAAAATAAGGAACGCACGCGAGAGCTTCCGCCAACATCGGCGATGGGCTGGCGGCCATTGGCCGTACGGATATAGGGCGACGCCCAACCCCGACGGCGATGGCTGGATTCTGGTCGAGGACAAGGAGACCTCGGCGTTGGTCAAAGAGGCTGTCGAGCGCATCGTGGCCGCCGAGACCCTACGTGCGATAGCCGGCGACTGGAACCGGAGAGGCATCCCGACCGGTCGCGACCACCAGCAGGCGACGAAGCTTCTCAAACCGGGGGAATCACGGCCGGAGCCCAAGGGGTATCGATGGAATGAGTCGACCCTCACCAAGATACTTTCCAGCCCGAGCCTGATCGGGCGGCAACGGCACAACGGCGAGATCATCACGGAAGACGGCATCCCCGTGGAGTTCATGCCGCCGATCGTGGACAAGGAAGACTTCGATCGGGTGCAGGAGATCCTGGGCCTGCGGGGGGACTTCCGCCGGGGCATCAAGGGAACGGCGTCGGACTTGCTCGGGGTCCTCTTCTGCCCGTGCGGGGATCCGCTATACAGAGTCAACTCGACTACGGACGGCAGAAGCGATCGACAACCTGGCCGGAAACCTGGCGACCCTGACACCGGGCTCGCGGGCGGCTGCCGCGACCACACAGGCCATGGAGCGCCACGAGGCCAAACTGAGCTGGAGTCCGAGCCGACGCTGCCTGCCCACTGGGAGTACTCCGGCACCGGTGAGAGCTACGGACACTGGTGGGATTCCCATCCCGACTGGTTCGAGCGTGGCCGCCGCCTGCGGAACGACGGTGTTCGAGTCGTACTGGGGGGTACGAAGGCGGCCCCTGTGGTGCTGTATTTGCTTCCGGCCGACCTGCAGAAGCGAGTCAACGATTCCGCCACGGGTGAGGCCGACCTGTCGTTCCTGCTAGGGCGCGACGAGCATCTGAAGGCTGTGGTTGAGGAACGCATCTTCCTTCGGCAGGAATCTGCTCCGTCGAGTGGGAGGTGGGCCACGTGACATCCGCCTTCTGCGCTGCCCATCAGCGCATCGCAGGGCCGCGGTAAGGGCACTCGCAGGTGTAGGACGCCTCTCAGGCCTCAGCCGTAGGCGACTCCGTCAACAGTAAAAGTTCCGCTGCTGTTGATGGGGATCATCACCGGCTGAGGCCCGCCTTTGTGCATAGCGAGTAGGGCGAACCCTGACGCCGTCGACCCAGACGATGCGCCGACGTAACCGGTCTCGACACCCCAGAGAGGCCTTGAGAGGTCTTGGCTGTCCTCGTGGCTCTCGCCGACGGATGCGAGTCGTCCGGTGCCTGAGCACATGACAGAGGCCCGGAGGGTGCGCGCCAGTGTCATCGCGAGCGAGCCCGGATTGCCCTTCTGCGTCCGCCCGTTGACACACAGGCTGTACCAGCCCGGCGTGATCGCATAGATCCCGGCATGCGTGTCGACATCGAGCGATCGCAGTGCACTGAGGCACGTCCGACTCCAGGCGGAAGTCGTCGTGCCAGGCGCCGGCAGAGCGTTCATCTGGATCGTCACGGGCAAGTTGTAGCTGCCTCGGAGAGCCTCGAGAAAGCCGACGAAACCGCTGCAGACGGACTTCTTCGGGTTGCACCACCCTCCCTGAGGGGCGAGCAGCAGAACGCGATCGGGGTGCCAGTCGCCGATGAACTTGATGAGGTTTCTGACAGGAGCTGATCCACTGGCTGCCGCATGCAGCCCGGAAGCGATGACGACTCCTCGCTGAAGTGGAACGCCGGCTTCCTGGTCCCGCGCAAGGAGGGGTCTTTGGTATCCGCTCAGTGTACTCGGCACTGCGAGGTTGGCAGTCATGGTCTTCGCGCTCTCTGTTCAATCGACAATGATGCGTGTCGATTGGGCGATCCTACCCTGTGCAAGATCCATCGCCCAGAGGGGGCAGTCGATTCGGGCTCTGCGCTTGTCGTATCGACATGCAAAGGTATGCCGCGACGCTCTAGGCGGTCTGATGTGCCTGCTTGAGCTTTGCGCTCTCGGAACGCAGTACCGCCAGTACGTCTTCAACGCTGCCGCCCGTGGCGAGAGCGGCGCCGATGTCTGCGATGAGGCTCTGAACCTTGGCGTCTGCCTCGGCGGCGATCGTTGCGGCCGAAGCGTTCAGCTGGGACGTCAGTTCCTTGGCCCGGTCCTGGAGAACTGCGCGCTTCAGCTCGTCTACGAGCTGTGCGGAATCGAGGGTCGGCATCTGCTGCAGGGAAGCGGTGAAGAACTGGCGAGAGTCCGAGCCCGGCAGCGGCTGCTCCCCGCGGAGCCAGCGCGCCAGTTCATCGTTGTCGCTGACGGCGACATTGCCGGTGACCGCAATCGGCAGGGAAGCGTCGGAGTCGTCGAACGGTGTGAGCAAGTAGATAGGCGCGATGTCGAGGACGTAGGCGAAGGTGAGCAACTCGTCCACCGACACTTCGCGGCGCCGGCGGCCCTCCGGATCCGGTCGGCCGCTCTCGATGTTGGCCAGGACGGACTTGGTCAGGTGCGGTGCGCCTGCCGCCGCGCAACGTTCGGCGAACTGGGCCGCCGTCCATCCTCGACGCCTGCGTGATTCGACGACCCGTGCCGCGACGATCGCGCTGGGGGTCCTGGCGGGCGTAGGCAGAGCTGGCTCCGATGTCATATCGACAAAGCTAGCAATCGTGTTGACATTGCGCGAGTCGACTTGCCACAGTGATCTCCAGCGAAGTCGAAACGACCTCGCTGAATGTCGAAACGACATAGGAGTGCCGTGGTCACTTCCAAGCTGGTGGGCATCCGCTTTGTATGGGGAGACGCACCCGCTCAGGTCTGGTGCGGGTGCCGCGACGGTGAATCGCGGGGCTGCGCCTTCTGCGACGGTGCGGGTTTCGAGCCCGAGGCCAGGTGCCGAAGCCCAGGCGGGACCGCAGAGCATCAGGGCTCTGCTGATCCAGTGCTTGGCATCCGAGTGGATGGCGTCAGATCAACGAGAGGTATCAAACACAATGACCTGTGCTCTGCCTATCGAGCCGTATCTCACCCACGCCGAGACTGCGCGTGTGTTGAGGGTCTCGCCGAAGACCCTCTATCAGATGAACTGGAACGGCACTGGCCCGAGCCGGTACAAGGTCGGTCGTTACTGCCGATACGACGTCGCGGAAGTGCGCGCGTGGCTTGCGGATCGGATGAAGGCATGATCCGTGCCGGTGATGTCTCTAGGCCGGCCCGCACCTTGTGGTGGATCTGGTGGCTGTGGCACGACCCATCGAGTGGTCTGCTCCCGACACAGCCCTCACATCCGGCACTGACCTGAGAGGCTGTTGCTCAATCGAACAGGGCCTTTGAGCTGGGAAATCAGCGTCAGCTTGAGTGTGTAAGGGGTCGGTGATGGTGGCATAGCTTCCGGTGTCGGATTGCTCGATTCCCAGGAGGTCGCCGGTGGCTTCGACGGACAGCTTGCTGGATGCT